>JAHDFV010000002.1 GCA_020627985.1 Saprospiraceae bacterium
ATGCTTCTTTTTGTTTTGTCAAATTTCGACTTTATTAATCCTGAACTTTTGAGCCATAAGAAAGATCTCCAGCATCTCCTAAACCTGGAACGATATAAGATTTTGCGGTTAATTCTTCGTCAATGGCTCCTATCCATAAATTCGCTTTAGGAAAATATCTTCTGACATGGTCTAAACCTGGTTTCGCAGCAATAGCCGTAGCAACATGTATAGCTTTCGGTTTTCCATAAATCGCCAACTCCCTTAAAGTCGTTACAATAGAAGCTCCTGTCGCAATCATAGGATCGGCTAAAATTAAAACAGCCCCTTCAATAGATGGGCAGGAAACATATTCTAATTTAATTTCAAAAGAACCATCTTTATGATGTCTTCTATAAGCAGAAACAAAGGCATTATCTGCTTCATCAAATACATTCAATATACCTTGGTGTAATGGTAATCCTGCTCGAAGAATGGTACTTAAAACTATTCGATCCGAAGGAATATTAATAGTAGCAATCCCCATAGGAGTTTCTACTTCTACTTCTTCATAATCTAGCGTTTTAGATATTTCATAGGCTAACACTTCGCCTACTCGTTCTAGGTTTCTTCTAAAACGAAGTCTATCTCCTTGTATCTCAATACTTCGCAATTCAGCAATAAACTTATTTGCAATAGTTTCTCTTTCGTTTAAATTGAATACCATACTCAACCCTATTTAGTTATAATTGAAGATATAAAAACAAAGTGGATTTATATCTTAATATCTTCAAATCTATTAAAATACTGCTTCACATATTTTACGAATCGTCTTCGTATCTCCCATAGTATAATAATGTAAACAAGGAGCACCCGCAGCTTTTAATTCTTTCGATTGGGCAATACACCACTCTATTCCTACTTCTTTAAATTTTTCTTTATCATCCAAATATTTAGAAAATTCTTTAATTAAATCATTAGGAAGATTAACATAAAATAAGCGAGGCAAGGAATTCAATTGGCTAACCTTTGTAATGGGTTTCAATCCAGGTACAATGGGTACATTAATTCCAATCGAATGACATTTTTTAATAAAACTTAGGTATCGTTCGTTATCAAAAAACATTTGAGACACTACATAATCTGCCCCTGCATCTATTTTAGCTTTTAAGAAATGTAAATCCATATCAAAATTAGGAGATTCGAAATGCTTTTCTGGATAACCCGCAACACCTATACAGAAATCACTTTTCGTTCCATCCTTAATAAAAGTATCCATATAAATCCCTTCATTCATGGCTTGAATTTGCTTTACAAGATCTAAAGCATATTCATGACCTCCTTCTTGAGGAATAAATTTTCCATCAAATTTCCTAGCATCACCTCTTAAGGCTAATACATTCTGTATTCCAAGGAAATTCAAATCGATTAAAGCATTTTCTGTGTCTTCTTTGGTAAATCCGCCACAAATTAAGTGAGGAACAGCATCTATCCCATATCGATGCATGATTGAAGCACAAATACCAACCGTTCCTGGTCTTTTACGAATAGACGTTTTTTCGTAATAACCACTCGGTCTTCTTTTATAAATGTATTCTTCCCTATGGTAGGTCACATCCACAAAAGGAGGTTTAAACTCCATCAAAGGGTCTAGTGTATTAAATATTTTCTCCATACTTCCTCCTTTCAAAGGTGGTAGTACTTCAAATGAAATATGTGTTTTATTATTCTCTTTAAAATACTCTGTTACTTTCATCTACTTCAAATACGTTTATGTTGTGTTTATATTATCTCTTACCATTTGTTATTTGCACTAAAAAAGCTCTCCCAGATGTACCGGAAGAGCTTTTTAATATCATTGATAATTTAAAACTTCTTTTTTCCGACTCATCTGTCCTGATTATTCAGGATGGACGTAGCACCTTCTTTCCAAAAAATGGATAGGGTTGCTAAGGTTTCTTCGGGCCAACACCCTCCACCTTTCTTGATAAGCACTAATAGCATTAAAGAACTATTGGAACAAATGTAAACGACTTTCTCAGAAATTGGTAATTTATAGAGTGTTAAAACAAAATTATTTTTATTCATTCATGTTTAAAATAAAATTAGAAATGAAATGTTTAAGTCTTTGAACTTCATATGCTTAAAATTCGTATTACATTTGTAGTTCATCTTCTGAGGCAATCAATTTATATCTATGTCGGCTAAACGTAAATTTTTCAAATTTTCTCTTTGGGTTTTTATTATTTTAACCTTCCTATTCATTCTAGTATTATTTGGTTCATCCTTCTTTGCAGATCGTATCGGGAATGCAGTCATTAGTGAATTAAATAAAAGTGTAAAACATGAAATTAAAGTAGATAATTATGATTTGACTTTAGTTCGACACTTTCCAAATGCTGCCGTTACACTTCATAATGTAACTATACCAGATAAGAACAATGAAGCCGCTTTGCTAGAAGCCAAAGAACTCGCCTTTCGTTTCAAATTATTCAGTCTTTTTGGTTCAAAAATTAAAATTAGTTCTGTAGTCATAGATGATGGTGCTATCTTTTTAAAAAGAGATAACAAAGGGTATTTCAATTATGATATTTTTAAAGAGAACAATTCAACATCTGAAGAAGAAGAAAACGAATTAAGTTTAAAATTAGAGGAAGCTCGTTTAAATGAAATGGAGCTCATCTATATGGATGAAAAAGAAAAAAGTGATCTTAAAGTTAATATTGGTTATGCAAATATGGCTGGTGAATTTTCAGGAAATCGCTTTATCCTTAAAAGCGATGCAGAACTGATAACAGAATTTTACGAAACGATTGAAGGAAAATATTTTGCCAATAAAAACATACAATACAATGCTGATGTAGATGTAGATTTAAAAAATGAAAATTATGATATTAAAGATTTCATTTTAACCATCGAAGACAATAAATTTCAGATAAAAGGAGACGTAAAAAAAGACATCAATGCTTTTGATTATGATCTTACATTTGATGGAAAAGATTGCACCATGCAATCTCTTATTGGTCTTTTGCCCGAAGGATATATGGAAAATTTAATTGGTCTTAAAAGCAAAGGCGATTTTACATTCCAAGGAACCATCAAAGGAAAATCAGACAATAAGCAACCTGCTATTAATATTAATTTGGGTTTAGAAGATGGAAGTATAAGTGGACCTCAGCTCGCTTCTCCTTTTAGAGATTTAACCTTCAATGCAGAATATACTAATGGTAAAGATCGTACGAATCAGTCCACTTTACTTGAAATCAAAGATTTTAAAGGATACTTACAACGAGAATTAATCGAATTAAAATTAAAAGTTGCCAATTTGGATGATCCATTTGTGGATTTATCTTTCAATGGTGCAATCCCTTTAGATGCCGTTTACAAATCTTTTGGTTCAAATATCATTACTGCTGGAGGTGGAGATATTGAAATCCAAAATTTAGAATTAAAAGGACATTATGATGAAATGATTAACCCCAATTTAATCTATCGTGTCAAATCAAATGGCTTGATAGAATTTGATGATGCCATGCTTAAAATTAATGGAGAAAAAATCATTGTAGACAGAGGTGCTTTCCAACTAAGTGATAATGATTTAGATGTTAGAGAAATGATTATTGAAGGAGCAGGCTCTGAATTCGAAATAAATGGATCTTTTAAAAACTTAATTCCTGTTCTTTTATCTGATTCCTTAAATTCTAAGGATGCAAAATTAATCTTTAATGCAAAACTAGATGCAGAGGAATTAGATCTTCAACGCATTCTGAATATGTCATCTGTACCTGATGAAGAAAGTGTAGCAGAAGAAGTATATGATTCGCTAAAAACAGAACAATATGAAAACAGAGAGAAATTTACCAATTACTTAGACGGTACGATTGAATCCAGTATTGAAGAATTTAGCTATGGCAAAATAAAAGGAAAAGATTTTAAAGGAAAATTGACCATTCGAAATAATGAATTCATTGTAGATGGCGGTTTATTTGCCATGGATGGTTCTTTCGATTTAGATGGAATTATTTTCATGGAAAAAGCTCCTATTCTTAGAGCAAAATTAGTTTGTCAAGATATAGATGGAACAGAATTTTTTAAGCAAACTGATAATTTTGGTCAAGACTATCTAACTCATAAAAATTTAAAAGGAAAAATTAATTCTAATATAGCTATTAACGCTTTTTGGAGCACAGAAGGTGATTTTTTATCTGACAAACTTCATGTTTTAGCAGATACTCATATTAAAGATGGAGAGTTGATCAATTTTGAAATGTTAGAGAGTTTTTCAAAATTTGTAAAACTTAAAGATCTACGTCATATCCGATTTACAGACACTCGCAATTGGATGGAAATAAAAGAAGAGACTTTTTATCTACCCGTAATGCTTATTCAAAGTAATGCTTTGAATTTAACACTAAGTGGAGAACATTCTTTCGATCAAAAGATCGACTATAATGTCAAAGTTAATGCGGGGCAAGTCATGATGAAAAAATTATTTAAGAAAGCAGGATCTAAACCCATTAAAGCTAAGAATGGATGGTTCAATTTGCATTACAAAATTAAAGGAACTACAGAGGATTATACAATGGAAAATTCTAAGCGAAGGGTAAAAGAAGAATTTGAGAAAAGTGAGCGTAAGAAACTCCGATTAAAAAGAGCGCTTGAGCAACAATTTGGGAATATTAAAAATTTCACAACGATTAAAGAGCTAGAAGACGAAGGATAACAGTTTCCTGTTACCCTTCTATATCATCCTTGTGAGGGGATGTTATTATCCTGCCCAAATATAACCCCCTTCATTGATTTGATGGTTGTTTTTTATTTCGGATTTCTTAATCTTAAGATTAATCTTCTTAGATAATAATTTTCTTACTGTTCCTTTTTCTTTTACTTTCTTCATGGCAATACAATTAAACCCAATTAATAAATCGGTTCTTATTTTCGGAAAGGTTTATAAAAGTTAAATAGTGCTGGGATACTTCTTTAGAAGTATAAATGTAATGTGTAAAAAATCGAGAAAGGTATTCCTGACCTAATGTGGTCAGTCGTATCGTTTTGTAGTGTAACGATTATATTTCAAAAACGATACCAAAAAATTAAAAAGCGGGGAAACATTTGTTAATGTTTCCCCGCTTAAATTATCTACTCTAACATAATCTTAGAGCGTAATACATAAAGTACTATAAACCAAAATTATTATATAATCCTTTTAATTGATTATTGGTTTCAGCAGATTTAATTTCTCCAATTAATTTTTTCAGCAACATCGTTTTATCCGTATCACCTGATGTCTTTAATGTACGATACAAATCATCTAATGCTTTAGTTGCTCCAAATCTTTTCCAAGGAGAATCATTCATATTCAATGCCATCTTACCTAAATTTTGACCTGATTTCAACATTTGATCAGCACCTCCTTTTTTAGATAATTCTGCATAACTTGCTAAGAAATTAATGGTACCGTATCCACTTGTTTTATCAATATTTTTTTCAAAGAATGATAATTTAGACATGTCTCCGCTATCTTGATAAATACCTCCAACTGCAGAAATGATACTTCCATTCGTTTCATTTTCTAGTTTAGCAGCATATTTAGCTGCTTCAGCTTTATCCAGTTTAGTTAATGCTTCTAAACCCGCAGAAACTACAGGATAAGCTCTTTCTTTATCTACTGCATTTTTAGCTACACTTACATATTTAGTATCGCCTGTTTCAGCTAACATCAATAAAGCAGAAGCTTTTACCTGAGAACGTTTATCGTTCTTTGCCATTGATTCTACTTTTGATAAGATTGCAGGGTTATCAGCTATATTTATATTTTTTAAGGCAGCATTTCTTATTGCCCAATATGGATCATCCAATGCTTTTTCTCCAACTGTTACAGCTGAAGGTTTTCCTTTTAATCCTGCTAAAGCAGAATAACGATCATGAAATAAAGGAGCATTATTAAATTGGAAAACATATTCTTCTTCTGTTCTCGTCTCATTGATATCTGCTAACAAATAATGCTCTGCATCTGCAATGACTAATTTAGGCTTTGATCCTACTTTGAAACGGAATTCTTGTTTACGCTGATCCATTTGAATCATCTTACGAGTAGGTTTCCCTGCACTCGTATAAATATCAACTGCCATCGGTAAAACGAAAACAGCTTGGTGTTCTTTTGGATCTTGTGTTTGCTCTATTTTTACAATCGCTTCCTTGTTTGTTGCATCATAATCATAATTAATATCCAAAGAAGGATGTCCTTGCTTGAAATACCATTGATTGAAGAACCAATTTAAATCCATCCCAGAAACTTCTTCCATAGCTAAACGCAAATCATGAGCTTCAACAGCTGAGTATTTATTTTCCGTTAAGTACAACTTAAGGGCTGCTTTAAACGCGTCGTCTCCAACTGTCTTCCTTAACATATGTAAAATGGCTCCACCTTTATTATAACTGTGTGCATCAAACATATCTTCTTTGTCATTGTATCCAAAGTGGATTAAAGGGTGCATACCTGTTTGAGCAGAAGACATCATATAACCTGATTGTTCTCCCATTAAGTGATAATCAGCGGCATCTCTTCCATATTTATGTTCAAACCAAAGGTATTCGCTGTAATTAGCAAAACCCTCATTCATCGTTAAATTTGCCCAACTTTCGCAAGTCACATAATCACCAAACCAGTGGTGCATTAATTCGTGTGCTACAATTCTTTCATTATGGTTATCAATTAGCTCTCTTTCTGTTTTCTGTACAAAATCTCCGAAAATAACACCTGTTGTATTTTCCATTGCACCAGAAACATAATCTCTAACGACCACTTGAGAATATTTTTGCCAAGGATATTTTACACCTGTAAAATCAGAAAAGAAAGTCAACATTTCTGGTGTATTAGAAAAGATCGCTTTTGCATCTTTTTCATAAGCAGGTTCTACATAATATTCTAATAATTTCCCTTCCCATTTTTCGCTTACAACTGCAAATTCACCAATAGCTAACATGAATAAGTAAGGAGCATGCGGTAAATCCATATTCCAATAATCTGTTCTTGTCCCATCAGCATTCTTTTTAGAAGAAACCAAATTACCATTGGATAAACATTTAAAACGATCTTGTACCGTTACATACATTTCTTGAGTCGTTCTTTCATTGGGTTTATCTATTGTTGGGAACCAAGCAGAATTGTTTTCTGTTTCTCCTTGCGTCCAAATTTGCTGAGGCTTATCTCCTTCATCTCCTTTTGGATTAATAAAGAACAAACCTTTTTCTGAAGTAATCGCAGAACTTCCACCATAGGTTCTTTCATTCGGCTTTGCAGTATATTCAATATATACTTGATATTTTTCTTTAGCAGAGAAAGTTCTTCCTAAGTCAATGGTCATGATTTCATCTTTGTAATCATATTTAGCATCTTTACCATTCACTTGAACTTTTGCTAAATCAAAACCTTTAGCATCCAATACTAATTCGTCTGTATCATAAAACAAAGGTTTAAGATCTAACCAAGCTTTACCTAAAACATGCTGCTTAGACCAGTCGAATTTTAAATCTAATTTGGTATGTAATAAATCATTGGTTCTTCTTACACTTGCTGCATAAGGTGGTAATTCTAAACTCACTTCATCTTGCTCTGGTTCAGGAGTCACTACAATTTCTGATAAAGTTCTTTCTTCAACAGGTTCAGCTTTCACTAAATCTTGTGTTCCTTTACAACCCATTAATAAAAGAAGACTAAACATGAAAACACCTAGGAATAATTTCGAAACATTCATTTTATAAATAATTTTAATATGTGCCGCAAAAATAAGTATTAATTTGAGCTTCTCTGCATGTTTCAACATTAATGAAATCATAAGTACAGAATTGCAACCCTTTCTTTGTTATAAAGTCTTTATTTATATCACAAAGATGCTTGCTTTCATCATTTAGTTGCCTCAAGCTATTGATTTTATAAACATTATTGTAACATCTTTGCAAAACGAAACCATTTATCAGCCGCTTAGTTCTATCAAAATGAATTATTTATACTGCTTTTCTATTGTATTTTTCTTCTTTATTTCATCAACTTTTTCTCAATCTGATCTAAAGAATGAACTAGAAGCGACCCGTATTTCTTCATCTATAAAAATAGATGGTATTCTAAATGAATCAGATTGGCAAACAGCAAAAGTTGCCAATCAATTTACAGATGAAAAACCGATCCCGAATATTATTTCTACCAATAAAACGGAGGTGAAAATTTTATACGATGATGCGAGTATTTATGTCAGTGCGGTACTTCATGAAGTTTCAAAAGATAGTATTCTTAGACAATTGTGTTTGAGAGATGAAGGAAGTCAACGATTTAGAGGTCCTTTTGGAAATACAAATACTGATTGGTTTGCGATTGGTTTTGATAATTATATGGATGGTGTAAATGGTCTTTTCTTTTGTGTCTCAGCAGCAGGCATTCAATATGATATGAAGTTATCATCTCAGGGTTGGGATAAAAACTGGGATTCCGTATGGAAAAGCGATGTCACGCTACATGATGACAAGTGGATTATAGAAATGGAAATTCCTTTTTCTGCCTTACGTTTCCCTTCCGCTGAAGAACAAAAATGGCATGTCAATTTTTCTAGAGTCGTTAGAAGACAACGTTCTCAATCTTGGTGGAATCCAATTGATCCTGCTGTAGATGGATTGTTAAATCAGTTTGGAATCTTAAAAGGGATTAAAAATATTAAATCTCCTATTCGCTTGCAAGCCACTCCTTATGTTGCAGCAACTGTAGATCATTATAGAGAAAAAAACGGTGATCCTTCAAGTAAAACAGGAAGGAACATTGCAGGAGGAATGGATATCAAATATGGTTTAAACGATGCCTTTACACTAGACATGACGTTGATTCCCAACTTTGGAGATGTGGTACAAGATGATCAGGTTTTAAACCTTTCTGCCTTTGAAATACGATTTGATGAAAATCGTCCTTTTTTTACAGAAGGAACAGAATTATTCAATAAAGGAAGATTATTTTATTCAAGGAGAATTGGAGGAAGACCCTTAAACTTTTATGATGCTGAAGATGATCTAAACGAAAATGAAAAAATTGATTCTAACCCCATTGAAACCCCCTTAATTAATGCGCTAAAATTATCTGGTCGAACTAACAATGGTTTAGGAATCGGTGTGTTTAATGCCATTACTCAAAAAGCACATGCCATTATTGTCGATACATTATCAGGCAATAAAAGAGAATTCCAAACCAATCCCAACACGAATTATAATGTGATTGTTTTTGATCAAAATTTAAAAAACAATTCTTTTGTCTCTTTAATCAATGCCAACACAATGCGTTTTGGTGATGATTATGATGCAAATTCAACAGCTGTTGTTTTTGGTGTCAACAATAAAAAAAGAACAGTGAATATTCAGGGTTCTGGAAAATTGAGTCAGATTTATACCAAGAATATTGCCGAAGGAGGAATTGATACTGATTTGGGTCATGCCTACGGATTAGAAGTATCTAAAACTGGAGGAAAATTAAATTATGGTGCTTTTTATAATGTAGAAAGTGATACTTACAATCCCAATGATTTGGGTTTTTTATATAATAATAATGAGCGTTCAATGGGAACATTCATGAATTTTAATCAATATGAACCTTTTGGCAAATTCAATAATGCAGGGTTAAATGTCTCTTTGTATTACAGTATGCTTTATGCTCCAAGTTATTATTCGAATTTTGGCGTAAACATTAATAATTATTATGTAAGAAAAACATTCTTCGCTTTTGGATATTCACTTAATTTCAGTCCAGTTCGGCAAAGAGATTATTTTGAACCACGTCAAGATGATAATTTTGAAAGTTATTTAGATATTCCGCAATATTTTTCTCTGAATAGTTGGTTATCTTCTGATTATCGTAAGAAATTCGCTTATGATTTTCGTTTTGAATTTGCTCAGGCTAATCAAAAAGGGAGGTATGATATTGAGATGAGGCTTTCCCCTAGATTTAGATTTAATGATAAACTTTTTGCCATTTGGTCAACGAATTATGAAATCAAAAATAATAATGTTGGCTTTGCAGATTATGACAACAATGATGAAAGTGTAGTTGGGATTAGAGATATTACAACGATTGTCAATACACTTAGTGCGAATTATATATTCAATCGTAATATGGGTGTCACTTTAGAAGCAAGGCACTATTGGTCAAAAGTAAATTATGATTCTCACCATTTATTAAATAACAAAGGACGATTGTTGCCCTCAGATTATTCAGGTAATACGGATTTTAGTTTTAATGCTTTTACCATTGATATGGTTTATAAGTGGAGATTTGCGCCTGGTAGTGATTTAGTATTAGTTTGGAAAAATGCCATTTTTAATTCCGATGATGAGAATACGGATATTAATTATTTTCAGAATTTCAAACTATTTGGTGCTGCACCTCAAACCAATACAATTACACTCAAAGTTTTGTATTTTCTTGATTATTATACGCTTAAAAATAAATTAAAGAAGAAGAAAACGAACTTATAATTCTAGGAACTATTCTTTTAGAAATCCTGTTTTATAAAAAAGATCTATATGATTTTTGATTAGGTGTAGCATTATAAATAAAAAACATTTATATTTGCAATCGCAATAATTAATAGGGTCGCGTGGCCGAGTGGCTAGGCAGAGCTCTGCAAAAGCTTGTACGGCGGTTCGAATCCGTCCGCGACCTCTATATTCAAGTCCTCTTACTGTTTAGTAAGAGGACTTTGTTTTTATAATTAACTACTATTTCTATCTATAATAAGTTCTATACGTTTGTCCTGTATCTATTATTAATTCTGACTCAGAAACGCTTACTATTTTAAAAGAATAAGTATCATTTAGAGAAGGAGGATCAACAATTACTTCATTGCAGTTTAATACATAGGTTCCATTTTCGATTAAATTCCCTTTTATTTCTGTGTTTGTTATTTCTAAGTAACTACTATTTCCAACAAATACAAAATACCAAATATCAGTAATATTCTCTTGTTCAATGCATTCTTCTTTAGAACATGAGCTTGAGAAAAGAACAATAAAAATGAATAATAGTATTTTTTTCATCGTTGTTTTTTTTTAAATAAAGATATCAACTAAATTAATATATAGAATTAAATTGCCTTCCAATTTTCATTTACATTTTTTAAACTAAAACTACCTACATGAAAGCCAATAAATACCAAGAACTCGCAGGAAGAACATTAATTGATAAACCTGATTTTGAAATCAAGGATAAGGAAGTCATGATTTCTTGGAATGCTCTAGGATTAGCAGGTGAATCAGGAGAAGTTGTTGATTTAATAAAAAAAGGAATCTATCATCAAAGAGGTATAGATAAGGATTTAATCAAGAAAGAATTGGGAGATGTATTGTGGTATGTTTCTGCTCTGTGTACGCAGTTTGATTTTACATTAGAAGAAGTAATGGAAGCCAATATTAAAAAATTAAAAGCACGTTTCCCAGAAGGCTATTCCTCTGATCGAACGACATTTAAAGATGGGGATGCTTTTTAGGACACTAATTTTTGAAGACCTTTTTTGATCGTAAAATTAAACCGAGAACCTTTTCCTTCTTCTGAGTCTACCCAAATTTCACCGCCATGTTGTTCAATGATTTTTTTACAAATGGCTAAGCCAATACCTGAACCTTCATATTCCATTTTAGTATGAAGTCTTTTGAAAACTAAGAATATTTTTTCTAGATATTCTTTCGATATACCGATCCCGTTATCTTCTACTGTAAACAGCCAATTGTCTCTATTTTCTTTACAAGTAATATGAATTTCTGGCATTTCTCCTAACTTTTTAAATTTAATGGCATTGCCAATTAAATTTTGAAAGACTTGTCTTAATTTCGTTTTGTTAAAATTTAAAGCATTTGGTAATTGCTCTAAGGTAAATACCGCCTTCGGATTTTCTTGAAGCATGTGCAATTCAATCAAATCAGAAACCATTTTATTCATGTCTAATTCTCTTACGTCCAATTCTTCTGTTGTGACTCTAGAATAGGTTAGAAGGTCATGAATTAGATCATTCATATTTTGAACACTCTTTGTGATATAGCCCATATATTCTTTGGCATTATCATCAAAAAGATCTCCATATCTTCTTTGTAATAATTCAGTAAAACTAGATATCGAGCGGAGCGGTTCTTTTAAATCATGTGAAGCAACATAAGCAAAACTTTCTAGCTCCATGTTAGAACTAATATAGTTTTTCAATTCTTTATTTTTTCGATCTAATTCTTCAATTTGTTTAGATATTTTTCGTTCAGTTTCTAAGCGTTCTGTCAAATCATTAACGAACATTACTGCAGCAGTTTTACCCGCCAAAGTAATGGGAGAAAATGTTACTATGGCATCAAATAATTCACCCGTTTCTTTTCTTTCGAATTGCCATTCAAAACTGATTTCTTCTAGAGTCGCTTTAAATTCTGTTAGAATTTCATGAACTTTATCCGCAGATTTTCTACCATCTGGTTGGTACATGGGACTTTGATTGGGCATACTACTGACCAATAATTCTTCTCTTGGTTTTCCAAACATTCTTACAGCTGCTGGATTCACATCAATTGCTTCATTGTTTTGGAAATTAATTACAACTATTCCTACTTGAGAATTATTGAATAAAGCTTTATACCTTTCTTCTTTTTCTTTTATTTCTAGTTCATTTCTTTTGACTTGCGTAATATCTTGGATACAAGTCAAGAAAAAACGTTCATTGTCTCGTTCAAAAAGATTAACCCAGATTTTGGTAAGGATTACATCTCCATTTTTTTTCTTGTATTCTTTTTCTAATTCGAGATGATTTATTTCTCCTTTTAATAATTTTTCAACTTTTTCAACATTCCCTTTTCTTTCTTTATAGGTTAAGACTTCAAATGAAACACCATTTAATTCATCTTTTTCATAACCAAAAGCATCTACAAAAGCTTGATTGGATTCGATAATAACATTATCCATATTCGCAACAGAAATCCCTAAAGGATTCATTTTAAATATAGATTGAAACCCTTCTCTACTTTCTTGAACTTGACGCTCTCTAATCACGATCTCAGAAATGTCTCTAAAAACAATTAATGCATGTGGGATATTTTTTAATTCAATGGGTAATAACGTAACATTTGCATGAAATACTTCTCCATTTTTTCGTTCATGTTCGAATGAATAATTAAACTCAGAACCTAATGCGAGTTGTTGTAAAGTATTATTTAATATTTCACTGATATCATTGCCATCTTTGGGAGAATCATATAAAAATTCAATAGGATCTAATGTTTTAAATTCTTCTTCAGTATAACCAAAGATGGTACTCATAGCTAAATTAGTTTCAACTATTTTATTTTCTAAAACATTATAAAGAATTATACCATCAAAAGAACTTTCGAATAGTGTTTTGTATAATTTCTCATGTTCAACTTGCTTGTCTTTTGTAATGATTAATCGACCTAATTCAAAAATTTCTTCTTTTTTGTTTTTTAAGAAATTAAGATATTCATGAACGTTAAGAACGCGAGTGATTAACATTCTTTTATGGATACATGCAGATAAAAGTGAGTCAGAATAATCATTCGGGCGTAGGAGCGTCTGCTCTCCAATAATCGTAACGATTCGAGAGAAATAATCATGGTTTAATTCCATTGATGATTTCAACATATCTTAAATTGCCCTATGAATTTAGTGATAAAATCTTTTGTGTGTATGTGTGTACGGAAAAATTACAAATAAGATTCTATTATTATTTATAATTTTCAAACAAAATTGTACCAAAATCTTTCTTTGTTTTTATCTTTTCTTTTGTCTCTTTTGGATTACTCATATGAAAATGTTCTCCTCCTTTTTTATGCAAAAACCAATTCCTTTCTCCTTTATTATATTTAAATGTTATTATATCTGTCCATCTCATCGCACTCCCACCATAATGCTCTATGGAAAAGTATCCATTTTTAATGACTATATCTTGATAAGGATCTCCGATCACTCCACCACAATTAGAACATAAAACAACATTATCATTTCTTTTTTCTAGAATCAATTTGCCTTCAGAATTTCGCATGAATAGAAACAGGAGTCTTTTCTGATCTTCTTTATTTAATTCTGCATTAGGATTGTGTGCTATAAGTACTACATCATTTGTCAGATCATCTAGATTAAGATCGCCATATTCAAAATCTAAAACCTTATACTCTTTTGGAATAAAACTTATCAGATATTCTAATTCTGATAAATCATTTTTCCCTATAAGGTGTTGATTTTCAAATTCGATTTCATTTGTATTATTTGATTCTATTGAGTTATTATCAATTTCAGTTCTTTCTGTGTTTATATCATCTTTAGATAAATTTTCTTTAGGTATTTCTTGGTTCTGACAAGCTGAAAAGATTAGTATTATTAAGAGAATTTTTAGTAAATTATTCATTGTAATTTAATTCATTTTATTCTTGAAGTTATATAAAAACGAACTATAAAAAAAGGGGAAATGCATTTAGCGTTTCCCCTTTTTTTTATTTTGAATAGAATATTAGGTTTGTGCCATTTTTTCCCAATCTATTTTTACAGGTTCTTTTATATAAATAGGCGTTGGTCCTTTATATCCATCTGGAGCTCTAAATCCTCTCATTCCCGTTCTTCCTCTTCTTCCATCTCTACCATTACTACAGCCTCCTTTTCCTCCTTGTCCTGGATTCTCTGAATAGCCAGCCATTCCTGCATCTCCGCCTCTGCCGCCAGAAACATCATATCGAATTAAATATTGATACGCCGATGCAGATTCATCTATATGGAAAGTTATTGTCCCACCTTTTCCTCCGATTCCGCCATCACCACCATCACCTCCATGCCCTGAAAAGCCACCATTGCCTCCTACTCCACAAGTTTCTGTAGTGGTACCATCTTTATGCGTCACTTTTTTTACATCATCTCCTCTACCGCCATCTCCGCCTCTGCCGCCAATGCCACCATCTCCGCCATGACCGCCATGACCACCTCTTGCATATATCAAATAACTTCCACCTTCTGGTGTAAATTTAGCAACACTTTTTCTTCCTGAATATTTACCAATACTTAATACGGAAACGATGGTTATTCCTAATTCTTTGTTCTCTTCAGCTGATACGTAAACATCTACTGCTTCTCCATCCATACCATTTTCACCGACTCTACCATTTTCACCATGGCCTCCATTTCTACCCTGTCCGCCATCTCCGCCAACTGAACTAAACTTTCTTCCTTTTTGCCCCCAAAATCCATTGTTTCCTCTTCTACCATGTCTTCCTGATTTTCCATCATAATAAGCAGAATATTTCCCTTTATAATCTAATGGAATCGTCAACTCCGTTTTTAATGTAGGATTAGATAACAATGAAGCAATTACTTTTACTTTATGATTCTCTGGAAACCCAATTATAATTTCACCTTCTCTATAAGTTCCTCCTTCTACTTCTACTGAATACAAGCTCCATTCTTTATCACCTCTTAGAAAACCTTCGGTCTGCGTGATTTCATTATTATCAAATACATTGGTTATACCTAATTCTATTTTTCCTCTTGGACCTAATAGAGCATTAGATTTATCATATTCTATTTCAATTTCTTCGATATTCCTTAATGGAATTGTTTTTCGGGTATTCAAAGTAGTATTTCCTTTTAACTCTACATATAAGATCACTTCTTTCACATCCGATTTATTACCTTCTTCAATATAAACTACTCCTTCATGAAAAGATCCCCCTTCAACTTCTACATTAAAGTTCTCCCAGCTTAATTTCCCCCGTAAATACCCAGGGGTCTTCTTCACTTTTCTTTTCGCAATCATTTCTATACCAAATGGAATGGTTTCTCCATAAGAATAAATCGTTTTATAATCGTACTTAATTGCTATTGAATTTGCTTTCTCTGGTTTCTTAATATGCTGTAAGCCTCCAACTGATTTATACATACAGCTATTAAATAGAAAAATAGTTCCAAATAAGAAGATGATCGTTTTGATGTTTAACATTGATTTTTCCATGACCTTGATTTTTATCGTTAATATTATTTGTTGTTGAAATAAATATATGTGGCTAGGACGTCTGGAAAAGTATATAAAGGGTTAAAAGACTACTAATAAAAAGATAATATTGTATGGTATCGGTTAAGAATCGTTAATTTCTATTTTGAGATTACAAGTCATTATACATTCATTTACAATTCATTATGAATTCAAAAAGCAGTATTTATAAAAAAAGCGATGAGCTACAAATTGCAACTCATCGCCTATTTTTAAATTAAGGTTAAATATTTATTAGCAACAGCCAGTAGGACAACATCCTCCACCGCAGCATAATAAACAAATTAAGCCCAAGCCTCCAATTACGGAAAGCACTATCATTGCTTTTTTCATTTTCATTAATTTTTAAGTTAAAAAATAATATTTATATATCGTAATATTACGATAGCTATAGCCAAAAAAAATCAACAGCAATTAAACATTCCTCTAATATTAGAAAACCATTTTCCAAATTCAATCATATCAATACAATAACATCGATTAGGTCCATCAATTTCGCCTTTTACGATGCCTGCTTCTTTCATTGCTTTTAAGTGTTGAGAAACTGTCGATTGCGATAAAGGTAATTCTTCTACAATATCTCCACATACACATGCCCCCTTTTGTAATAAGAATTCTAGAATAGCAACTCTAGCAGGATGCGCTAATGCTTTAGCCATATCGGCTAAGTCATTTTGTCTTTGTGTGAATAATATTTTTTTACTTTTCCCCATATACATCGTAATATTACGATAAAGCTATTAGCAATGCAAATTATTGACAGTATTTATTATAAAAATTTGTCCGTAGTTTACCATCTCTTCATAAAGTAGACAAGTCTGTCTATTTCATGTTGGGATTTTATATATCTTTAAATTGTGAAACAGTCAAAAGTCAAACAAAATATAATTGAAACCGCTTCTAATCTATTCTATAAGAATGGTTATAATTCTACTGGGATTAATGAAATAATATCTGAAGCAGGTATTGCAAAGGCAACTTTATATAATCATTTCAAATCTAAAGAAGATCTTTGTTTGTCTTATTTAAAATTCAAAAATTCTACTTTCCTTGAAGAAATTAGCAAATATTGTATAGCTAAACCTAAAGGGAAAAAACAAGTATTAGCCATATTCGATTTTCTGTCTTCCTTTTATAATGACAAAGATTTCAATGGATGTTGGTGTATTAAAACTGTTTCCGAAATACCAAAGCATAACGAAAAGATTCGAAAAGAAATTAAACATCAAAAGGAATTATTTATAACTTTTATATCACATTTAGTTCAAGAAAATATAGAAATAAATCAAGAATTAATTCCGTCACTTTCAAAGCAAATTTATCTTTTGTATGAGAGTGCTGTTGCAGAAAGTTATTTACATCAAAAGAATTGGCCGATAGTAGAAACTAAAAATTTATGTTCTAAAATATTATAAAAAATTTATTTCACATAATACAGACTGGTCTGTCTATTTTTAAATATTAAATTTATATTCATGACAAATTTTAAAAATAAAGTTGCATTCGTAATTGGTGGTACGAGCGGTATTGGAAGAGCGACTACTGAACAATTATTAGCTAGTGGTTCAAGTGTTCATATTGTAGGCAGAAATATTGATAAAATCGCAAATCAGCCTAATCTTTTTAAACATAAAGCAGATATAACAGATAGCAATCAGTTAGATCAATTAATCCAAACGATACAATCAACAAGTCAAATTGATTTTTTAGTTAATGCATCAGGTATATTTGGTCCGAAACCTTTTCTAGATCATACCAAAGAAGATTATAATTCGTATTTAGATTTAAAGAGAGGATTCTTCTTTTTAACACAGTCAGTTGCCAAAAAGATGAAAGAAAATAAAGGGGGATCTATTGTAAATGTAGGATCTATGTGGGCAAAACAAGCGGTTAAAGCAACTCCTTCATCTGCTTATTCCATGCAAAAGGCAGGACTACATTCCTTAACTCAGCATTTAGCGATGGAATTAGCAGACCATAATATACGAGTAAATGCAGTTTCTCCTGCGGTTGTAAATACTCCTGTTTATCATGGTGTTTTTGGAGGAAAAGAAGAGGCTGAAAAAGCATTAATAGGATTTAATGGTTTCCATCCTATTGGTAGAAATGGAACGGCTCAAGATGTGGCAAACAGTATTGTATTTTTGCTATCTGACCAAACTTCCTGGGTTACAGGAGCCATTTGGGATACCGATGGTGGTGTAAGAGCTGGTAGGAATTAATTTAATAAAAGAGGCTGTCTCAAAAGTAAAGACAGCCTCTTTTTATTTTCATTACATTAAGAGAAAAATAACGAATAATTATACATCAGATCTTCATAATTTTAATCTTTGCTACGTTATGAAATAAAAATATTTTTTGATGAAATACTATTTATTCTTTTTGATTCAATTCTTCTTCCTTATAAATTCCTGGGGTCAGAAACAAAAATGTGACAATTCTCTTTTTACATTTCCATTACCAGAAAAAGAAAAGGCTTGCATGGCTCAATTTGATATTCATGCAGAAGGAGTCAATCATGTAAATACTTTTATTTTAGCAAAAATGACCGAATTGATGTATCCAGAACGATTGGATTATCAACTTCGTTTTTTGAAAGATTCTTTGGTTGGAGATACTTTAACATCAACCGAATGGTTAGTTAAAAATACACAAGTAATAGAAGAAAATTTCGAATGTGCTTTTAAAGCTCGGTTTGCTCATTACTTTAAACCTGAGGATAAAGTTAGCTTCACTTTTATTCATAAAACGTACAAAGACAATAAGTACAAAAGGATATGATCCAGAAGTCATTTTAATTTCTACAAAAGATGCTATTTTCATTGTTTACCGGGGAACAGATAGCGTTGGAGATGATCTATTGGCTGAGTGGACTGGGACTGATTTTAAAATTGGAATGGTTGAAGGAGATGGTGCTTTAAAAGATATTAAAATTCATAAAGGTTTTTGGGGCAGTTTTGTCATTATGCGAAATGAATTGATCGATCATTTAAAAAGACTTGATGGGAAAAATAAAAAGATTTGGATTACAGGACATAGTTTAGGCGGAGCCATGTCTATCCTTTCTGCCGCTTATTTAGAAGGTTTTGGATTCCCCATTCAAAATGTATATACTTATGCTTCTCCAAGAGCAATTGGAGGTAAGAAGTTTATGAATAAGGTAGATGAATTACTTCCGAATAAAATTCAACGCTTTGAATATTTCCTTGACCCGATTGCCATGCTTTGGACTCCTCCTTACAAAAATAATGGAAAAAGAAATTGGTATGAAAGTGCAGAAAAAGGAAATTACAAATTACATCTTGATACCAAGGAAAGATATATTTCTACTAATCCAACTGAATTTAATCGAGTCCCATTTTTTGACAAACGATCGAAAGAAGATGTAAGATTACATCGTCAACGCTATAACGCTTTCATGACTGATTCAAAAATGAAAGTCCATTTTCATAATTCTCAATGGTATGTAAAGGCTGCTTATGCACAATTAACTGAAGAAGAAAAAAAGCGTTTACCAAGCGTAGATGATAGTTATCCTTTCTTGTATTATGGAGCTTCATTTGGGAAATAAAAAAAGGCAGCTTTTAGCTGCCTTTTTTTATTTCTATGATTATCCAATAACTTGGTCTTCAATGACAATTTGAGGTCGCCCAATTATATCATCTTCAATCACAATTTCAGATCTCATAATCAAGTTATCTTCTATAACAATTTGGGTTGCGCCACCTTTAATTTCTTTTAAAGCTTTTTTGTCTAATTTCTTGAATGTCTTCATCATTTTTATATGTTTAGTATTAAAAATATATACTCTAAGATATAAAATTTAGATCAACCTATTGATTTCAAAGCTTGATGCGCTACAACACCAAAAGTTACTGCAACATTTAAGCAAGGTGTTTCTCCTAAAGATGGGATATAAACTGACCCATCCATCAATTCGATCGCTTCTGGTTCTAATCCTTCTTTTTCACTTCCTAATAGGATTAAATCATTTTCTTGAAATTGAAAATCATTTAAAGATTGGGATGTTTCATTGACTAGTGTAGCAATTTTTCTACCAGGGTAATTCTTAAGAAATTCAATTTTATCTTCAACGACAACTACTTCTATATGATTAATCGCACCAGCTGTCCAAACTCGGGCCAAGTGTTGCATATCTGCTCTAGATGTTTTGTTATTAGGGGGAGAAAGCAGATTATTTTTATCATAGATATAAATCTTTTTCATCCCATAAAACTCCGCAGACCGAATCATGGATGACATGTTTGGTCTGTATTCTGGTGCATATAATAAAGCGTTAATCATTCTTAAAATTTATTTGACTCTAAAAGTTAAATAAAAAAGTCGGCTTGAATAATTATTCAAGCCGACTTTTTTATTTCTATTAAGTATTTTAATTTTTATGTACAGCAAAAACAATATCTACGCCATCCATATCGACTATATCTCCTTTAACACTTTTAGCTAAAGTTAACGAATCTGCTAAAACTTCTGCTTTTACATAATCTCCAAATTGATTGATCGCAGTTTCTAACATATCATGATGTTGGATATTAACTTTGATTCTATCCGTAACATTGAAATCTTTGGCTTTACGTAAATTTTGTATTCTATTGACTAATTCACGCGCCATCCCTTCCGCTTTAAGATCTTCCGTTAAAGTGATATCTAAAGCGACTGTTAAAGGACCATCATTTGCTACTGACCAGCCTGGTATATCATCAGAAGTGATGATGAAATCTTCTAGTCCTAATTCAAATGATTCTCCATTTGCTTTAACCGTAAAGTTTCCTTTGCTTTCTAATTCAGCGATATTGTCTTGTGAAAAACCATTGATCACTTGAGAAACCGCTTTCATGTTTTTACCTAATTTCCTTCCCAATGTTTTGAAATTAGCTTTGATACTTTTGTTGACGATACCTGAAGTATCCGTGATGTATTCAAATTCTTTTACATTCACTTCCGAAAGGATTAAATCTTTTACTGCTTCTACTTGTTTTTGGAAAGATTTATCTAGTATGGGTAATAATACCTTTTGCAAAGGTTGACGAACACGGATTACTTCTTTTTTCCGTAGGGATAGAACCAAAGAAGATATTCTTTGTGCATAATCCATTCGTTGTTCCAATTCTTTATCGATCACTTTTTCATTTGCCTTAGGTAAAAATGCTAAGTGAACTGATATGTGCTTTTCTTTACCTGTTGCATTATTTAAATCTTGGTATAAACGATCTGCAAAGAACGGTGCTATAGGCGCCATTAGTTTAGCAACAGTATCCAAACAGGTATATAGTGTTTGGTATGCTGCTAATTTATCTGTACTCATTTCTCCTTTCCAGAAACGACGACGGCATAAACGAACGTACCAATTACTTAAGTTATCTAATACAAAAGATTGTACTTTTCTAGCAGCATTGGTTGGTTCATAATCATTGTAATCTGCATCTACTTCTTTGACTAAGGAATTCAATAAGGAGATGATCCAACGATCTATTTCTGGCCGTTTATTTAATGGCACTTCTTTTTCACTGTAATCGAATTTGTCGATGTTTGCATATAAGGCAAAGAAAGAATAGGTATTGTATAAAGTACCAAAGAATCTTCTTCGTGTTTCATCTAGATATTCTTCATTGAATTTCAGATTGTCCCAGGGCTGCGCATTAGATAACATATACCAACGAGTAGCATCTGCTCCATATTTATCGATGGTTACAAAAGGATCAACTGCATTGCCCCAACGCTTAGACATTTTTCGTCCATTCTTATCCAATACTAATCCATTAGATACAACCGCTTTGTAGGCAACACTATCAAAAGCCATTACACCAATTGCATGCAAGGTATAGAACCAACCTCTCGTTTGATCAACCCCTTCTGCAATGAAATTAGCTGGAAAGTTTCTTTCAAATTTTTCTTTGTTCTCAAAAGGATAATGCCACTGAGCATAAGGCATAGACCCTGAATCAAACCATACATCAATTAGATCTAATTCTCTGGTTAGTTTTTCTCCATCTTTTGTACATAAAACAACATCATCTATATAAGGACGGTGTAAATCTTTAGGTACACTTTGCTTTAAGCCTAATTTCTTATTCGCGAAAGTTATTTCTTTTGCTAATTCCTCTATTGATCCAATACATATTTCTTTCGTTCCTTCACTGTTTCTCCATATCGGTAATGGTATTCCCCAATATCTCGAACGAGAAAGGTTCCAATCGTTTAGGTTTTCTAACCAGTTCCCAAAACGTTTCTCTCCTGTTGCAGCTGGTTTCCATTGTATGGTTTTATTTAACTCAACCATTCTTTTTTTAGCTGCAGTTGCTTTTACAAACCAAGAATCTAAAGGATAATATAAAACAGGTTTATCCGTTCTCCAACAATGCGGATAATTGTGCTCATATTTTTGAACATTAAAGGCTTTGTTTTCAGTCTTTAATTGTACGGCGATATCTACATCTGTATTCACATAATTAGGATCGTCTTTATAATTCTTGACGTATTTATTGGCCAAAGGTCCTGCTTCTTTTACGAATTTACCTTGCATATCCACAAGAGGTACAGGATTACCTTGTTCATCATCTACTGTTAAAGGAACGATTCCATTTTGTTCTGCAACCCGTTTATCATCTGCACCAAATGTTGGAGCGATGTGAACGATACCTGTACCATCTGATGTGGTAACAAAATCACCTATGATTACTCTAAAGGCATCTCCTTTGGGTTGTACATAAGGCAACAATTGCTCATAATTTACATCGGCTAATTGTGATCCTTTATACTCATTGATGATTTGATATGGTATTTTATTTCTATCCTTTTTCTCTACTGTGGCAAATCCATCTACATCGCCGTTTAAGTTTGTTTCTTTGAACCATTTCCCTAAAAGGTCTTTGGCTAATATTACAGATACTCTTTCAAATGTATAAGGGTTATAGGTATCGACTTTGACGTATTTTATATTTTTGCCTACGGCTAATGCAGTATTACTCGGTAAAGTCCAAGGCGTTGTTGTCCAAGCTAAGAAACGAACATCTTCATTTTCATTATCAAATAAAAACTCAGACGCTTTTTCCGCTTTTACTTTAAATTGACCAACAACGGTAGTGTCTTTTACATCTTTATAGCAACCAGGTTGATTTAATTCGTGAGAACTTAAACCTGTTCCTGCTGCTGGTGAATATGGCTGTATACTTTTACCTTTATACAACAAATTCTTTTTATATAAACGCTGTAATATATTCCAAACGGATTCTATATAGTTATTTTCATAGGTGATATATGGATCATCTAAATCTACCCAATATCCCATTTTAGTCGTGACATCATTCCATTGATCGGTGAAACGCATTACGGTTTCTCTACATTTCTTGTTATAATCATCTACCGATATTTTTTTACCGATATCTTCTTTGGTGATGCCTAATTCTGATTCTACTTTTAATTCTATGGGCAATCCATGCGTATCCCATCCCGCTTTTCGTTCCACTCGCATTCCTTTCATGGTACGATATCTACAAAAGGTGTCCTTTACGGTTCTTGCCATCACATGATGTATACCCGGTTGTCCATTAGCTGAAGGAGGACCTTCATAGAAAACAAAAGAATTATCTTTCGGTCTTTCTTCTACAGATTTTTCAAAAACCTTGTGCTTTTTCCAGAAAGCTAACATTTCTTTATCAACAGTTACTAAATCTAATTTAGGATATGTTTTATATTTTCCTTTTTTAGTTGCTGACGTAGAAAGGGTTTTCGGTTTCTTTGCTGTTGGTTTTTTCGTTTCTATCTTCTTTGTAGTTGCTTTTTTTACTGATGAAACCTTTTTCTTTTTAGATGTTACCCTTTCTTTTTTCACAGCAGTCTTTTCGACTGTTCTTTTTTTCAAAGCAAGAGGTTTTTGTGGATTTTTCAATGCTTTTAATTCAGCCTTTAATTGTCTGATCTGATCTTTAGCTACGTTGATGCGGTAGCTAATTTGAACAGGATTTTGATCTTTTATAGTGGCTAGAAAATCCAATTCTATTTGGTAGCGGACGATTAGGTTTCCTAATTCGTATTCTGTTAGATTTTTATTTGACATTTCGACTGAATTTTTAAAGGTGCAAATGTATTAAATTAAATGCGTTTCTTTTTGAGAATGAAAAGAAAAAGCCTCTACGGAATTCATCCGTAGAGGCTTTTTTATATCAATAAGATTACCCTGCGGATGTTTAACATCTACGAATAATAATATTGATCATTATATTTGAATTAAAATTCATTTCTATTTGTTTATTCTTCTTGATAAAGATAAGGCTGTTTTTAAAATAATGGTAATTTCTTTTTTAAAGTTCCCAAAATCAAACGCTATCGTAAAATCATCATTTTACCAAAGCCTTGTTTGAAGAATTTATTCGTTCCAGTATCGTATTTTTCATAATCTTCTCCATCCTTTTTCACCACGACTCTATAGACATATACACCATTAGCTAATTTATCTCCATATTCATCTGTACCATCCCATTTATATTCCGTGATATTATCTCCAATTCTTAATGGACCTAATTCATCCATGGTAATTTCACGAACAATTTTACCAGAAACCGTCATGATTTGAATTTTCATGTAATCTGGTAATTCATTCCCCGTAAGGGTGAATACAAATTGAGTAGAAGTAGAAAATGGATTTGGATAATTTAACATATTAGAGACTAATTCTTCATTTACAATTTCAAATTGAACCCTGTAGGCTAAATCTCCTGAATTATTTCCTGTTGCATCTTTGCCTCTTACTTCTAATTCATAAATGCCATCTATAGTAAGCGATGGGCGAAATTCCATTTTCGCTTTATTTTCTTGCGATAAATTATTTGCATCTGCTGGAAAGAAAATCAGCGTAGAACCGTCTACATAATATTCAGAAACATTATTTTCTGGATCGGTTAAGAAAACACGAAGTAAACTTGTGTCTGATAAAGCTAGATATGGATTCTCATCCAATAAAGAAATAATGATTTCTGGAGAAGAGGCAACGAGGTCACCATCCATAATTCTTCTACCATCAAATGTTACATCTAATAATGGATTTCGTTGATCATTATTAATAAAGAATTCACGGATACCTATATTATTATAATGATGTAATTCGACTTGATCATCATTTGGATTTGCTTCAATGATGATTCGATTTAATCCCGTAAGATTTCTCGTATCATACGTTAATTCTCCTACGATCATATCTCCTTTCACTAAGGGTTTAATTCGATCTGTAGTGATCACTTGACTATTATCTGAACCTATAATGGTATAAGACATTAATAAACTATCCATATCTACATCCGAAATATTTTCTATTCCGATTGCAATTTCAAGAGGTGCCCCTTGTTCTAGTGTGTCACTTTGGAATGTGAATAATTTATTCGGAACCAAAGCTGCTTCAGGTATTGGAACATAATGTACTCTCCAATAATCCAATTGAGGAGTGGTATGACCTATGGTATCTTGAGAATGGTAGATTAACTTTATATTAGGATAAAGTGCAGCATCAATTGTAGATAAGGGTTGATTAAATACAGAGATATTATCCATTACAAGGGTTTCTGTTCCATTGGCAGAAATGCCCATAATATCTACTTCTACACTTTCTGTTGTCGGATCATAATCATCTACATTCCATAACAAAGTTTCCCAAGAAGAAGCAGGACCAATTTCTGTTGAATACATCCAACCTTCAACTCCAAGTCCTTTAATAGCAAACGAAGCTTCAACCTCGTCAGAAGGATCTTGTCCTATTAATTCTATAGGAGAAAATTCTGTATTATTTTTTTGATACGCAAAAATATAAGGTGTTACTTCTGTTTCTAAATTTCTAATTTGAGAAGCTCCTTGTGCTTCTAGTAGATTAAATATATTTTCGCCGTTACTGTTTGAAATAGAATCTGCTGCCCAGTTATTCACATCTAAATTTTGAGGATTATTTTCTCTAAAGACATTATAGAATATTACATAATCATCGTCCTGTGCAACGGTATTTAAAGTATTCATAATCTTCGCTCTTTCGGCAGGCGAATCTGAATAAAAGATAAACCAATCAATAGGTACATCCCAACAATTTGGCGCTGCTCCCATCCCATTAGAAGGATTAACCCTTCTCGTTAAGGTTACAGGATCATAAATTGCCATAATAATGACTTCATTATGCCCTGGACAAGGCCAAGCTGTTATTTCTTTAAATCCTTCTTCAAATAAAGCAATTTCAATCCATCCTAAATTAGGATAACTATTATTGACTACAGCTATTTGCTTTTCTTGATCTCCATAAGATTGAGTTCTGGAAACTGGATCAATTTCATAATCATTAAAATCATCTTTGATAAATTGATAATAATGACTTTGATTCCAACCTGGAGGATTTGCATCTATATATACAAATGAACTGTTATGCCAATTGAATCCATTTCCTGCTATTGCAGTACTATCTATACTGACTCTCCAATAATATACCGTACTGTCAATCATTGGTATTGCTGGATTCCAATCTAAAACTCCACCTGATTCTGTTATTACAGTAGATTCATTTAGAGGACTATTAAATAACTCAGTGGTATCAATTTCAAAATAATAATCTAATGTTTCTGAAAATACATTTGCTGTAGATGCTTTTAATATTGGATCATTGTCTGAAATGATACTAAAGTCATATGGATAAACAGGAAATATATCATTAGAGACAACGAAGAAAGGCACTTTAGCAAAATTATTAGATTCTGCTGCTGCAGGATCTTCGAATATTTCGTCATCATAATCTAGGGAAATCTGAATATAATTAGAACCAATTGAGTTCGTTGGTTGAATAGGCAAACGGAATACATATGTTCTTTGAAAATTAGGAGCTTCAATTCTTCTTGTACCTAAATTAATTAATGTTCCATTTGGTAATTCATTTTGTAAAAGAATATTGAATGAGTCTCTAATTCCTTTTCCTAAATTAGTTACAACTAGATTAAGATCAAAACTATCTTCTTGAATATTTACAATAGATGGATCAATATTACTTTCTACATCATTTACAATATAATCTGGTGTTTCGTATGGATATAATTTCACTGCTGGATCACCATGCAATACCAATGAATTTCTTAATAATTCAGCGGTATAAGAACTACTCTGGCTATAGTCATCTATAGTTGTTTTGATGATTTTTCCAAGTGTTGCTCCGTACTCATCATTTCCTACATTATCATAAAATTCTCTTGCATACTGACTTAAACTCCCTAAAGATGTAATCCATGTTGCACCAAAAAATCCAATACAACCTTTGTTTTCAATAAAGACGTAGTCTTCACTCAAAGTAGATTCTACTTCGAAAATTCTATTGGTATTACATCCAATAGCATAAAAGAAAGGATACTTCCCATCGTTTTGATATTCATTCGGATTCCCTAAATCAAAATCTAATGTACTAGGAGCTGAGTGTCCAAAAAAGGTTAACATTCCTGCACCTTCATTAATTAAAGGGACTACTTGATCTAAAGGAACTTCACCAATTACACCTGTAGAATTTTTGAAGAATGAAACAACATCTGCAGCCATTTCACTGACTTCAATAGAATCTTTTAATTCGTTTAATTCACTTTTAATGAAATTCTGAATGTCTTCATCTCCTCCTCCAAAATGAAGGATTCTTTTCATCCAAGCTCTTTCATTATATGTATGACCGTTTATGATTTGAGCATTTTCGTATTCTATAACTTTATCAAGATATAGTTTTAATTGTCCTGCATCTTTACAAGCTAATCTCCCTACTCCCATTGCTGGAGAAAAGGAATTATTGGGTGTAACAAATAGATGATCTGAAGAAGGAAAACCGAAAGAAGGAACAAATGAAAATTGTGCCCATTCGTTTGCTTCAGTTCTCATTTTATCATAAATCACACCTTTACCTATCAAGTATAAAAGTTTAGGCGCCCAAGATATTTCAGCTTTTTTCATAAAATTTTTGATCGCCATTTCATGACGTTCAATTCCATATCCAAACTGATCATATATTTGTGTTACATCAGCAATCAAAGGAGTATATTCTCCACCAGGTAGTGTTGCTCTATAATTTGCATATTCTTGAATATAATTATTACCATTCCCATCATCATAAAAATATGGATGAGTGACCATGATGTAATCATAATTCCCATTTGCGAAATCATATTCTATGAAATCTCTTTTAGCTATTGAATTTACATTACTAATTGCATTTGGATGATATAGTACTAATTTTCTATCTCCTGTCCTATCTGGTAAAACGGCTTTAATTGTAGATCCTGTTACTGTTGTGATTACTCTTAGGTTATTCGTAATATCCATTAAGATTGGAGCATTCCCAGAAACATCAAAATTGTTTATTTCTAAATATCTTTTACCAGAAGCGGCAGGCAAAGAGAATTCAGCATAATTGCTTCCATTAAATTGAAGCAGTCGTGGATATTCTACTGTTAAATAAGCTAAATGAAATTTATCTTCTGGAGAATTTGATGCTGTTAATGTAAATGTATTATTACCAACGTTTAAATCCGATGATGGTATTTCAACATTATAATTTTTCATTTGCCAATTGGTAAATGATTCATCATATATATTACTTCCATTCAAACTAAGTGCTACATCATGAGCTATTGGTGAAACCGAATAAAAACGTGTTTCAACTTTAGCTGTACCTGAGGCAATATCGTTTAAAGATAGATTTACATTAAGATTTGCGACTTTGGAACTACCATAACCTTCACCTTCATCGAAACCACATTTCCATGAAGAAGAGCCATAATCCCTTCCATTTACATTTTTAGAATTATAAACGGCTGAAGCTTCATAATTACAAAATGATTCTGCTGTTGGAGGATTTTGTAAATCGTTTGCAATCCCTTGAATTGATGTTACTGGACTACTATTCCAAGTTAAGAAATAAGTAGATTCATCTGTAAACATGCTATACTCTGGATTCAATTGATCACTAGGACTAACATATAAATGCTGATCTATTTCACCTCTATTTTTTACTCCATAAAATTCTATAAAGTCATTCGTTCCGAAGCTTCCTGAAGTAGATACATAAGTGGAAACAATTTTTCCATTACGATAAAGTTTAAAATCACTTCCTGTTGGAACATTAGATTCAGAAAACACACCTGCATTCACTAAATCCTGAAAAGAAAGTTGATATATTCCATCTTCGGCTACATTTATCTTATAATACGATTGATTATAATTGATCCATTCATTTCCATATAATGTTTGTCCATTCACATCCATTTGAGCAGAAATAGATGAAATTAAACCAAAAATAAGGAATAAGGAAAGAATAAAAATTCTAAAATTCATTGTAAAAGACTTAAGTTTACTTGTACTCATATTTAAACGAGAGTAAAGTAAAATCTGTTGCAAAAAAAATTCACTTTAAGTTATGTTGTATCTTTGTGTCTTTCAACCGTCAAAACTCTTACGTTTTAGTAAAGGAAGACCATATTTAAAGATAACCAAAATCATTCCACTTATTAAACATTAAGATAATATTAAAAAGGTAAACTAGTTTAAATTCAAACTAATTCTCTTTTAAAAGCAAGTAAATTTTAACTTAATATCATGTCACAAATAGAAAAACGTATAGAATACGACATTATACCTCCAGATCAATTGAAGCTGGGGTTTAATGAATTGTGGAGATATCGAGAATTGTTTTATTTTTTTACCTGGAGAGATATCAAGGTAAAATATAAGCAAACATTGCTTGGTTTTTTGTGGGCTATATTACAGCCGTTGGCCTTAATGAGTATTTTCGTTTTTTTCTTTTCGAAATTATTAAAGATTCCAACAGATGGCTTACCTCCAGTCATTTTTTATTTTAGTGGTCTTTTGTTATGGAATCTATTTAGTAGTGCTCTTTCAGGATCTTCAAATAGCATGGTAGAAAATGCTAATATTATCAAGAAAGTATATTTCCCACGTTTGATTATTCCAATATCTTCCATACTTGCTTCTTTCTTTGATTTCATCATGGCATTTATCATATTTTTATGCGTAATCGCTTATTATTCTTTTTCTGGAAGTCTTAGTTTTTCTATCATACAATGTTTAATGTATTTTTCCTTAGGATTGCTCTTAACCTTAATCACCACTTTTGGCTTGGGTTCATTGTTTGCTTCATTAAATGTAAAGTATCGAGACTTTAGATATATCATTCCTTTCTTGATTCAGTTTTTAATGTTTATTAGTCCTGTTATCTATCCCATATCTATTTTGAAAGACTTTGTTTGGGCAAAATATTTATTCGCTTTAAATCCTTTGACTGGAGCATTAAATCTAGCTCGTGCAGGTTTTAATTCAACACTACCAGATTGGACATTAATTGGAATTAGTTTTTTATCCGCTGTTTTTCTTTTCATTATTGGGCTTTTCGTATTTAGAAAAACGGAATCGTATTTCGCTGATTTAGCTTAAAGTGCAATGAAGTCAAATCATTCAATATCATTTTATACAAGGATAAAACAAGGAATCAAAAACATTCTATTCGTTTCGATTCCTACCTTTATTTTCATTCTATTGATTATTGAAATTATTTTACACTTTCTACCTATTTCCGATCATCCTACATTTGCTTTTGAACCTGAATTTAAAATTCGAAAATTTGATCCAAGTTGGAAATCAGAAGGAAATCATTCTATTGGAAAATTTTGTAAACATCCTTCAACTTGGAACGTAAATAATCAAGGTTGGATCAATAAAAAAGATTATTTAGCTTTAAAAAATAAACATAGAATTGCAGTAATTGGAGATTCTTATGTGCAAGCCATGCAAGTAAATTCGAACGAAGCATTTCATCAAATTTTAGAAACGGAATTAGATTCTTTTGATGTATATAGTTTTGGAATTAGCGGAGCTCCTCTTTCTCAATATTACCATATGGCTAAATATGCTCAAAAACATTTTCAACCTGATATTTATATTTTTAATTTAATTCATAATGACTTTGATGAAAGTTTATCTTCTTTAAATGGAGATAAAAGAGAATTTTGGACTCTCACAGCTCAAAATGATTCCACTTTTACTTGGAGAGCGCCAATAGATCGTACTCAAAATAGCTCCTTGAAATCTTTTATTAAAAGAAGTGCTATCTTTCGGTATTTGAATTATAATATTAATATTAGAGCGATCATTGTCCATCAACGGACTGTGAATGCTATGAAGAAGAATGGCGAATTGGATACAATGCTTCCATTTGAAGATAATATTAATGTAAGTCAACTAATACGTGAACAAAAAAAAATATCTGAATCCATCCAATTTATTTTCCAAGAAATTGCACAAACTTTTAAAGGAAAAAAAATTATAGTATTAATGGATGGTCAAAGGGAATTTATTTATAAAAATAAATTAGCAGAAAGTAATACTACTTTACTCAATCAAATGGTAAAAGAAGCTAGCCTTTTAGAAAATTTTGATTATATCGATTTAAGCCCATTATTTGAACAAGATTACAAAGAGAATAAAACTTCTTTTAATTTTGAGGAAGATTATCATTGGAATGAATATGGACATCATTTTGTTGCTCAAATTTTAAAAAAGCATTTAACTCAAGTAGAAATAAAATAACCATCATTGAATATTATAGAAGCTCAACATATTTCGAAAAAATATAAAATTGGAAATAGGGAACATTACCTAAGTCTAAGGGATTCTATCATTCATTTTGGACAGAATCTTATAAAAGGAAATAAAAAAGAATTTTGGGCTTTAGATGATATTTCATTTTCGGTATCTGAAGGAGAATGCTTAGGTGTGATTGGTCACAATGGTGCAGGGAAATCAACTTTACTTAAAATACTTTCTCAAATTACTCCTCCTACAAAAGGAAAAATAAAAATGAGAGGACGAGTCGCTAGTTTACTTGAAGTAGGAACTGGTTTTCATCCTGAACTAACTGGACGAGAAAACATTTTTTTAAATGGTTCTATTCTTGGAATGCGGAAATGGGAAATAAAAAAGCAATTTGATGAGATTGTTGATTTTAGTGGTGTGGAAGAATTTTTAGAAACTCCATTAAAACATTATTCGAATGGAATGCAATTGCGTTTGGCTTTTGGTGTTGCAGCACATCTAGAACCAGAAATTCTGATCATTGATGAAGTACTTGCTGTTGGGGATGCCGCTTTTCAAAAAAAATGCCTTCAAAAAATGGATGCGGTAAGTCAGAGTGGTCGGACGATTGTTTTCGTCAGTCATAATATGGAAGCCATTACTCGTTTGTGTCCTAAAAGTATTTTATTGGAAAAAGGAAAAATTGTAGATAAAGGGAATTCAAATAATATCATTCATTTGTATGAAAAAAGAATTGGCAACGATTTAGAATATCAAATTAATTCCATTCATACTGATATTTTAGGAATGATAAGTATCGAACATTTTTCATTAGAATTAAATGAAGGGAATATCCGAACGACTTTAAGATTAAATGGGCAGTTGGATAAAATCACCTCAATTGTTTATCCGATTTATTCTTCAGGAGGTCAAAGAATTTCATTAGTTGATTTACGAGAAGAAGTATTGCCTTATTTAAAAAATAATCCTCATTTAAAAACGATAGAAGTTTCAACGACAATTCAAACTTCTCATTTTGTTGAAGGCACTTATTCTTTAGCAATCAGTGTGCAAGTGAATCATAATTATTGGGCTGAAAATAAAAAAATTAGTTTCCCTGTAAAAGAAAGAGAACATAAAAAGTATGCGCCATATTTAGCAGCACATAGAGGATTTTTTGAAACAGATTCTGTTACAGAAATTAAGTAAGAATGGCTTACCATCACGATAAAAAAATACACAATAAAAATTCAGCTCAGGAAATAATTCCTTTGCTCTTTAATATTTTCCCAAGTATTAATAGTGTTGCGGATGTTGGCTGTGGTCTAGGTGAATGGCTTGCCGTTTTTAAAGAAAAAGGCGTTTCTGAAATTCTAGGAATTAATGGTGATTGGACAAATATAGATGAGCTATATTTTGATAAAAAAGATTTAAAAATTTGGGATTTAACTCAACCATTAAAAATTGCAAAAAAGTATGATTTAGTTTTATGTTTAGAAGTAGCTGAACATTTACCTGAATCTGCAGCTGATACCATTGTTGAAACCTTATCTCAATTAGGTAACAATATTATCTTTTCTGCAGCGATTCCTCATCAGGGAGGTCAAAATCATTTAAATGAACAATGGCCAGAATATTGGGCAGATAAATTTAAAAAACATGGATTTTATTTTCATGATTGTATTCGGCCTATTATTTGGGATAATGCATCAATTTTCCCTTGGTATCGCCAAAATATGTTTTTAGTTTCGAACCAAGAACAAGATTATGAGAATCAATATTTAAATATTGCACATCCTGAATTATATGAAAAGAAAATGAAACGTATTTTAAATGGCACGATGGGTTTACGTTTCGGATTTCATGTTTTTAAACAATCTCTTTATTCTTTTATTCGCAGAAAAATAAATGGAAAACCTTAGAGGCATATCAATTATTATTTGCTGTTACAATAGTATTTCTAGAATAAAAAAAACACTAGAACATATTGCGGCTCAAAAAATATCAGATTCATTTTCTGTTGAAGTTTTATTAATCGATAATAACTCTAATGATGGTACTTCAGCATTTGCAAAAAAGGTATGGAATAATTTAGATTGTAGTTTCCCTTTCAAAATACTATTAGAAAAAAATCAAGGTTTAAGTCATGCTCGGATTCTTGGGTTTAATAAAGCGAAATATGAATTTATTTTATTTTGCGATGATGACAATTGGCTCAATAATGATTATGTCCAAAATGCATTTCATTTTATTTCGAATAATAAAAAGGCGGGCGTGATTGGTGGTTGGGGTAAAGCTGCTTCGGATCATAATTTACCTGAATGGTTTTATCAAACTAATGCATATGGTATCGGTAGGCCCATACCGTCTTCAGGAGAAACTGATCGACTTGAGCACATGATTTATGGTGCAGGTATGATTATTAGAAAATCAATATATTTTAAATTAATACAAGCGGGATTTTCTTTTCAATTAACGGGTAGAAAAGGTGACAAAGTTTCTGGAGGAGAAGATATTGAATTGTTTTATGCGATACTTATTGCTGGAAATTCCATTTTATTTGATGATCGGCTTATATTTCAACATTATATTCCTAAAGAAAGACTTTCAGAAAAATACATCAAAGATCTTTCTTTTTATGGTATAAAAAACAGTGCTGTTATTAGTGCCTACTATCATGAATATAAAAAATATCCTTGCCATTCATTCTTTTATTATACTTGGATTTTAAAATCATTATTTTCTTCCAAACCAAAAAAAGAATTACATCCTTTTATAAAATCTATTCAAAATAACAACAGAAAAGAATCTCTTCGATATATAAGAAACAATAAGAAAGAATATTTTGATACTAGAAAAAAAATTAAGGCATGGACGAAGCTTCTTTAATTTCTGTATTAATGCCAGTTTATAATGCTGAAAAATATTTAAAACAATCTATTGAAAGCATTTTAAATCAAAGTTATTCTAATTTTGAATTTATTATTTTTGATGATGCTTCAACAGATTCGTCTTTATCTATAATTCAATCTTACGAAGACCCTAGAATTAAAATCATCTCTTCTAAAACAAACAAAGGATATTTGATTCATTTAAACCATGGATTATCTATCGCACAAGGTGAATATATTGCCAGAATGGATGCAGATGATATTTCTCATTCAGATCGTTTCCAATTGCAAATTGATTTTTTAAAACGCAATGAAGATCATGCTTTAGTTGGCACTAATTATAATTATATTAATGAAGAAGGTCATCCCATTTCTTATATTCAAAAACCTTTTCTCTATAAAGACAATTCTGATATCCAGATTTACTCCTTATTTTATAATCCCTTCTTACACCCAAGCATCATGCTGCGACGTAAAGACATTTTAGAATTGCAATTAAAATACAATCCTAAATTTTACGTCACTGAAGATTTTCATTTTTGGACACATTTATTATTTAAAAAGAAAGGAGCAAACTTACCTCAAGAATTAATTTCATATCGGATTCACAAAAATCAAATCACAAAAACTTCTTCGAAGCAACAACAAAGTGCTTTAAAAAAATTAATACCTATTATTTTAGAAAAAAAGGGTATTCCTTTTACAGAGAACGATGCTTTACTACACTCTTATATTCCCCTCAGCTTACATTCTACTTTATCATACTCTACCATTAAAGAAATAGAAGAATGGTTACTCAAAATAAGAGCACATTTTTATAAAAAAAACGAAAAAGAAACCATTAATAAAATAATTGAGCAGGTTTGGTTTTTTACTTGCAGAAAGGGTAAAGGAGAAGGATTGAAACTTTTTAAATTATACAAAAAAAGCACTCTTTCTTTTAATGAGGATAAAAAAAAGAGCCAGCAGATTTTTCTACTCGCTCTTTTTGGAAACATTAAGCTCTTGAAAAAGATAGGAAGAAAAATCTCTTTTCTATTCCCAAAGATTTAAATCTATTTCATCTTTAAATAAATCTTTTAATTCTAAATTAAAAGGCTTATAATATTCTTTCAACAAATTTAATGTTATACTATCTAGTTCCTGTAGTTCTACATTTCTATTCCTTTGAAATTTATAATATCCATTCTTTATAAATGAAAACTGAAGAAAAGAAGGAACATATTTTTTTAAATAAAAATGTAATGTTGAAGAATTGATTTTCATTGTTGGATTTACTTCTCCTATTTCTATTTTAAAATCACTTTCATTTAATTTAAGAAATTCAGCAATTTGAGATACTCCTTCTTTCTTATTTTTTACAAATTTTTCGTATTGTATTATACTGATCGATTTAGACGAAAATGTGTCTATCCATTTTTTGATATAAGATGAATAACGCCCCAAAGAAAGTTCATTCCACAATACAGTTGGAAATACTCCATTTTTCATTTCATTTTGCAAATCAGATTCTTTTCCATTCAATAATATATTAACAAAATCATTGCATGTAATATCTGAACGCTTAAAATTGGAAAGATTAAATTTCGTGAAATTAAATGAGGACTCTAATCTCTTGATTGGATCACGAAGTAAAAATAAAATTTTCACATCACCCAATTCATTTAAATATTTCAAAGGAGTTTCTTGATTCATCATATGAACTGAACCTTCTAATCTATAACTCGAATAAGTTTCGTCTTTAAAATTCACTTCAAAACCACCTACTCCATCTTTATGAACATTATAATCTTTATTCAATAAAGGATGATTTTGATCCAGAAAAAAATTAGTTTCTTTTAGCAATGAGGCAGAAATGTTTTTATTTGATGTTAATATTTGAAACATCAAAGAAGTACCAGATTTAGGTGCACCTGCTATGAATAAATACTTACTCATTAATTTCTTGATACAACTTTAAATACTGTTTTGAAATTTCATTTAAAGAGAATCTTTCTGCATTTTTTTTACCTAAACCTATCAATTCATTTCTAAAAGTATCATTTTGTAAAATTTTAGAAATCGTTTTATTTATTGATTCCTTATCCTTTTCATTTACATAAGCCACTCCTCTACCTCCTATTTCTGGCATCGCTGATTTCTTTGAAGTTACTACAGGAATTCCTTTCGCTTGAGCTTCAATTATTGGCATTCCAAAACTCTCTTCCGATGAAATAATAAGAACTACATCAGATTGTGAATAAATCGAATTCATTTCTTCTGGAGATGCTTTTAATGTTACTTTATAATCTATTTTATTATCTTCTAATTTATTTTTTAAATCAATATTTAATTCTCCGATTAAATGCAGTGTACATTCAATCTCTTTAATGGCTTCAATTAAAATTGGAATATTTTTTCTTTCATGAGTACCTACTTGTAATAACACAGGTTTTTCCTTGGGTATTTTTTTTATGTTTTCTTTAAAAACATTTAATAATGGGTTATAAATCACTTTTATTTTCTCCTTAGAAACACTCAATAAATCAATTAATTCTCTTTTTGTATATTCTGAAACTGCAGACCAATATTTAGACTTTTTGTTTGGTTTTTTAAAATATAAATATCTAAACATTTTTTTTCGCCAACCAGAATATTTTGGTCGTCCACCTTCAACCGAATGTGCAGAAATTATTGTTTTGCCCTTAGGTAAGAAAAAAGAAACATAATGAATATCTCCAGTAATATGAAAAACATCTCCCTTTAAGAATAAGACGTAAATCATATTCATGATTTTTCCAATTTGGGTTTTGCAATAAAAAGGCATTTCGATTTTATGAATATTTACTTCATTTTTTAACTCCTCTCTTATAGCTGCATAAATATTTTCTATGCTATGATAACCTTCTTGAGGTTTTCTATGTAAATGAACAACTTTCATTTATTCTTTTGTCATCATTTTTTTAGCTAAAAGAATAACTTGACTTCCTTCAATATATTCAGATTTAATTTTGGCTTGTACTTTGTTCACAGGATTAAAACCATTAAATAATTGAAGTTCATTTTCTGAATAAGCGGAAATGGTATTAATATTTTTCAACAAGTCTTTATTCTGAGGTAAAATATTTATTGCTTTCGCTATAATAAAAATTGACAACACAGGTTTCGTCGAAAGATAGGCAATATGTGAAAGCCCTGAATCGATCCCAAAAAAATAAGCTGATTTACGAATACAATATGCGACTTGTTTCAAATTTGTTTTCCCTGTAAAATTATAGATAAATTCTTTCGGTATTTTTAAATCATTCATTAAATCATAAGAAAAGGATTTATTTCTATCGCTTTCATCTCCTAGAATTATTATATTTTCAATTAAACCTTGATGATATAGTGAATTTATTACTTCAGCAGCTTTATTTAAAGCCCACAAACTATGATCAAACTGAGGAAACAACCCAAGGATTAAATTTTTCCCTTCAATTTCATCAATTAAAGAAAATGTTTCTTCTTGTATTTTGGGATATTTAATTACCTGGAGTTTAAATTCATTTTCTAATTCTTGCCCTCCTTTGCTATTTAATAATTTAATTACCGAGATGGCTCTTTCCAAATAATGATCTACTTGACCGTTGTAAGAACTTTTATTCAATCCTTTTATATTAGACTGTAGTCGGGATTTAGAAAAATAACCCAGGCATAATTTATATTTCAACAATAATTTACTGTGTTTAATATTTAACGTAAAAGACACGAGCAAAGAATTAGAAGAAATTGATTTCTCTTCATCCAATTTAATAAAAAAAATATCACTGGAAAATGAAATAAATTGTGGTAAGTGACTAACAATATATATCTTTTTATTCGGATATAATTGAGCCATTTTTTCTATGGCGGGCGACAACATAATTAAATCTCCAATTCCTATTGTAGGATATAAAGGTATAATTATATTTTCAAAGTTTAAATCGTCTTTGGAGGTTAGAAATAAATAAATCTCTAAAAGATAGAAAAGAAAAAAACTAAAAATTCTTTTTATCATTTTATGAATTCATTAAAGAAATCGATTTATTATAAATATTGCTCTAAGGATTCTAAATATACTTCAATGATCTGATCTTCATTAAAATTTTCAACTACTTTTTTACGACCAGCAATACCCATACTTTTTTTATTAGGGTTCGCTAATTCTAAAAATTGTGTCATTTTATTTTTAAGATCTTCTACATTATTTTTTTCAACTAAATAACCATTAACCCCATCTTCTACTACATCTTTGCATCCTACATTATTTGTTGTAATAATGGGTCTTTCCATTGCTGCGGCTTCCATTAATATTCTGGACAATCCTTCTCTATAAAAAGAGGGGAATACTAAGCAATCGCATTGTTCTAAAAAAGGTCTTACATCTGTTGCTTCTCCCAAATATTTAATAATTCCATTTTTTTGCCATTGTACTACTTGTTCATAAGACACTGCATTTGGATTTGATGGATCTATAAATCCTAGTATTTGAAATTCAACATTCGTATATTTATTTTTTAATCGTTTTGCAGCTTCAACAAATTCACCGACTCCTTTATCCCAAATAACTCTCCCTGCAAAAAGAAATCGTGTAGTTGTATCTTTCTTTACATAACCATTAGGTTGATACCAACTAATATTAATACCTTCTCCATTTAATAATCTCGCTTTATTTTGCTTGACTATTTTCTTTTTTAAAAATACTTTACGATCATCTTCATTTAGGAACCAAACTTCTTTAGTTAATCTGCCTGCTAAGCGATATAAATTTAAAGTAAATAAACCTGCAACTGTATTTTTAAAATTTAAAAAATGCCCCAAACCTGTTGTGATAATTATTGAAGGTGTTCCTACAATTGCTGAAGCAATTGCGCCATAGATATTTGGCTTTATGGTATAATGAAAAATAAAATCGAATTTTTCTTTTTTGTAAATTCGGGCAAATTTTATTAAAGATTTAGTTTCTGTAATAATATTGGTACCATAGCTACTCAATGAAATATGCTTAAAGGAAACCCCTTCCGAAACTAATTTAGCGGTAAAAGTATCCTTTGGTGCAATCACAACTACTTCATGACCAAGGCTTCTCAATTCCTTGATAATACCCAACCTGAAGTTGTACATACTCCAAGCGGTGTTGCTTACAAATGCAATTTTATATTTTTTGTTTGGTGACAATGGGTATTAAAAAAATTCGGGCAAATCTTTTTTATAAACTCCAACTACTCCTTTAATTTCTTGTTCTAATTTTTTCGGATATATCATTAATATATCTCCTTCATCCACAACAATAAAATCTTCAAGACCTTTAATTAAAGTAAGTTTTCCTTCTTTCGTTCTTATGAAACAATCCTTGGTTTCTTCTGCAATTACTTTCCCTGTAATTACATTACCGTTTTCATCTTTATCTCTGTAAGAATATAAAGAATTCCAGGTACCTAAATCAGACCAACCAATATCAGATGGAATAGTATAAATATTATCTGCATTTTCCATGATTGCATAATCAACAGAAATTTTTGGTGTCGTTGGATATGCTTCATTAATAAAATCTTGTTCTTGGAAAGTATTATAATATTGATTTCCTTTTTCAAGTATATCTAAAATATCTGGTGCATTTTTTCGGAACGAATCTAAAATTGAATTTACATTCCAAATAAATATTCCGCCATTCCATAAATAATCTCCGCTTTCTAGAAACTCCTTCGCTTTATCTAGATTGGGTTTTTCCATAAAGCGTTTTACTTTATGAACTTCTCCCTCAACTGCATTACCAAAATTAATATAACCATATCCCGTATCAGGTCTGGTTGGAGTTATTCCTAAAGTAACTAATGCATTATTTTTAGCGGTATAATCTAATGCTGTTCTTAATTTATCTAGAAAAACATTTTCTTTTAAAATTACATGATCCGAAGGTGCAACAATAAAGTTTGCATCTTCATTCATTGCTTTTAAACGAAGAGCAGTATATGCGACACAAGGAGCCGTATTATTCATCGAAGGTTCGCAAAGAATTTGACTGAATTCTAATTCAGGTAAATGTTCTTTTACTAGACTTCTGTATTTTTTATTTGTTACAATTAAAATATTTTCGGCAGGACAAAGATTTAAAAACCGTTCAAAGGTTAATCTAATTAAAGATTTTCCTACACCCAAAATATCTAAAAATTGTTTGGGGTAAGAATCTCTACTCGCAGGCCAAAACCTACTTCCTACTCCACCCGCCATAATGGCGACATATGTATTATTTTTTCCCATAATGCTATCTTCCAAAATCATCTTGTACTCTAACTATATCCTCTTCATCTGAAGGATGATTAGGGTCAGTATGTTTCCAAATTTCTGCAACAACTCCCCAGCCATTTGTACCTAACAATCTATGGCGTTGTCCTTTTTCTAATTCAACTATTTCTCCTAAAGCTAAATCTCTCGGTGAAGTTTCTTGATCTGTATCACTGACTACAATACCTGCTTTTCCTCCTGCTACTCTCCATATTTCAGCACGTCTATGGTGATATTGCCAAGACAATCTTTTTTCAGGAGCCACTAATAAAAGTTTAGGGCTCAATTTAGAATAGCCTTTAAAATCATCCATATTCATTTCTGGAAAGAAATATTGAATAAATTCAGGTGCATTGCTTTCAGGTAATACAAAAAATCCACCCCAAGGACGATTTTCATCTTTTTTCTCCACTGAAAACCCTAATCGATCTAAGAAATCTTGTGCATTTGCGAAAGCTGTATCTTTGGTCAGATTTTCATCAAAAGTCATATTGGTTCCCCAGGCTACTTTATCAACAGTATTGTAAACAGTTTTTATTCCCTCTTCTAAACTAACTTGAGCAGACCAACCGATATTTTTCAATTTATCTACATTCATTAATTTACGAGGAGTACCATCAGGTTTTGTTAAATCATGTTTAATTTCTCCTTTGAATCCAACAATCTTTTTCACTAATTGTGCTAATTCTAAAATAGCAATATCTTCACCAGTACCTATATTCACTAAGCCTTCCTCATTATAATTTTCCATTAAATAGAAACAAGCATCTGCTAAGTCATCTACATGCAAGAATTCTCTTTTTGGACTTCCTGTTCCCCACATCATCACATGAGGAGCATTGGTAATTTTTGCTTCATGAAATTTACGAATTAAGGCTGGTAGAACGTGTGATTTCTCAAGATCGTAATTATCATTCGGACCATAAAGATTGGTTGGCATTACAGATATAAAATTACTTCCATATTGCGCTCTGTACGCATCGCACATTTTTATCCCAGCAATTTTTGCGATGGCATAAGGCTCATTGGTTGGTTCCAAAATACCTGTTAACAGATAATCTTCTTTTAAAGGTTGAGGAGCCATTTTAGGATAAATACAAGATGATCCTAAAAACATTAATTTATCTACACCATTCAAATGAGCCGAATGAATCACATTGGCTTCAATCATTAAATTTTCATAAATAAATTCTGCTCGATAGGTATTATTTGCCAAAATGCCCCCCACTTTAGCTGCTGCTAAAAAGACATAATCTGGTTTTTCTTTTTGAAAAAATTCTTCAACCGCTTGCTGATTCCTTAGATCTAATTCTTTGGATGTTCTCGTAACGATATTATTAAAACCTTCTGATTTTAATTTTCGTACTAAAGCGGAACCTACCATTCCTCTATGTCCTGCGACATAGACCTTCTTCGTTTTAATCATTATTCAAATTCATTTTTAACATTGAATCCTGCATTCTTTAGTAATTGATCTCTTCTGAATAATTCTAGATCATTCAATACCATTTCTTTTACTAAAGCAGGTAAGTCATATTTCAATGTCCATCCTAATTTTTCTTTTGCTTTTGTAGGATCTCCAATCAATAGTTCTACTTCTGTAGGTCTATAATATCTTGGATCTACAGCAACAACTTCACTACCAATTTCTAATTGATATTCTGCATTACTACAAGAAACAACTGTAGCGACTTCTTTTTCTCCTTCACCCGTAAAGTTTAATTCTATTCCTAATTCACGGAAAGCCATTCGAACAAAATCTCTTACGGTAGTTGTTACTCCTGTTGCAACTACATAATCATCTGGTTCATCTTGTTGAAGCATTAGCCACATCATTTCAACATAGTCTTTTGCATGCCCCCAGTCTCTTTTGGCATCCATATTCCCCAAGTAAACTTTGTCTTGTAAACCTAAAGCAATTTTAGCTGCAGCTCTAGTAATTTTACGAGTAACAAATGTTTCACCTCTTAATGGAGATTCATGATTAAACAAGATTCCATTTGAGGCATGCATTCCGTAAGCTTCTCTATAATTTACTATAATCCAGTAAGCATACATCTTAGCTACTGCATAAGGGGAACGAGGATAAAACGGAGTTGTTTCACTTTGAGGCACTTCTTGTACTAATCCGTATAATTCAGAAGTTGATGCTTGATATAATTTTGTTTTCTTTGTTAGTCCTAAAATACGGATTGCTTCTAACAAACGTAATGTTCCAATACCATCTGTATCAGCTGTATATTCAGGTGAATCAAAACTCACTTGAACATGAGACATGGCTCCTAAATTATAAATTTCATCGGGTTGTACTTCTTGTACAATTCGAATTAAATTTGTAGAATCTGTTAAATCTCCATAGTGAAGAATTAAGTTTCTCGTTTTTACATGAGGATCTTGATAAAGGTGATCAATTCTACCAGTATTAAATAAAGAACTTCTCCTTTTAATACCATGAACTTCGTATCCTTTTTCTAATAGCAGCTCTGTTAAATATGCTCCATCCTGCCCTGTGATTCCTGTAATAAGCGCTTTTTTCATATCCTTAAAAATCGTAATATTTATTATTCAATGCTGTTGTTAATCCAAAATGGATGTACGTTGTATTTAGAGGTTGTAATTCTTCCGTTTCTATTTCTGGTTTAAATCTTCTAATGCTTGCCCCTAATTCTAATCTTAGGTTCATTGTAGGATTGACTACATAACCTACTCTTAAATCAGCATAGGTTGTTGTTGCTTTTATACCTTGTAATGTTTCATGTCCAAAATCTCCATCTCTGGTATTGTAAGGTAATAAAACATTTGTTCCAACATTAGAACCTAAAGTATCTAAACCTTGTAATGCATACATAAGTTCTATTCTTCCATACCAACGTCCTTTTTGATAAGAAGCGATGTTAACGGACTCAATAAAGTTAGCTCCTAACGGGTGTGCAAGAGATTGCCTATAATGCGAATAACTCCTTCCTGAAGTTTGATGAGAATAAGTATATGGTCTTGCATAATTCAATTCTGTTTGTACTTTTAAACCTTGAATAAAAGTATCATATGATTTAAATCCTAATTGAAAAGCATATTTATTCGCCCACCATCCTTCATTCGCTAATAATTCACCAAAATTAAATTCATCGATCATAATTTGACCGTAGAACATCATTTTTTGTTTGATTTTATAGGACATGGTTAAGCCCATAATTACATTTCCACTTCTAGAACCAATAGAAAATTCAATGGGCCTATAAAATATAATTGGATTAAAAAAACCAGGATCCAACGTTCCTGTACTATCTTGATATACAACAGATTCAAATAAACCAATATTGAAATTCTTTGTTGCATTTATTGATAAATAATGTGAAGAAATGTGCTTTTTTTCAAAAGTAGAATTATTATAATTCGTCCCTTTCACATCCATCATTTGAGAATAAATATTCACATATTTAATTCTCCATACTGAAGTATTTAATTTAAAATATGGGTAATTAAACGTATTGTCAGAAAAAATAACAGACCGATAACCGTCACCTATAAAATTCTTTCCTGTGCCCCCTTCTAAAGTAAAAAATTCATTTGCTTTAATTGTAACGTTTCCATTTACATAAGCAAAATCTAAAGCATCTGTATTATCATTTAATTGAGAATCAAAATCTTTAGGAAAACCTTGTCCTGGTACTACTAGATTTTCTTCAATTATTTCATTGACATATCTTGGAAATCTAGCTTGATTTTCATGAAAATCAGAATAGAATGCAACGTTTTTCCCAATTCTTCCTTTGATTTGAATACCTCTAGTATTCACATAAGGTAATCCGTCTAAATCTGAAGAAGAACCTGATCTAAAATCTACTATTGGATTTAAAATTAATGAAAACTTGCCTTTTTTATCATCGAGCTGGAGGAAATTATCATTGAATGCTGCATTGAACAACCATCTTTTAAATTTTTGGTCAATCTCCTTTTTAAATTTCTTTTCTGCAATAATAGAATCTCTTAATTCATTTACTTCGAAATAACTATAGGGTTTTATTGCGGTATGTGTTTCTGGAGATTTTTTAAGTATAGCTGCTTCAATGGGTTCCATGTAATCATTGTTCAAAGGTATATGTTGTCCATATACAGAATGAATTCCAATGAATAATAGTACTATGACAATTAATTTGTTCATCTATACTTTAGTTTTTGCGCCAACATTTTCTTTAATAATATCTAACATTTTATTCGCTAGAAATTTGCGATCATAATTTTTAGCCAATTCTACACAACCTTCTGTTAGTTTATTATATAAATCTTTGTCTTTATGTAGTTGATTGAGTTTATCCAAAAAATCTTTTTCATTTTCTGGTTCAAAACATAATCCTGCTTGATAACTTTCTACTATTTCTTTTGATTCTCCTTCTACTCCTAAGAGGATGGGTTTTCTCATTGAAGCATTTTCAAAGATTTTAGAAGGGATGACCGTTTTAAAAGTATCTGATTTTTTAAGGGGTACAAGTGCAACATCAGTCACACTAATATATCGTTGAATTTCTGCTTTACTTACAAAGGGCAACATTGTAGTATTGGATAAACCAATCTCATCTTTTAATTCTAGTAGATTTTGTTTTTCTGCTCCATCTCCAATAAAAAGAAAGTGAATATTTCCATTGACTTTTGCTGCAGATTTTAAAATAAAATCTAATTTATGAGCCATGCCATGGGTCCCTAAATAACCAATGACAAAATTATCTTTTAGATTTAAATCTGAGACTAATTTTTCATCTTTAGGAATTGGTGGAAATTTGTTTGCATAGACTCCATTTTTTACCACCCAAATTTTATTGGAATCGATTCCTCTTTCACTTATATTCTTCTTAAACGAATCTGTCACTACAATGATTGCTTTTGCTTTTCGATATAAAAAAAGCTCTACTTTTTCCATTAGATTTAATAAACGGCTATTGCTGTTCATTGCATTTACAGCTTTAATACTTTCTGGCCAAAGATCTCTTACTTCCATAATCCAGGGTGTTCTTTTGAACAAGGAAGAGAAATAGCCACAAACTGCAGCGAAAAATTGAGGAGAAGTCGCAATGATCACATCAGACTTCACAAACAAGCTGGCAAAAAAAGCTGTAAAAGCAAAACTTAAATAATCTGCTATTCTTTTTATGAAACCTTTATTAGGACTAATGTAACTCCAAACTCGAATGACTTTAATGCCATTGATTTCTTCTTTTTGGAATAGTTTATTCTTATATCCTTTATAAATTTCTCCTTGGGGAAAATTAGGAGCACAAGTGATGACTGTAACTTCAATACCTTTTTCCATCCATTCCATACAATGCTCGTAAGTACGAGTTGCTGGAGCATTAACTTCAGGTGGGAAGTTATCTGTTAGGAAAAGAAGTTTCATTAATTAAAAATAGTTTTTAGCGTATTCTTAAAGTCTACTCTAATTTTTGTCGCTGTTTTTTGTGCATTATAGCCTAGGCAATATTGATATTTCTCAAATGCCACGCAAATATCACCTTTAACAATCATTTTCAGACTATTAAGCATGATATATTCTTCATTTTTGATGATTTTAACATCGGGGTGAATGTGAAAATAAGCAGAAGCTTTCAAATTATTAGAATTTGTTAGCTCATCGGTGATCATAAACTGATTATTCTCTACTTTAAAAGTTCTGATATGTTCCGTACTTAAATGTTGATATCCATTGTGTTTTGCTTGAATATCGTTTTTTTGATCTACTAAAATTTGGGTATATGCTCTTCTTCCTACTCTAAATCCGCCCCAAATTTCTGTTTGTTCCTCATTATTGATTCTGACTGTATTGTGAGATTGTGTGGATCGTTCTCTCATTCTATCTTCTCCAGCATTATAGGTAGAAATTCCTGTGTCTACAAAAATTGCTTTTAATTGATCCTGAAGTACAAAACTCAAAGAATCTGAATGTGCATGTCCTGGAATATAGTCTGGTCCGATATTGCCTACATCCACAATTACTTCCATTTCTTTGCATATCATTTTTCTATATCCACTTTCGGAAAGGGGAATATCATTTGCTTCAATTTCTAATCGATTTGCGTAATCGAATAATGTATTTGATGTTGGTGCTATTCCAACTGTTGCATCATTTAACAAGGGAATTTGTCCATTTTTAAATGTAATTTGCCTTAGAAATGAAGCCATTCGTTTAGCATATTCTTTGCAAGAATCTTTAAATTTTTTAGAAAATTGATTTTCAATAGCTTCTAAAAAATTAATGGAATCCAATAAACGATACCATATAATTTGGTGATACATTGGACTTAATTCAAAATGCGAACCATCTTTTAAGATTTGTTCTTTTAGTTCGGCAGTTAGAATTTTCTCTGCAATTTTCTGAAAAGAGGTATTGTTAAAATATATCGCTCCAAATAGGAATGCAAAACCATTTTCAAGGAGGTGATTTCCTAGTAAATGGTATTCTATATTCTTTTTTAAATGTAATAATTGACCATAAAGTAGTTGATCAATTTTGGGATCTTTTATTTGATTTTCGATGATAAATCGTACCCCAAATATGGTTCTTAAAGAAATGGGATACGGTTCAAAGCCATCTTTAATTTTTTCTTTCTTTTCTATAAAATCATGAAGGTATCTTAGCTTCTCTTTTACTTCAATATCTTCTTGAAGAAGAAATTCAAAATAGGTTAGATTATAGGTCCATAATTTTCCATGTTTAGCTTCATTCCAATCTATGTTTTCAAACGATGTTTCTAGGTTTAAAAAACGAAAAGTATTGGGAGAGATCACTAATTTAACTGGTGGATTTACCGAAGGTTTCCAATAGATTTTTTCAACTGGAATCACTTGAGGTTGATGATTAAAATCCTTTAGATCTATCCCTTTTTCCCATGTTTTTTTTAGGCGATACCAAAGTTGATATTGGATTTGCTTAAGCTTAAGGTGTCTAAGCGTACGATAGTATAAACCTAATTTTGAAATCAAACCTTTATTGTCGTCTTATTAGACTTTATAATGTTCTTGATATAAAATTTCTGCAATTCTTTCTGCGGCTTTACCATCCCAAAGTGGCGGAATAAGTCCTTGTTTCGATTTACCATCTAGAATTTCATTCATTTGAATTTTTACTGTAGCTGGATCCAAATCTTTCATTAAGAAATTCGTACCTAATTCAACAGTAATGGGTCTTTCTGTAGAATCTCTGAATGTCATACAAGGTACCTGAAGAAAGGTTGTTTCTTCTTGAATTCCTCCTGAATCAGTAATGATTAAAGCGGCATTATCCATAAGTTTTAAAAACTGTAAATATCCTTGTGGCCCTATTAAAACTAAATTATCAATACTTTCTAATTCTTCATACAAACCATGCTTCTTTAAATTATTCGATGTTCTAGGATGTATGGCAAAAACCACTTTTTTCCTGGAAGCAGCATCTTTTATGATTTGAAGAATACTTTTCAAACCTTCTACTTTATCTACATTAGCTGGGCGGTGCATGGTCATTAAAATGTAGTCTTTTGGACTTACATTTAATTCATTAAGAATACCAATGCTTTTAGATTTTTCTCTGAAATGAATTAAGGAATCAATCATGACATTCCCAACAAAAAATACTTTCTCATCTGGCACGCCTTCTTTTGCTAAATTGACTAATCCACTATGTTCCGTAATGAATAAATAATTACAAATAGCATCTGTAATGATTCGATTGACTTCTTCTGGCATTTTGCGGTCTCCGCTTCTCAAACCTGCTTCAACGTGCGCTACGGGAAATCCCATTTTCACACCAGTAATACTACAAGCAGCAGTAGCATTTACATCGCCTACGACCAAAACTAGATCTGGTTTTTCTTCATTCAATACTTTTTCAAAAGCCAACATTACATTCGCTTTTTGATGTGTATGAGAGCCACCACCGATCCCTAAATAAAAATGAGGTTGCGGTAAACCTAATTGATTAAAAAAGATATCGCTCATCTTT
>JAHDFV010000138.1 GCA_020627985.1 Saprospiraceae bacterium
TATTAATTTTTTGCAAAATAGGATTCATAATATCCCAATCCTCTTTCTAACATTTCCGTTACCCCATCACAAGTAACTGTTGCTCCAGAAATACCATCTACAGCATGTGGATTAGCTTTATCTGCTCCCCCCTTCTTCACATTGATTGAAACAAATTTTCCTTCAGCATCTCTAATCTTCTTTTCTTTAAACATTAAAGGAAAAGTAGGATTATCTTTTATTTCTGCTCCTAAACCTGGAGTCTCACCTTTGTGATCAAATGATACACCTTTGATAGTACTTTCATCTTCTTCTAAAGCAATATATCCCCAGATTTCATCCCAAAGACCTGATCCTCTAACAGCAGTGATATAAGTTTTCTTACTTCCTTCTTTATATATGTATAAAGGATGTAATCTATCTTTTTCGTCTTTCTTTTTCTCTTTTGATAAATCTAAGTCTTCAGCTTTGCCTACTTTATCTTTAAAATTTCTTGCAGTTTTCACTTCATCTGGAGTAAAAGATTTTCCATCCATGTTCACTACATTTTGCTCAACACTTTTATCGAAAAATGCAATCACTTCATCATCAGACATCGCATCTACTTCAGGGATAGACTTAAAGGCTTTTAAAACGGCTCTTTTATTAAAAACAGCCTCATTTTGTTGATGAATATTTTTAAGAGAAGTATTCATAAATGCTAACGTTACAGCAACTACTGTTGTCATAATTAGCACGAACGTATATATATATCTAGTACTATGCACGGCTTAAACGTTTTTTGATATTCGCTTCTAATACATAATGATCAATTAAAGGTGCGAATACATTCATAAATAAAATAGCTAACATCCAACCTTCAGGATAAGCAGGGTTTAATACTCTAACAATCATACCGACCATTCCGATTAAAAAACCATAGATTAATTTCCCTGTATTCGTAGATGCTGCTGTTACGGGATCAGTAGCCATAAATGCCATTGCAAAGAAGAAACTTCCCATGTAGAAATGTCCCCACCATGGCACTGCCATAAATGTACCAGCTTCTCCAAAAGCATTGAATAATAATCCTGTGAAAGCAGCTCCAATGACCATACTTAACATGATTCTCCAACTTGCAATTCCAGTTGCTAATAATATTGCAGCTCCTGCTAAGATAAAAGGCTTACAAGTTTCACCAATTGAACCAGGCATATCTCCCCAGAACATTTGAGCTACTGAGAATTTTTCAGTTACAGCTTCCCAACCGCCTTCTTTGGCTAAAGCTAAAGGAGTTGCTCCAGAATACCCATCTACAACAGATTTCGCTTCTTGAACACTACTAAAAGTATCTAAATTAAACAAACCAAATATCCAATCGGCGGCTTGATGGAGCAGACCATGAAAATCGAGCCAACTAGAGGCATAATAGGGCGCAGCAAATTGTTCCTGACCTTCTTTTACTATACTAGAAACCCATACATAATCACCCGAGATATCTCCTGGATATGCAAAGAATATGAATACTCTGGCTAATAAGGCTACATTTAATATGTTCATTCCTGTTCCACCAAATGCTTCTTTACCAATGATTACGGCGAAAGCAACTGCTAAAGCCAACATCCATAAAGGAATATCAGGTGGCATTAATAAAGGAATTAATGCTCCGGATACAAGGAATCCTTCTTCAATTGGATGTCCTTTTTTAGTGGCATACCAAAATTCTATTCCAAGTCCTACAACATGAGCTACTACAAAAATAGGTAACATCTTGATTAGACCATGAAATAATTTCAAGTGAAATCCTTCGATAAATCCTGTGTATTCACCAATAGCAGCAAAATGCTGGTGACCTATATTATATGTACCAAATAAATAACAAAGTTGCATTGCAACTACGACTGTAATCATAGTACGTTTTAAATCCATCCCATCTCTAAGATGAACACCTCCTTTGGTTACAGTATTTGGCGCATATAAAAAAGTAAAGAACCCATCATATAAGGTGTGTAAGAAGGGTGATTTCTTCTTATCTGGTTCTATCTTCTCTAAAAAATTTAATAATGGTTTCATGTATTGTTTTGATTCAGTATGACTGAAAAATTCAATTTCTATATATTAATTATCCTTGTTCTAACATCATATCCAAGCCATCTTTTAAGATCGCTTGAAGTGGTTGTTTAGATGTACAGACAAATTCGCATATTGCGATATCTTCTTCTGCTAATTCTAGAATACCTAATCCTTCCATCTTTTCAATATCTCCAATTAAAATAGACTTCATTAGATGTTGTGGAAAGATATCCATAGGTAGAACACTTTCGTATTGTCCCGTTACAACAAAAGCTCTTTTTTCACCATGAGTATTGGTATCACCTCTGTATTCGTGATTTGGCATTAAGAAGCCAGGCATCGTTCTAGAAACACTTGGTCTTGGAGCTAAAGGAAGCAACCAACCAAACATTTCATTATAATTTCCTTCTTGAAGTACTGTTATTTGGTCATCAAAAAACCCAATAAAGCTATTCGCTTCAATTTGAGTCCCTGATAAAGCATCACCAGAAATATATCGTACTTCCCCAGCATCATCATTTAAACCTTGCTTTACAAAGTTTTCAATTGATGCTCCTAATTTTGTTTTGATGTGTCTTGGATTCGATAATTCTGCTCCTGCAATTGCAATAATACGATCAGTTTCAAATCTTCCTTTTGTGAATAAAGCACCAATACTAATTACTTCTTGAACTCCTAAAGTCCAAACAGCATCTGTATTGGCTATTGGTTTTGCATGGTGAATTTGTACACCTACATTTCCTGCGGGGTGTTTACCATGGAAATAATGTTTTTCAACACCTGTAGCATTTGCATAAGCTGCTGCGGGTTGACTCTTACCATTTAAGCCTAAGAACACTTTTCCATCTGTTAATTTTGCAAGAACATCTAATCCTTTTTGAAATTCCGCTTCTCTTCCTTCAACAAATAAATTTGAATCAGGTGCTAAAGGAGCAGTATCAAAAGTTGAAATAAAAATATCTCTTGGTACTTCAGTCAAAGCAGGAATCAATTGATAAGGACGACGTCTGATCATTGGCCATACTCCACTTTCAGCTAAAAAGCCTACCAGTTCTTCCCTATTCATTTGAGTTAAGTCAAATTGACCGAACTCTCTATAAGTTTGTTCTTTATCTGCTAAAATGATCACTTCAGAAATAGCTCTTTTTTCAGCTCTATTAATTGCTATCACTTCTCCACTTACTGGAGAACAGAATTTAATTTCTGGTGTCTTTTTATTGAAGAATAAAGGATCTCCAGCTTTTACAGAATCTCCAATTTGTACCAACATTTTTGGTATAGGAGCTATACCTCTAAAATCAGGTGGTTTAACGGCAAATGTCGTTGCTGTATTATGTACATCAATGATAGAACTTGCTTTTCCTTCTAATTTTAAATCATATCCTTTAGATAGTGTATGAAGATTTTCACTTGGCACAAAGTCTGGTACTTTGGGTCTGAAAATCTCTTTAAAATTAGGTAAAATGGAATAATTTTCTCCATTTTTATCTGCACCAACATTTTTGGCTTCCAATTTTAATAAACTATCCCCTACAAATAATAAGGCTAACAATATTAAAATTGCCACTAACCACATGAGCATAGTGGAAAGATTGCCACTACCTAATGATTGTGCAGATGCTACTTCAGCTAAGAATAAAAAGCTAATGAGCGCTGCGGTTTTTATCGTTTTATTTCCCAATGTCATTCGTTTTGAATGAATTATAAAATTTCAAAAATTCTCTAATTTTTAAGAATCCCGACAAAGATATAATAGTTTAGTTTTCTATGAACAAACGCAAGATTTATTTGCGTCTTATTCTGCTTATTTAGATAGATTCTAAGGAGATAGGTTTTATATTTCTTATAATACAGAGTATTAATTTGAAAGTAGAATACATTAAAATTAGTAATCATACTTTAACATTTTGCAATTATTGCAAATAATCTACAATTACGGATGTATTATTATATATAAATCATAATAAATACAAAATTATACCACTAATTATGATAATTCGCAATTCTTATTTGTAAAAATATTGATAAATGAATTCTTAAGAGAAGATAAATCTCCTAATTTGTGTTCTTAATTAAGAAGAGTAGAAATTTAATTGATTTCTTACTTTATTAATTTTTTTTAAAACGCCCAGAGGTATTTGTATATCTCATTCAAACCAAATGTTAAGAGGGGAAGAAACCCAATTCCCCTCTTTTACAAATTAATCTCCTCTTCCCGATAAAATAAAACCTATTCTTACAGAAAGATAAATCGGTTTTGAATTAAATTCGTAGTCCATTTCATTAATTTGTAAACCATCTTCTACATTCGTTAAGGATCTTTGAAAATAAGCATCAAATAAAAACCATTTAGATTGATAGCCTAACCCAAAGCTATAAGCCATATGAGAACTATCATATTTGTAAATAATATCTTCAGGCGAATCTTTTTTTCCCTCACCTCTTAATTGATGGTGCCAAACTAAACCCAGTTGTAAACTGACTCCCTCAATTCTGTATCCTATATGGACAGGTACGGTAAAAGAAAATAAACTGGATTTTAGAGGTGTAACAATATTGTTGCTTAATTCTCTCATTTCTAATTCTCGATTAGAAATATGAACGATCGCTTCAGGTCTTAAGAAAAGGTAATCCTTAATATTGAATTGCATGAACATACCTAATCCAAAATCTACTGCATTCTTACCTCTAGATAGAGATAAACTATCTATGCCTAAGGAACTTTGTGCATTGAATGAATCTTCTCCTAATGAAATATAATCGAACGTAATTCTAGGTCCAGTTTGTATAGGACTGTATTCTTGTGCACTTAAATGAAGAGTTATTAAAAAGAAGGAAATAAATACAAGTATTAATTCTAGTATATTTCTCATAGGTGAGTATTCTTTACAAAAAAAAAGCATACGCCGCAAAGAACGCGACGCATGCAAAATATAACCCCAAAAAACAACTATGCAACACAGATTATATATACAAATATAGATTAGGTTATTTTAATTATCAAATTTTTTGATTCTTTTTTTGTTGGTAACAACAATAAACCTAATTTTCATTTCAAATTTTAGACGAAATACTTTAAAAAAGTAACGTTTTAAATTGTTAATTCAAATATAGGGTTATATCTCTTTTTATCCAACTAATTTTTAAAAATAAATTGTAAATCTTATAAAATGTCTTGATTCGACAATTTAATTATTATACACATCCATTAATATCTTTAGTATTTCATTCGCAGCTTCAGAAATCACGGTTCCTGGTCCAAAAACACCTACCACCCCACTTTCATAAAGAAAATCATAATCTTGTTTTGGAACTACTCCTCCTACAACAACCATGATATCTTCTCTGTCTAATTTAGATAACGCTTTAATTGTTTGTGGAACTAAAGTTTTATGACCAGCAGCCAAAGAAGAAATTCCTAGAATATGGACATCATTTTCTACAGCTTGTTTGGCGGCTTCTTCTGGTGTTTGAAATAAGGGTCCCACATCAACATCAAAGCCTAAATCAGCAAAACTTGTTGCAATTATTTTTGCACCTCTATCGTGTCCATCTTGGCCTAATTTGGCCACCATTATTCTAGGTCTTCTTCCTTCTTTTTCAGCGAATTGATTGGCTAAAAGCTGTGTATCTTTAAATGTTTTATCCATACTTATCTCATTCGAATAGACTCCAGAAATTGTTGCATTGTTTGCTACAAATCGTCCAAAGTGTTTTTCAAGTGCACTTGAGATTTCACCTAAAGTTGCTCTAGCTCTAGCTGCTTCAACAGCAATTGAAAGTATATTCCCATCGCCCGATTTTGCACAATTTGTTAATTTATTAAGTATGTCTTTTACTACATTATTATCTCTTTTTAATTTCGTATCTTTTAATCTATTGATTTGAGCTTCTCTTACTGCAGCATTGTCTACTTCTAAGATTTCCATTTCTTCCTCTTCTTCTACTTGGAAAACATTTACACCCACAATAAAATCTTTACCTCCATCAATACGAGCTTGTTTTCTTGCAGCAGCTTCTTCAATTCTCATTTTAGGCAAACCTTTTTCTATGGCTTTTGCCATTCCTCCTAATTCTTCAACTTCTTGAATTAAGGCCCAAGCCTTATTTGCAATTTCTTGTGTCAGAAATTCTACATAATGTGAACCAGCCCAAGGATCTACTGCTTTTGTAATATCCGTTTCTTCTTGAATATATTTTTGAGTATCCCTCGCAATTTTTGCAGAAAAATCTGTAGGCAAAGCTATCGCTTCATCTAAGGCATTGGTATGAAGTGATTGCGTTCCTCCTAAAACGGCTGACATTGCTTCAATACATGTTCTTGCTACATTATTATAAGGATCTTGCTCTGTAAGGCTCCAACCCGATGTTTGGCAATGCGTCCGTAAACACATAGATTTTGGGTTTTGTGGGTTAAATTGTTTTACAATTTTAGCCCATAACATTCTTGCAGCTCTCATTTTGGAAATCTCCATAAAATGATTCATTCCTATTCCCCAAAAGAAAGAAAGTCTAGGAGCGAAAGCATCAATATCTAAACCTACTTTTATACCCGCCTTTATATATTCTAATCCATCTGCCAGTGTATATGCTAATTCAATATCTGCTGTAGCACCAGCTTCTTGCATGTGGTAGCCACTTATTGAAATAGAATTAAATTTGGGCATATGCTTTGAAGTGTACTCAAAAATATCAGAAATGATTTTCATAGAAGGTTGAGGAGGATATATATAGGTATTCCTTACCATGAACTCCTTCAAAATATCATTTTGAATGGTACCTGTTAGCTTTTCAGGACTTACTCCTTGTTCTTCAGCAGCGATGATATAAAATGCCATGATCGGAATTACTGCCCCGTTCATAGTCATGGAAACGGACATTTTATCTAATGGAATTCCATCAAATAAGACTTTCATGTCTTCAACAGAATCTATAGCCACTCCTGCTTTACCGACATCTCCTGGTACTCTTGGATGATCTGAATCATAACCTCTGTGTGTAGCTAAATCAAAAGCCACGGATAATCCTTTTTGACCTGCTGCTAGATTTCTTCTATAAAAAGCGTTACTTTTTTCAGCAGTTGAGAAACCAGCATATTGGCGGATGGTCCAAGGACGAACAGCATACATGCTACTATATGGTCCTCTTAAAAATGGAGGTAATCCAGCTACAAAATCTTGATGATTCAATTTTTCTGAATCAAAATGATTGGGCACTTCTATTTTTTCTGCTGTTTTCCAATTATCGTCTGCAATTATTTTATTCTCATTTAATTTTGAGACGTCTATTGTACTAAAATTTGGTCTTTTCATATATTGAAGATCTATTCATCGTAAAAATAGCTTTATCCTTCTAAATAAAAGTTATAAGTATCATACATCTTCAATAAGAAGTAAAAAAAATTATACTTTCGATACTTCAACCATACAATATTGAAATGAAACATTCTTTTTTTAAGAGAGCAATAGAAGGTAAAAATGAATTTTGGATTTATTTTGTTGGCTTTTGTATTGTGGTTTTAGGTCATGTACTAGGACAAATACCTATTTCAGTTCTTCTTCTTGCTAAAATGTTTAAAGATGGAGGTGGATCAATGGATCCCGCTTTACAAGATAAAATGGCTAGTCTAGATTTTGAATATTTTGGTATTGATCCAAATCTTGGATTCTTTTTAATTCTTTTATCTTTTGTTATTGGAGTCATTGCTTTGTATATCGTAGTTAAGTATTTACATAAGCGACCTTTTCTATCAATCATTACTCCTCATACTAGTTTAGATTGGGGAAAGCTATCTTTTGGCTTTTTTGTTTGGTTAGCTATGGCATTAATAGGAGAAGGTATTGGAATGTATATGGACCCAGATAATTATGTATACACATTAGAATGGTCTACATTCATTCCTTTAGTCATTATTTGTTTATTGGTATTGCCTTGGCAAACTTCTTTTGAAGAAACATTTATGAGGGGTTATTTGATGCAAGGTTTAGCTTTATGGGTGAAAAATCCTTTCATTCCTTGGATTGTTACTTCAGTATTCTTTGGTTTATTACATGGAATGAATCCAGAAATCGGAGAGTTTGGTTTTTGGAAAATGATGATCTTTTATATCGGAACTGGAGCTTTCTTAGGATTGATTACCATTCTTGATGAAAGTTTAGAATTAGCCTTAGGGATTCATTTTGCGAACAACTTATTTGGTGCCTTGTTCGTTTCTTTTGATGGGTCTGCTTTACAAACGCCAACTATGTTTAGATCTTTAGAAATGGATACTGAATACATGTTAGTTGGTTGGGCAATAGTTGTACTCATCTTTTTGGGTTTAGCCCAATTAAAATATAAATGGAAAAATTGGGGTAAATTATTTGAACGGATAGAATTTCCTAAAAATGAAAATCCTCCTTTGAAACCAATAGTATCTCATTCATCAGAAAATATAATTGACGAATCTTTATAACAATGAAAAAAACACTTCTTATTATTCTTGCTGTTTTTACAGCTCAATTCGCATTTACTCAGGCGGACAGATGGCAGCAAGCTGCTGATTACGATATGGAAATTGACATGGATGTCAAAACACATCGATATACTGGGAAACAAAAAATTAAATACACGAATAATTCTCCAGATGCTTTGGATAAATTATTTTATCACTTGTATTTTAATGCATTCCAACCTGGTAGTATGATGGATGTTCGTTCTAGAAACATGCCTGATCCTGATCGTAGGGTTCAAGATCGAATTTCTAAATTAACACCTGAAGAAATAGGCTACCACAAGATTAAATCTTTAAAAGTCAATGGTAAAAGTGTTTCTTTTGAAGTTGTAGGTACTATTTTAGAAGTAAAATTATCTAGTCCTATTCGTCCTAAAACAACGGCAACTTTAGAAATGGAATTCGAAGCACAAGTTCCGCTACAAGTAAGACGTTCTGGAAGAGACAGTAAAGAAGGGATTGATTATTCAATGTCTCAATGGTATCCTAAATTATGTGAGTATGACTATCAAGGTTGGCATGCGAATCCATATGTGGGTCGAGAATTCCATGGTATTTGGGGAGATTTTGATGTGAAAATTTCTATAGACAAATCCTACATTTTAGGAGCAAGTGGTTATTTACAAAATCCTACTGAAATTGGATATGGTTATGAAGGAGATCAAACGGTAAAAAGACCTGATACTGAAAAATTAACATGGCACTTTAAAGCACCAAATGTACATGATTTTTTCTGGGGTGCAGATCCAGATTATACACACGAAACCTATAAGGTAAGAGATGATTTAATGCTTCATTTTTTATATCAAAAAAATGATAAAACAGAAGGTCCTTGGTCTAAATTGCCAGAAATCATGGCGAGATCCTTGCCTTTCATAGAAAAAAATTACGGCGCTTATCCTTATAAACAATACTCTTTTGTTCAAGGAGGTGATGGCGGTATGGAATATCCAATGGGTACTTTAATCACAGGAGAAAGACCCTTAGGTAGTTTGGTTGGAGTGAGTGTACATGAATGGATGCACTCTTGGTATCAAATGATTATGGGAACGAATGAAGCCTTATATGCTTGGATGGATGAAGGTTTTACGACTTATGCTTCTTCAGAAACGATGAATTTTTTAAAGAAAGAAGCATTAATTCCAGGTACAGCTGAAGATAATCCACATGCAGGTAATTATATGGGTTATAAGAATTTAGCTAGTAGTGGTGCTGAAGAACCTTTAACAACGCATGCAGATCATTTCAAAACTAATTTTGC
>JAHDFV010000139.1 GCA_020627985.1 Saprospiraceae bacterium
GTTCAAACATTAATTGTACTTTCTTTTGAAGTTGTTTTTGCAATGCTTCTAATTTCGCATCAGCTCTTTTCACATCAGGCATTTCTAACAAAATTGCTTGAGAATTCGTATAACCGAATTTTTGAGCTTGTGCAGTGAAAGCGAAGCAAGCCATTAAGGCTACTAAAACACTATATCGAATTACTTTTGTCATTTTAATCTCAGTTTTAATATATCAGCATTTTCATGCTAAAATCAGTGTAGTATTTATTTTATTGAACCTAAAATATCAGATGTTTTATCATATCTAGGATTTGTAAAAAGTAAACCAGCGCTACCTCCTTTATCAAAGATAAAGTCATATCCTTTCTTTTCAGCATAATCTTCTATTGCTGTATAAACTCTATCTTGAATCGGTCTAACCAATTCTTGTCTTTTTTTGAATAAAGCACCTTCAGGACCAAATTTTTTCTTTTGATAATCCCTTAAGTCTTTTTCCTTTTTCATGATCTCATCTTCTCGTTGCAATTTAGCATCATCACTTAATAAAACCATTTCTGATTGATACTTATTAAACAATCCACGAATTTCGTCTCTCATTTGATCGACTTGTTGCTTCCATTGTGCAGCGACTTGATCTAATTCTGTTTGCGCACTTTTATAGTCTTCCATGCTTTCAAGAATTTGAACAACATCTACACAAGCGATTCTTTGTGCTTGCATTCCGAAGACGGACATGCTCAAAAAGGCAATTACAATAGCTAATCTTTTCATCCTTTAAATCTGTTATTTTGCAAATGGTTGAATTCAGGTAAAGATTTGAATCAATACTTAAACTCAAAATTACGGTTTTATAATGTCCTTTTCCAATCGGCGTTCTGCCAAAAAATCCACAAGAAAAGGTTTTTATTAAAAACTTTAAGAATTCAACCTATATTATATGAGATATCTTTATTAATTAAAAGAATTTAAGAAAGTTACCTCTTCATTTTTTAACCTTCATTTAACTAGATGAATCTGAATTATTCAGGTTCAAATCCTAAAATGATGTTGAATTTAGCATAATCCCAAATTTTTGAGCCGTTCGGAATGGTATTTTGCTTATCGAATCCAATACCATAATCAAATCCTAACATACCAAACATGGGTAAGAATACTCTAACCCCCAAACCTGTAGAACGTTTCAAATCTAATGGATTGTAATCACCTAATCCATCCCATACATTTCCTCCATCAAAGAATCCTAGTACGAAGATTGTTGAACTTGGATTTAATGAAATGGGGTATCTTAATTCAACAGATAATTTTGTAAATACAGATGCACCTCCATTACCATTGGCTAATAAATCAGTTGTTTCATAACCTCTCAATGAAAGAATATCTCTACCTGCAATACCATTAAATTGGTTAGATAAACCATCTCCACCTACTTCATATCTTTCAAATGGTGTTATACCTAAAGCTTTATTATAAGAGCCTAAATAACCAAATTTACCTCCTAATTTTAAGGTTAATTTACCCACGATTTTAGAATACCATTCCAAATCCAATCTCCATTTATGATATTCTGACCATTTCAAATTGGTTTGCGCCCAATTTTGTCTTGCTGCATCGTCATCTAAACTGTCAAAATCATCTACTTTCCTAAATAAAGAATAAGGAGGCGTAAACGAAGCAGATAAAGACACTTTTGCTCCTGATGTTGGGAATATTGGACTATTAATGGAATTTCTGGCAATGGTTTGTTTGAATACTAAATTATTGTATCTACCATCTAAAACTAAAGTACCATCTTTTAAGGTAAATGCACCTCTTGCCCAATTCCTTAATTTATAGCTTTGTAAACTCAACGAAGTTGAAGATGTAAAGAAATCATCAGGTACTTTTAATCTAGTACCTAAGCCTATTGAAGCACCAATGATGCTTAAGCTTTGGAATGAAGATGCATCTCTATCTCCTCCATTCGTCAATAAAGAATAGAATAAAGAAGTTGTAAATGAATTTGGTTTTTTACCTCCTAACCATGGTTCTGTAAATGAAAAATTATAGGATTGGTAGAAACGACCATTTGTTTGGGCTCTTAATGAAAGCTTTTGTCCATCCCCTTGTGGAAGTGGTGACCAAGATTCTTTTTTAAAGATATTTCTTAGAGAGAAATTATTAAAGGTTACCCCTAAAGTACCAATAACACCTCTTCCTGCTCCACCCCATCCTGCGGATAATTCTAATTGATCTGAAGATTTTTCTTCAACAGTATATTCTATATCAACTGTTCCTCTCTCTAGATTCGGAACTGGATTTACGCCTAATGCTTCTGGGTTGAAGTAACCTAAGTTAACAATTTCTCTTTGAGAACGAATAATATCAGAACGTGAAAATTTTTGTCCTGGTTTGGTTCTTAGTTCTCTTCGAATTACATGTTCGTGTGTTCTATCATTCCCAGCAATCAAAATTTTATCAATAACTGCTTGAGGGCCTTCAAAAATTCTAATTTCTAAATCAATTGAATCATTATCTATAGCTTTTTCGATGGGTTCAACTCGGAAAAATAAGTAACCATTATCCATATACAATGAACTGATATCTCTACCGTCTTGGCTAAAGTTCAAACGAGTATCTAGTAGTTCTTGATTATATACTTCTCCTCTTTTTATACTCATGACTTCACTTAGTGTCTCACTGGAATAAATAGAGTTCCCTTTAAATGTTATATTCCTAAAATAATACTCATTACCTTCATCGATGTTTATTTTCATCATCAAGTGTCCGCCTTCATTTTTCCTCCATATGCTATCACTTGTAATTCTAGCATCTCTATATCCTATTGTATTATAGTGGTTAATCAATTTAGCTTTATCAGCTGTGTATTCGTTTTTAATTAATTTAGAGCCTGCGAAAATTCTTCTTTTTCGCTTAGTCTCTTTCATTAATTTTCTCAGTTTTCTAGACTTTACATTGTTATTTCCTTCAAAAACTATATCCTGAATTTTAATTCTTTTCCCTTTATCTACTCTTAATTCTAATTTGATCCCGTTCTCTAAATTTCCATCTTTTAATTCTTTCACATCTGCTTTTGCATCTAGAAACCCTTTATCAATATAAAATCCTTCTATAGCATTCTTTACATTTTGCTTAGCAGAAGAAGTAACGATTCCTCCTTTTAAAAGGTAAGGCCTTACTTTACCCATTAAATCATCTTTATGTCCTTTTTTAATATCAAAAAAGTCATAACGAGTCAATCTTGGTTTTTCATCAACTTTAATTAAAAGAATTACTACGTCTCCAATGTTTTGATCTAATAAGATTTGAACATCTTCAAATAATTGTAAATCCCACAAAGATTTTATGGCTCTCTGAATTTCTCCACCTGGTATTCTAATTTTGTCCCCAACTCTAAATCCAGAAACGGCGATGATAGAATTTTCATCACTATATTTAGCACCTTCTACTTTAATGTTTCCTATTTCATATTTTTTTACTTCTAGCCCTTCTTGTGCAGTCGTAATGAATGGTAATATGAATAAAATATTAAGTAGTAAAATTCGAATCATTCTCATAAAAACCTATTTTCCGCTAAGGCTACGCCTTCTTATTACTTACCTGATCATTAAATCAAGTTGGTTAATTTTATTATTATTCAGATCCAATGATCTGATCGCTTGTTTTTCCAAATCTTCTTTCTCTATTTTGATAATCTAAAATAGCTTGGTAAAGATTTTGTTTTCTGAATTCAGGCCAATATATGGGCAAGAAAGCTAATTCTGCATAAGCAATTTGCCATAAGAGGAAATTACTTATTCGCTGTTCTCCACTGGTTCTGATTAAAAGTTCAGGATGTGGTATTCCTTTAGTACTTAAAGCATCATCAAAGGTTGCTTCTGTAATTTCTTCAGGCTTTATTTTACCTTCAACTGCTTCTGTTGCTAAACTTTTTACCGCATTTAGGATTTCCCATTTTGCGCTATAATTTAAAGCGAGAACCAAAGTCATTCTTGTATTATTCTTTGTATTCTCTATTCCTTCTAATAATGCCTTATAACTCTTACTTGGTAACTGTTTTAAATCTCCAATCGCTGTCAGACGAATATTATTTTTATTCATCGTTGCAATTTCTTTTCGAATGGTTTGAACCAATAATGTCATTAGCGCATTTACTTCTGCTTTAGGTCTTCCCCAATTTTCTGTTGAAAACGCATACAGGGTCATATATTCAACTCCCAATTCTGCTGCAGCTTCTGTTGCTTCTCTAACGGATTGTACTCCATTTCGATGTCCAAAAACTCTAGGTTGCCCATGTTTTTTAGCCCATCTACCATTGCCATCCATAATCACAGCAATGTGTTTTGGTAATTTTTTAAGATCAATTTTGGACTTTAAATCCTCCATTCAATGATTTATATTCTAAGGTTTAGCTAAAGAGGTGCAAATTTACTAAAAACCTATGAGTAAAATGCAGCTTATTGTATTGATAACAAAGGTTTAAAGGTTTGAAGACAATAGTAAATCTAAACTGGTAACTTTTATTTGGAATTTTTCGCCTAAATAATCATTCGTTAAACAGCCTTTATAGGAATAAACGCCATGTCTTAATCCAGGAGATTCGTAGATTAATCGCTCTATTCCTCCTGTTCCTTCTGCTTGTAATAATATGGGTGTTAATATATTACTTACTGCTTTCGAAGCCGTTTGAGAAACTCTTGATGCAATATTCGGTACACAGTAATGAATTACTCCATATTCTCTAAAAGTTGGCTTTTCATGTGTTGTGACTCTTGAAGTTGCAAAACAACCTCCTTGATCTATACTCACATCCATAATGACAGAACCTGCTTTCATTTGTGAAACCATATCTTCACTTACGACAACAGGTGCTCTACCTGTAGAAGAATGAATAGCACCTATAGCTACATCTGCATCTGATAATTCTTTATTTAGTGCATCTGAATTTATCGATGATGTGTATAACCTTCTCCCTAAGAGATGTTGTAAACGCATCATTTTATGAATGTTGTTATCAAAAATTCTTACATCTGCTCCTAATCCTAGCGCCGTTCTTGTAGCGTATTCGGCTACTACTCCAGCTCCTAAAATCACTACTTTGCAAGGAGGAACTCCTGTTATACCTCCAAGAAGTATTCCTTGACCACCACTACTATTACTCAATAATTCTGCTGAAGTTAACATGGCACTTATTCCTGCCATTTCACTAATGATTCTAACAAAAGGAAAAGAACCTACTTGATCTTTAATATATTCCCAAGCTAAAGCAATGACTCTTTTTTGCTTGAGTTTCATTAAATAGTCTGGAGTCACCATAGGTAGGTGCATCGGACTGATAATGATTTGATTGGGTTTAAAATATTCTAATTCTTCAATGGAAGGAGGGGCTACTTTTATAATCACATCTGCTTCAAAAACTTGCTTCGGATCATAAGCGATATCTGCACCAGCTTCTGAATATTCTTGGTCTACATAATTGGATTTATCTCCTGCGCCTCTCTCTATGACTACCCTATGACCATGTCCCACTAAAGTGGCAACAGATGATGGGACTAATGCTATTCTATTTTCTTGAAAAAAAGATTCTTTGGGTATACCAATAAATAATTTTTTCTTCTTCCTCATTACAGCAAGTACTTCTTCCTGTGGTTGTAATTCACTTGCAGTAAAAACACTTGAGTAGTTATATCGTTTATCTCCCATTCTTTGGATTACTAATTAAAACGCTTCGAATTTAAATGCTTGTTTACGAAAGGTTTGCTTACAAAAATAGCAATTTCCTAGTTGAATTATCTAAATTTTCAAGGTGAATCCTTAATAAGTTCATCGGTAAGAGGTTCTCTATGATTTCAGGCCATTCAATAAAAGTTATATTATGGCTATATATATAATCTTCTATTCCAATGTTTATAGCTTCCTCAACATCATTTAATCGATATAAATCTAGGTGGTAGATTTTTTCATGACTATGGGTTTCATACTCATTCACTATTGAAAATGTAGGACTACTCACTTGATCTATTACTTCTAATTGTTTACATATTGAAGTTATCAAAGTTGTTTTCCCTGCGCCCAAATCACCTGTAATGACCATAATTTTATTCTTCAGAATAAAAGGGATCAGATTGTTAGCCACTTGCTCAACTTCTTGTAAAGTATAAACGATTTCTTTTTCCAATTTTTCTTTTTTCTATCATAAAGGTAAAAATCAATGTAATTCCTACCAACATACAATTCTTATTAACGAAAAACTTTTCATCTTCATATACGAAATTCGAGTTGAAGTCGTTTCAATACCATATTTTTCCAGAAGACGAAACAATTTTACTTCAATTCATCATTTAAAGCTTGCACCAATGAATAAATTCCTTTTTTTAATCTGTTGTATTTTTGTTATTGGCTTCACTTCTTGTGCTGATGATCCTTCTGATACTGATAATAACAACAATAATATTGATGGACCAGCTCTTCGCTTCAAATTTAATTTTGACGAACTTCAAGAACGATTGAATAATATTGGATTACCTGCAACAATTCCTGCTGGCAATGCTGCACAAACGCCAGATTTTAATAGCATGTCTATTCATTATATTGAATTAGCACCTAGTGCATTTACTGCTTTAGGAACAGGTACTATTGTTTATAAAGGAGAAGAAACTAATCAAGGAGGCAATGAAGCCGTTGATTTTAGAGTCGCTAATGTTGCTGATGAAAATGAAGTCTTTTTCTCTATTTCTTTAAAAGATGTTGCTGCAGGCGAATATGAATGGATTAGAACTTCTGTTACCTATCAGAATTATGATATTACCTTTAATTTAGTAGGGCCATCTGCAAGCAATTTGGATTTATGTGATGGTGGTCCAACTGGAAGAACGGGTACTGTTGCATCATTTTTAGGTTATAATGTTTATATATCTAGTATTACGCCAAAGGAAGAATCACTAGCTGTTAATGATGATAAGTTACAAGGATTTTGGGTTTTTGAGCGTGATGACTTAGGTTCTGTTTGTGAAGGATTTCTTCAATCAGTTGGACAAGGAAGTAAAATAACTTCAGGAGAAGCTCCAGCAGGAAGTACGACAGTTGTCAATCCATTATTTGATTCATCTCCGATACCTGCTGGTTCATGTGTTGTCACTGCTCCATTTACTAATAAATTAACAATTACTGGAAATGAAACAGAGGATATTGTTGTTACTCTTTCCTATTCCGTAAATAACAGCTTAGAATGGGTTGATAATATTCCAAATGGGGAATTGGATTTCCACATTGATAATCCTGCTAGTTCAGACCGAATTGTAGATATGGGTGTAAGAGGATTAATTCCTTCTTGGGAATAAAAGAAAATATTTTTTTAGTTTTTTATTCAAAAGACCATTACATTGAAATGTAGTGGTCTTTTTTATATTCATAATAAATATTGATAAAAAAATAAAAATGAGTTCATATAAAACAAGAAAAATAGAATTTAGAGAAACAATAGAAGTTAATGATTGGAAAATTAAAATTTATACTATTTCTAAAATTGGAAATTTTGATCACCCTGTTTTTTATCAATTTGTACAAAAAGAAATCGCCTCTTGGTTAACTATGGAAAATAGTTTTAACGCAGACCATGATCAAATCGGATTTTTAATTTTACATGCAGGAACTGAAGGAATCTTTTCTTTAATGAATTGGTGGGTAGATCAATACATGTTAAACACTCATATTTTTCTATCAAACCCAAACAAACCCAATCAATTTAAAAAAATATCTGGAGATGGTTTAGCTCCTTGTATCTGGGAATTAGAAGTTATTAATCATGAAAGATTATCTTGGATGAAAAATGTATTGCAAAAAGAAGAACCCGATTATCCCACTTACATTAATGATGTATTTAATTGTGAAATTTAATGAAAGATTTTAATATTCGATTTGCAATAAAAAAAGACATTCCTCAAATTGTTCAGCTTTGTTCTCTGCATGCTATTTATGAAAAATCTACATATGATTTTCATCAAAAAGAAGCACTATTAAATAGTGCTTTATTTTCAGAAAACTCTTCTTTATTTTGCCTTGTTGTTGAAAAAGATCAACAATTAATTGGCTATGCTACTTATATGAAACAATTTTCTACCTGGGATGCCAATTTTTATATTTATATGGATTGTTTATTTTTAACTGAAGATGCGAGGGGATTTGGTATTGGGGAAATAGTTGTCCATAAAATAAAAGAAGAAGGAAAGAAATTAAATTGCAATTTAATTCAGTGGCAAACGCCTAATTTTAATATTCGTGCTATTAAATTTTATAAAAGAATTGGAGCGCATTCTAAAAATAAAGAACGATTTTTTCTTAATATATAATTGATAAATATCCACGACCATTTTTTCAATTTTTTGTCAGGTAGACGAACACCTGACAAGGCGTAAAAAACTGACCACTTAAGTTGATCTGCTATTCATAGAAAAGCTGCTATTCAAAATAATGAATAGCAGCTTTTTATTTATTTTAAAAGTATTATAATTTTCTAGTATAATCAGACACTTGTGTGCAATTCGCTTCATCTAAATATTGTATAGACATGTCTTGTCCTTCAATATTTGTTATTTGCATAAATTGAACATTTTGATCGAAGTAATAAAAGATTGTTTCATCTTCAGAAAATTCAATAAATGAAATTTCATTAATTAAAACATCATCTATATAAGTTCTGTGTTTATTTCCATCAATGATTAAAGAATCAATATTGCAATAAGGCGCACAGGTACAAGTAGAATCTGGGATCCAAGCTCCTTCAATTTTGTCTGATGTGTCTAATTCATCATTACAAGAAAAAAGAAATGAAACTAAGAAAATTAAAAAGAAAAAATTCTTCATTTTTTAAATAAGTTTATATAGAAGTGATTTAAGAATACAAAGTTAATTCACTTCTAAAGTTGTTTAAATATGTAATTTAATTCTAACGAATTTAATTTTTAAACCTTTAGCTAAATGCATGCCCTCATAATATGTTTTAAATTCTAATTCAGGCATAATTAATGGTTTAGAATAAATATCTTTTTCATGATATAACAATTCGCATTTATCATCTGCTTTTATGGTTTCCATTGTAAAATCATAAAGTGGAGTACTATCTGTTTTTAATTGTACGATTCCTCCTGATTTCAATATTTTTCGATATTGTTTCAAAAAGAAAGCGCTGGTTAATCTTCTATTTTCTTTGCTATCTCTTAAAAAGGGATCAGGAAAAGTAATCCATATTTCATCAATTTCTTCAGGTTCAAAAAACTCGTAAATCTGTTCGATTCTACAACGTAAAAAAGCTGCATTTGACAATTTTTCCGAATTTGCTTTTGTTGCTCCTTTCCAGATTCTTGCCCCTTTTACATCTAAACCTATAAAATTTCTATTCGGATACATCCGAGATAGATTAACAGTATACTCTCCTCCTCCACAGGCTAATTCTAAGGTAATTGGATTTTCATTTTTAAAATGTAATTTTTTCCAGTTCCCTTTTAAAGGTACTTCCTCCATACCTGCTCCATGCAAAACAGGATTGTGCCAATCAAAACATTGGTACACATTAGGTAGGCTTAATAATTCACTAAATTTTCGAAGTTTATTTTTGCTCACTTTTTTAATTTCATGCAAAACTAATAATGAAATAGGATAAAAAAAATGTTCCTCGAAAATACATTCGAGGAACATTTATAAAGTGTATTAAAACAAGCATTGAAGTGATTTAAGAACATAATGTTAATTTCTTTGCAAGCCATTGAAAAACAA
>JAHDFV010000140.1:0-1945 GCA_020627985.1 Saprospiraceae bacterium
AACTCGTAAGGATTTATTATATAATTTATCAATAGATGTTAAAAAAATATTAGAGATTATTAGTGGTTTGTTTTTATCCCTTTTCTTTAATTCGTAAATTTTTTTTACTGCCTCAGGATTCGTCGCATCGCATCCTAAACCCCAAATTGTGTCCGTTGGGTATAGAATTAGTCCGCCTTTTTCCAGAACTTGTAATAATTTACTTTGAGAGTCTCTATCGAGCATTGAAAAATCGTTAGTTTTACAATTCAGTTGTTTTGTAACTTGGTACATAATAAATACAAAATTAATTCATTTTTTAATAGAGGAAAGTAATTATAGGGGAGAATCCTCGTTTTGTTTATTAAATTTGAATTAGAACGCAGAAAAACATGATTAATAGATACAATAAGCAATATTTAATACGATTATTTTCAATAACTGCAATATTTCTATGTTTCACGACATTTTTGTCTGCTTTACATATCATTGGAGGAGATATGACTTATGTCTGTAATGGTAATGGAACATATACTATCACAATGAAAGTATATCGTGATTGCGATAGTGGAGGAGCGAATTACGATAATCCTGCATATTTTGGTATTTATAGAGGAGCAACTTTTTTAGATGAAGAAACAGCTAGTTTTACGAATAGATCAATCATACCTCCAGATAATGATCCTTGTTTTGAAGTAAACGATCCTCCATGTGTTGAAACAGCTACTTATACTTTAGTTGTAAATAATTTAACTGTATCTAATCAAAGTTATTATATCGCATATCAAAGATGTTGTAGAAATAATACCATTAATAATATTGTCACTCCAGGTGATGTGGGAAGTACTTACTTTGTAGAAATTACTCCTTTAGCTCAACAATCTTGTAATGATAGTCCTACCTTTAATGATTTTCCACCTATTGTAATTTGTGCTGGAGAATTTATTAATTTTAATCATAGTGCATCAGATTCCGATGGTGATTCTTTAGCCTATTCATTTTGTGCTCCTGTCATTGGAGGGGGAGTAGATGGTGGACCTGATAATCCGAATGGTAATCCAAATGGGCCTAATGGTGTTCAACCTATTCCACCAACGGGACCTCCTTATAATACTGTTACTTTTATTGCTCCAACTTATACTGCTTTCAATCCTATGGGAGGAGATCCTTTAGTGACGATTAATCCAGAAACTGGGTTAATAGATGGAGTGCCTACAGTACCAGGTCAATTTGTAGTTGGAGTTTGTGTATCTGAATATAGGAATGGAGTTAAAATAGGAGAAATTCGTAGGGATTTTCAATTTAATGTTATTCCCTGTACGCCTCTTGTAATCGCATCAATAGAATCTGATTCTGTAGTTGGTGGTTATGAATTTTTTATTAATTCTTGTGGAGAATTTACTATTGAGATTGATAATGAAAGTTATCAACGGCCAAATATATTTGAGTATTCTTGGGAAATTGATTTGGGTAATGGTAATATATTTACATCAGATGAAAGAGATGTAACTGTTACATTTCCTGGTGAAGGAACGTATGAAGGTGTAATGGCATTAAATCCAGGTACTCCTTGTGCTGATACAGCCTATGTATTTGTTAATTTATTTCCAGATATAGAAGCTGATTTTAGTTTTGATTACGATACTTGTATTGCTGGTCCTGTAACTTTTACTGATTTATCAACAACAGGTTCTGGTCAGTTTACTTCTTGGGAATGGAATTTTGGAGATGGTAATATTTCTGATGTTCAGAATCCAGTACATGACTATGAAATACCAGGTTCGTTACCTGCTACATTGACTGTTACAGATATTAATGAATGTGAAGAAACGATTACAATACCCGTTGATTATTTTCCAGCGCCTGCTCTTTTAATTGTTGAACCAAGTATATATGAGGGTTGTATTCCCCAAAATGTATTTTTCAATAATTTATCGGTACCTATTGATAGCACTTATACCACTAT
>JAHDFV010000140.1:1955-9736 GCA_020627985.1 Saprospiraceae bacterium
AGGAGATGGAACCACTTCTACGGATATTAGTCCTACTCATACATACACAGAACCAGGAGTATATACAGTCACTTTAGATGTTACTTCACCGATAGGGTGTAAGATTTCAGATGAATTCCCAAATTTAGTAACCGTCAGACCTTCACCAACTGCAGCTTTTTCGTTCACACCAGAAGAATTAACTAATTTTAATACTACAGCAACATTTACGAATGAGTCGCTTGATTATGAAGATTGGATTTGGTATTTCAGTGATTTTCCAGCTTCGGTTTCGGAATTAAATCCTACACATACTTTTCAAGATACAGGATTCCATGAAATTCAATTAATTGTTAGGCATGAAAGTGGATGTTTAGATACAGCAATAGCAATTATTGAAGTAATACCTCAAGTTACTTATTATCTGCCCAATGCATTTACACCAAATGGAGATGGGAAAAATGAAGTTTTTAAAGGAACTGGATTTTTTGAAGGTATGTCTAATTTTAGAATGACAATTTGGAATCGATGGGGTGAATTAATTTTTGAAACAGAAGATCCGAATGAAGCCTGGAATGGTCAGAAACAAAATAAAGGAGATTTCTTACAAAACGGAGTATATGTTGCATTGGTAGAATATAAAGAACCTAGGGGAGATTTAATTAAAATAAAAGGTTTTGCTACTTTAATTCGGTAACCAAAGCTTACGGATTACCAAATAAAAGACTTCCAATGCGAACTATGGTGCTTCCCTGTTTGATGGCTAATTTATAGTCCCCAGACATGCCCATACTAATCTCCTTAAATTTATCATTATTAAAGAAGATTTCTTCTTTTAATGTACTAAAATAATTGAACATTGTTTTAAATTCTTCTTCTACTTTATTCTCATCTGAAGTAAAAGTTGCCATACCCATTACTCCTGTAAATTTTAGGTGATTCAATTTTTTGAATTCATTGGATTTAAGGAATTGTAAAGCTTCATCAAATTCAAAACCTGATTTCGTATTTTCATCTGCTATTTTAAACTGTAGTAAACCATTTATATTTTTATTGAGTTTGGCGGCATTTTTTTCAATTTCAAAAATCAATTTTATATTATCTATTGAATGTATTAGTTTAACAAAAGGCACAATGTGTTTTACTTTATTGCGTTGTAATTTTCCAATCATATGCCATTGAATATCCTTTGGAAGGTTTTCATATTTTTGGACTAATTCAGGTACACGATTTTCTCCAAATATTCGTTGACCTTTTTTATACATCTCTAGAATAGCGGATTGTGGTTTTGTTTTAGAAACAGCTACTAAAGTTGTTTGTGATAAAGATAATTCTTCTTTTATTTGTTCTAACATATCATATGTTTATGTTTACAAAAGTAAAAAAGCTATTCTTAATTCTTCTTTTTTTGCCAATTATTGAAAGTTGTGGTGAAAAGAAATCTATAGTATCTGAAGATATTATCGATAAAGAATTATTTTCTGCAACTCTCGCTGATATTCATTTAATTGAATCATCCATCCAAACTCATTCTGTTAGTCAACGTGATAGTATAGCAAAAGCTCTATATGAACATGTTTTTCGCATTCATGATATAGAAGAAAGCACTTTTTATTTATCTATGGAATATTATGGTAAAAGGCAAGATCTCCTTAAAGAAATTTATCAAGAAGTATCAGAAATATTATCTGAAAAAGAAAACAGTATAAAAAAGGCAAAAAAATAAAGCTCCTTTAAGGTAGGAAGGAGCTTTAAAGACTTATGAGAGAATAATTAAAAGGCAATTCGAAAGCTAATATATAGTGATTTACTTTCAAAAATGTTAAAATTGATTCTATCGTAATTGGTAATGTATGAAATGGACGTTTGCCGTGATTAACGTTCTTATATCAATTAAATCTCTTGATAATAAGACATAATTCTTTAAATATTTTCTTTGCCTCTGATGAATTTAGGATTCCAGACTAAAATAGCAAGTAAGATAGCTATAAACACAGCTCCTCCAACATCGAATGTATTTTCAATTAAATGTAAACTGGTAAAGAAAAGCATAAAAAGGACAAAAAATGCAGCGATATATCTTCTAGTATTTTTAAACCAAATTAAGATTCCACCTAATATTTGTAAGACACCTAATGTTTTCCAAAGTATTGGAGATATAGAATCCATTAAAGAGCATGGAGGTTCTAAATAATGTAAAAATTTATCAAAGCCTATCATGAAGAAAAGTAAGCTACAAATTGCTGTTACAAGATTTGAGATATTCATATTTCGAAGAATTGAAATAGAGAAAAATTAATACCAACCAAGATTCTCACTATCTAAGATATAAATGAAATGAGCCTCATGACTATCTCCTAAGAAAGTATTCCATTCAGAAAATTGAGTAGAGTAAGTATAGCCAAAACGATATTGATCATTAATAAACATTCCTAATTCTCCAGAAACCATATTGGCAGTATTATAACCCACACCAATAATAAATTTTTCATCAATAATCATTTTTACATTAAAATCTAAATGTAGAGGAGAATGAAATGCATATTTCGCCCAAACAGCTGGTAGGATAAATGATTCCTCATATTGTCCTATCGGAATTTTTCCATAAACATTGGCAAAAATATGGCGTTCTCTGTTGATGGGAGAAACAGTATTTTCTTCTTTAAAATTAGAAGTAAGACTTAGAATTTGTGGTACTGAAAAACCGAAACCCATATATGAATTATAATAATAAATTCCAGCACCTAAATCAGGTAAAAAAGAAGAGTTTCTATCACCAATTACCAAAGGATCGTCTAAATCAGTTACGACTAAATCTCTTCCATCTAATCTAAATTGAGAAAGACTAGCTTGTAATCCGAAAGAAATAAAATGTGATTCGCCTCCCCAAGAAGGAATTTCTATACTATAGGCATAGCTTAAACCAATACCATTCGTCATTGTAGGGCCAGTTCGATCATGGATGAAATATCCAGAAAGTCCCATGTTTTTATCCTCTAAAAATCTATTGGTATCAAACGTAGCAAAAGCAGTCATTGGAGCTTTAGGCATTCTAGACCATTGATATCTAAAGAGAACTCCCACAGCTTCTTGTTTTTGAACCCCTGACATTGCTGGGTTTACCACAAAACCAAAGTTTCTATATTGTTGAAACATAGGCAATTGTTGAGCATGTGAAACTAAGCTCATTAATAGAAAACAGAATATGCCAATGTATTTTAACAAATTAAGAAATTATTTTTTGATTTTTATGAATGGTAATTTAATCACTTTTGCCGGAAATTTCTTATTTCTCATCACAATTAATAGTTCAGATCCAATAGATGCGAATTCTTTATGTACATATCCCATCCCTATAGATTTCTCTAAAGTAGGGGATGAAGTACCGCTAGTTACTTCTCCTATTTGGTTACCATCATTATCTTCTATTTGGTAATGTTGCCTAGGAACTCTCTTATCTTCCATTAAAAATCCTACTAATTTTTTAGAAGTTCCTTCTTTCTTTTGCGTAGCAAAAATAGATTGCGAATTAAAAAGTCCTTTTTTTACTTTAGTAATCCAACTTAATCCCGCTTCAATAGGAGAAGTTGTATCATTAATATCATTACCATATAAGCAATAACCCATTTCAAGTCGCAAAGTATCTCTAGCACCTAATCCACAAGGTTGGATATTAAATTCTTTACCTGCGACCATTAGCGCGTCCCATATTTCGGCTGTTTTATTTTTTGGAGCATAAATTTCAAATCCTCCTGAACCTGTATATCCAGTAGCGGAAATAATGACATTTTCAATTCCTGCAACAGTACCAATTCTAAAATCATAAAATTTTACTGATGACAAATGAACATTCGTAATTTTTTGAATAGTATCATCTGCTTTTGGACCTTGAACAGCAATTAAACCAATCTCATCAGAAATGTTTTTTAGTTCAGCATTGAAATCTTTATTGTTCTCTACAATCCAATTCCAATCTTTTTCAATATTAGAAGCATTAACGACTAAAAGAAATTTTTCTTTTCCTAAACGATAAACGATTAAATCATCTACGATCCCTCCATTTTTGTTGGGAAAACAAGAATATTGAGCATCTCCAATTTCTAATTTAGCTGCATTGTTAGAAGTAATAAATTGAATAAGTGGTAATGCATTTTTACCTGAAATAATGAATTCACCCATATGGGAAACATCAAATATTCCTACACTCTCTCTAACAGCATTATGTTCATCTTTTATTCCTTCATAGCTGATAGGCATATTGTATCCTGCAAATTCAGCCATTTTGGCTCCTAATTCGATGTGTTTTTGAGTTAATGCTGTATTTTTCATATTCTTAACTTACTTAAAATTTTATAACTGCTTTTTCAATAATATCTCCTATTTCAGTGGAGTGGACTATGTCCATTCCTTCTTTTACTTTCCCAAAAATAGTATAATTCGGATCTAAATGAGGAGTTGGAGAATGGGTAATAAACCATTGCGTGCTTTCAGTATCATTTCCTGCTGAAGCCATTCCTAAATATCCTTCATCATCATAATATAGTCCAGATAATTCTGATCGGATTGTAAAAGGTTCACTACCATATCCATCACCCCTAGAACATCCTCCTTGTATAACAAAATTTGTTGCAACTCTATGGATAGATTTATTATCGTAATATCCTTCTTTTACCAATCTAATAAAATTGGCAACAGTTGCTGGAGCATATTGATGATAAAATTCTAAAATTATTTTTCCCTTATTCGTTTGTAAAATACAACGAACACGACTATTTAAGTTTTCTACTAAATTCCATTCTATAGGATGATTGTAAAGCGGTTTTATATCTTTTGGTGTAATACCATTTAAATAATCGATACTATTTTTAACGGCAATATATGTTTCCATTTCTTCCGGAATTGGTATTTCCATGAGTACAGTATCTAAATAAGCATATCCTTCGTTTGAATAGTAGTCTTTAAATTTTAATTTTGGATTCTTAAGTGCTGAAGCAGCAACAGTTACTGCCCCTGCATCTTTACTTTTAATCGCTTGTTTTATATATCTTCTGATTCTTCTATTTATTGAACCTGCAGTTTCTTTAAAAGCTTTATCAAAATCTTTACTGGATAATATTTTTACTAAGCCTTCTGTACCTGCAGTTTTTAACATAGGGTCATTACTATCTAATCCTAAATTTTTTAAGTATAAATAATTCCATTCGTATTCAGATAATGCATTTAAAATAGCGACTTTTTCATAGCTATTTTTTGATTCTTTAAATTGTGGAATTAATTCAAGACTTATATTATTATTTGCTTGCGTATAATATACATTTAGGTTTTTACTTGCTGCTGCATATAATCTATATTTTAACCTCCAATTGTCTTTGGTTTTTCTAGCAATATTTCTATAAAATTTCCAATCATTTACAGACCCATTATTGTAAAAATAATTAGCAACAGTTTGTTGTACATTTTTATTTTTATCTTCAATAGCTTTATACATTAAAGGAGCAGATGAATCGTAATTATAAAAAGACATTGCTCTAATAATATTTGATTTAACTCTATAATCAGTTTCTATATCAAAGAATTGAATTAAAGAGTCTTGTGCAAACTTTAATTTGGATTTTGCAATACCTGTAACTAAAGCCATTCTAATATTTGGATCAGTTTCTTGGTATAAAGTAGAAATTAATTGTTGAACAGAACTATCAATTTCTATTTGTTTGGATCGATGTAAATAATGTGCAGCTATTAATCGAGAATTGTTTGGGTAATTTTGATTATTTACAAAATCAACCATTAGTTTTGTTCCTTTAGGATGAATAATGTTTCTTAAAGAAAATCGATAAATACCTCTGGCTTGCCCCAGGAGTAATAAAGTATCTTTAGCTTCATATGTTTTAATAGAAACCAATTGATTTAAATGTTCTTTTTTTCCACATTTACCTACTGCTTCTAAAATTTGGCTATTAGAAAGGCTAAATTCTCTTAAAGAGTCTAATTTTTCAAAAGCATTTAATAAGTTGTCAACGGAAATGGTATCACCTATTTGACCTATAGCGTGAATAGCAGCAGCTCTAACTTCATCTACAGGATCTTCAAGAAGGGGGTAAAGGGAAGATAATCCTAATGGATCTTTAGAAGAAGAAAAAGCTTGAGCAGCTACATATCTATAAGTTGGATTTTGCGAACCTAAATAATATTTTAAACTGTCCGTATTTCTTTTATCTTGATTATTAATTAATCCTTGGAGTGTTTTATCAGAAAAATCTAATTGAATATTCTTATTTGTATTTTCTTCAAATGGCATACAACTGGACCAAAGCAAAAGTATACTGAAAATAATAAAACTCCATTTTTTCATATTGTCAAATTAATTTTTACAAAGATACTTTCTTTATGGCTATAAAATAAAAAGACCTACTTGAAATTATTTCAAATAGGTCTTTTTTAGTTATATATTTTATGATTAATTATTTCTAGCTTTTCTAGCAGCAATAAAACTTCTTATAAATGCAATCATGGCTAAAACTGAAGTTAACATCATTAACGAAATTCTAAGAATACCCATTGTATCTTCCTTTGTAATTTGAGATTTTAATGGCATCGTTAAAGCAAGGATTACTAATAAAGTTAACAAGACTACAATATGCGCAACGGCTTTATTTTCTTTTTTCAACATTGGTGTACAAATTAAAAAAACAAGACCAAAAGCTGCTGGAATAAATGCTGTGAAAGAAGCTCCTTCACCAGCTGAAAAATACCCCCAAAGACTCATTAGGATTAAAACAAATGCATTTAATAAATTGGCTACATAAGGTTTCATAATTTATAATTTTCGTTTCAAATTTATTTATCAAATGTAATATTAAAATTAAAAAGGATTGCCTAAAAGACAATCCTTTTTAAAAATTCTTTTTCTGTCATGTATTAATCTAAAATGGTTAGTTTTTCAACAATTCTTGAATTGCCGATTACCATTTGTATGAAGTAAGTTCCACTAGCTAATCCTTCTAAATTAAATGTTTCAGAAACTGAAGATTCATTATAATTTTTAGTTTGTATTTGTTGTCCCATTATATTGAAAATTGATATTTCAATATTTTGAGTTTGGTACAATTCTAATTCAACAACAAAGTTTCCTTGATTAGGATTAGGGAATACATTCCAGCTTTGTACGAAATTTGGATCAACGGTATTTGTCGATTCATCAACTACGGTTTCAGTAGAAACTGAGCAACCATTCGCATCTGTAACTACTACTCCATATGTTCCAGGTGCTAGATCAGAGTTAAAAACTCCATCGTTACCATTCGTCCATTGCCAAGTATAAGGTGACGTACCCCCTGAAGTTTGTGCTATAATGCTACCGTTTTCTTCACCAACATCAGCATGATTGGTTTGTAAATTGATCGAAATTGCTAATGGTTCTGTAATAAAGAATGAAGTACCACCTGAACAATTATTAGCATCGGTTACTATTAAGGTATATGAACCAGCAGGTAAATTATTTTGATCTTCAGTTGTAACATTATTATTCCAGTTGAAGATATAAGGCGGTGTTCCACCTGTAATAGTGACATCAATACTACCATTAGTATCACCATTGCATACAACATTTGTTGTTTGACCTGTAAAAGTTAAACCAGGACTCTGATTTATAGTAACGCTTCCAGAACTACTACAATTATTAGCATCCGTTATTGTAACATTATAAGTACCTGGACTTGCATCAGAAATACTATTTGAAGTAAGACCATTATCCCAAATATAAGTATAAGGAGCAACTCCTCCATTAGCTACAGCTATTGCAT
>JAHDFV010000141.1:0-339 GCA_020627985.1 Saprospiraceae bacterium
TTAAATTTCCCTTTTTTATTTCCTGTCGTTTTATTTATGCTCTTTTTTATTATTAAATTATTTAAAAAAAACATTAAAAAAGAATGGTCTATTTTTTTAAGAATTTTAAATGCTTTTTATTCATTATTTGCTTCTGTTTTATGGATAATTTTTTGGTTCACATTCATTTGGGGTTTAAATTATAATCGTCCGCCCATTTATGATAAAATAAAATTATCTACTATTCCTGTTTCTTCAGATTATTTAAAAAATGAATTAATAATTAGAGATACTATTTTATTTCAATTAAGGAATGAATTATTAAGAAATTCCGATAAAATAACCAACCAAAATTTACCC
>JAHDFV010000141.1:349-9589 GCA_020627985.1 Saprospiraceae bacterium
TTGAAAATTTAGTAAGAGCTGATGTTGTTTCTGCCATGAAACTTTTAGGTTATAATATCAGTGGTAAAGTAAGGATTCGCTCATTACCAAAAGGATCTTTATTGAGAATAGGCACTGCTGGATTTTATTTTCCTTTTTCTGGAGAAGGACATATCGATGATGGATTACATCCCATTCAAAAACCGTTTACCATGGCTCATGAAATGGCACATGGTTATGGAATCGGAGATGAGGGAACTTGTAATTTCATTGCTTACATCGCTTGTAGTCGGAGTAAAAATAAATTTATTCGATATTCTGGATTGCTTTCTTTTTGGAGGTATTTAGCCATTGATTATCAAAAGAATCCAGCCCGAATTGAAGATTATCAAAAGTATAGAAAAAAATTACCTCAAGGTATCGTTTCTGACTTAAATGAAATCAATATTAATAACGACAAATATCCTGATATTTTCCCAACATTTAGGGAAGCTTCTTATGATACTTATTTAAAACTACAAGGTATTGATCAAGGAATAAAAAGTTATGGAATGGTGGTAGATTTAGTTCTATCTTATGAAGTAGATCAACATTTTTAGACTCTTTGTGACAGAGCAATCTAAAATAGATTTTTAAACCATATACATAATCTATTGCAAAAAATGCAAATTTGAATTGTTCTCATTTTTTTTATTTCTAAAAATTCTAATTATATTTGGATTAAGAGAGATTTAATAAACACCCAAATTTTACAACAAATAGCTTAAAGAAATTGAAGACGATCAAATTAAAAAATGCCAATGCGGTAGCATTGTTAGATAATGACGTATATGATTTTATATCTGATCATAATCATTATGGCAAAATAAAATTACTAGAAAATTTAAGGCTACATTCTAGTGGCTGTGCTGTTTTTCAAAAAACTTATCGCTTAGAAACTGGCAAATACAAAACGGAAACGGTTTACTTACATAAACTCGTAGCAGAGTCTTTCTTATCTGATCAAAAAACCAAAGAAAATAAACTCGTTGGAAGTAAAAATGAAAATAAATTGGATTGTCAAAAAGACAATTTAGTTTGGAGATCAAGAGCGTGGGCAAGTCGCCAACGTAAAACAACAAGTAAAACTGGTTTTATGGGCGTCTACAAAGAAAATCAAAGATATAGAGCTGTTATATCCATCAATGGGAAGTCCTCACATATTGGTATGTTTAATTCTCCTAGAGAAGCTGCAGAGGCATATAATCGTAAATCTTGGGAATTATATGGGCATATGGGTAAACAGAATAAATTTAATGATCAGGATTAATATCCTATGCTTACTTTTGGCTTCTGTAAAATATAGTTTTATCTATGACGATTCAAGAAGCTTATACATATGTATTAAACATTCTAAACCCTATTTACTCAAAAAGGGAATCAGAAAACATTGCTAAAGTTTTATTTCTAGACGCTTTTCAAATTAGTAATATAACTCGTACAGATTCATTTTCTTACGCACCTTCTATACTAGAAGATATGGTTCAACGGTTGCAAAAAAGAGAGCCCATTCAATACATTACGGGTAAATCATTTTTCTATGAATTTGAGTTTAAAGTGACAAAAGATGTCTTAATTCCAAGACCTGAAACTGAGGAATTGGTCTATACTATTCTTCAAGATCATCAAAATGTGGATCAATTAAACATATTAGATATTGGTACAGGTTCTGGTTGTATTCCAATTTCAATAAAAAAGAAAAAAAATAAAGTAGAAATTACAGCTACCGACGTAAGCGCTTCTGCATTGTCTATTGCTAAATATAATGCTGATCAACATCAAACTCAAATTACTTTTTTACTACATGATATATTAAAAAGAGAATCATGGTATGCATTATCTAATTTCGATATTATTGTGAGTAATCCACCATATATAGATGAAAAAGAGAAAAATAAGATGCCAGAACATGTTTTAGAATGGGAGCCACATTTGGCTTTATTTTCTTCTAATAATCCCTTACTTTTTTATGATGTTATTTCTGATTTTGCGCTAGAAAAATTAAATAAGAATGGTAAACTCTATTTTGAATTAAATGAATTTCATAGCATAGCCACTCAAAAGTTAGTAGCTCAAAAAGGATTTAAAACCGTTGAAATCTTAAAGGATTTGGAAGGAAAGGATCGAATTTTGAAGGCAGTTTTATAATCTTAGTTTTAGTAGAGAAACCATTAATTCCCTCCTGCTTTTTTTGCTTTTTTATATCCTTCTTTGTGTAATAAATCCATTACTTTATCTCTTTGATTACCTTGAATGATGATCTCACCATCTTTCACCGAGCCCCCTACTCCACATTTAGATTTTAAAAATTTCCCTAATTCTTTTAAGTCTTCAATATCTCCTTCAAAACCACAAATTAGAGTTACTTCTTTACCCTTTCTTTTTTTTCGATCAATAAAAACTTTTAAATTTTGTTTTTCATTGGGTAATGTTTCCATTTCCTGATCATCATCAAAATTCATTTCTAAATCAGGATCTGTAGAAAAGAAAAATCCTTTATTGCTCTTTTTATTCTTTTTTGACATGGTATTTATATTAAAGGAGATAGACCTGTGAAATAAATTTTCACAGGTCTATTTTTTATTTTTTGGCTGCTTTCTTTGTTGTTTTCTTTTTCGTAGCCTTTTTCTTTGTTGCTCTTTTTTTAACCTTAAAAGCATCTGGTATTTCTTCTTCGATCAGCTTTTTGACTACCTCAAGTGTCAATTCTTTTGCTTCTTCAGAAGTCATTCGTTTATCATCCTTGTTTTTAGGCAATTTGATAGATTTCTTTTTGAACCGAATAAATGGTCCCCATCTACCATTTTCAATAGCGATCTTTTCATCAGGCCATTGTTGAACAAATCGATTGGCTTCTTTTTCCTTTTTAGCTTCGATCAATTCAATCATATCTTCTTTAGATAAGTTTTCTGGATCGTATCGTCTTGGAATATTAATAAACCAACCATTCCATTTTATAAAAGGACCAAAACGTCCTTTGCCTTTTGTTACATCTAAACTTTGATAAGACATAACTGGAGCATCCGCTTTTCGTTTTTCTAAGATTAATTCAATTGCACGTTCTTTCGTTAAATCCAAAGGATCTTCATCCTTTGGTATCGAAATGAATTTTTCATCGAATTTTACGTAAGGACCAAATCGTCCCATACCAATCAATACTTCTTTATCTTCAAAATCACCTAAAATTTTAGGTAATTGGAATAAGTCTTTGACTTCTTCTAACGTGATGGTCGTCATAGATTGACCCGATCTTAAATTAGCGTATTTTGGTTTTTCGTCTTCACCGACTTCTTCTTGATTACCAATCTGTGCTACTGGACCAAATCTAGACATTCGAACTAAAATAGTTCTTCCAGATTCTTCATCTATACCTAATATACGCTCTCCTGTAGCTCTTTCAGCATGTTCAGTGGTATGTTCAACTGTTTTATGAAAAGGATCATAAAATTCAGTTAGCATTTGAACCCAATCTTCATTACCATTTGCAATTTGATCGAATTGTTTTTCGATATCTGCAGTAAAGGAATAGGTCATGATATTTTCAAAATGCTCGTCCAAGAAATCACAAACCAACATCCCTAAATCTGTAGGGAATAATTTGTTCTTGGCAACACCTGTATTTTCCGTTTTGATTGTTTCAGAAACTTCACCATTAATTAAGACAATTTCTTTGAAGTTTCTTGGATGACCTTCTGTACTTTTCTTTTCAACATAACCTCTACTCACCTCAGTAATTCTACTAATTGTTGGAGCATAAGTTGATGGACGACCGATTCCTAATTCTTCTAATTTCTTAACTAAAGTTGCTTCAGAAAATCGAGCAGGAGCTCTCGTAAAACGTTCTCTACCAATGATTTCTTTATAATCTAAATCTTGGCCAACTCTTAAAGGAGGTAACATTCCAGAAACATCATCTTCCTCATCTTCGTCTTCCTTTGCTTCTAAATAAACTTTTAAGAATCCATCAAATTGGATCACTTCTCCAGTTGCGGTAAACTTATCGTTTGGCAATTTTGAAATGGCAATTTCTGCGGTTGTTTTCTCAATAATTGCATCAGACATTTGGCTAGCAATGGTACGCTTCCAAATTAATTCGTATAAACGTACTAAATCTCGATCTCCTTGAATGGAATGATTTTTAATATATGTTGGACGAATGGCCTCATGCGCCTCTTGTGCTTGCTTTGATTTACTTTTGAATTGTCTGGTTTCTAAATATTTATCACCATAAGCATTTTCAATTTCATCAGCGATAGCTGTCATTGCTGTTTGACTCAAACTAGTTGAATCCGTTCTCATGTAAGTAATGTTACCTGCTTCATATAATTTTTGAGCGGTCACCATTGTACGCTTTACAGAAAAACCTAATTTTCTACTGGCTTCTTGTTGTAATGTTGATGTTGTAAAAGGAGCTGTTGGTTTTCTTTTGATCGGTTTCTTCTTAATGTCTCGAATAGAAAACGTAGAACCTACACATTGATTAACAAAATTAGTTGCATCAGATTCTTGCGAAAATTTACTAGGCATTTCTGCTTTTAAAATCGCATTCCTACCATATTTATCTACTACTTTAAAATTAGCAATGACCTTATAATAAGAATCTGGTTTAAAAGCTAAAATCTCTCGTTCTCTTTCAACTAATAATTTTACAGCGACAGATTGCACCCTACCCGCAGATAACTTACCTTTTACTTTTTTCCATAATAAACCAGACAATTCAAAACCAACTAAACGATCTAAAATTCTTCTCGCTTGTTGCGCATCAACTACCTTCATATCGACTAGACGAGGTTGAGTAATCGCTTTCTTTATAGCAGGTTCCGTGATTTCTCTGAAAACAATTCTTTTGGTACTTTTCTCATCAAGTCCAAGGACTTCACATAAGTGCCAAGATATCGCTTCTCCTTCACGGTCTTCATCCGTTGCTAACCACACAATCTCTGATTTTTTAACCCAATCTTTTAACTCTTTTACGACTTTTGTTTTGTCAGGAGATACAATGTATTTGGGTTTAAACCCATTCTCAATATCTACAGCTTTGTTTCCTTTGTCCAAATCACGGATATGACCGTAACTAGATTTTACGACAAACTCTTTACCGAGATATTTTTCTATGGTTTTTGCTTTCGCAGGTGACTCTACTATGAGAAGGTTCTTAGCCATTTATTGCGTAATATTTTAATTCTGAATATGTTGTGTTTACTATTACCAAAGTTTGAATAATATAATGTTTTAATATGAACTAAAAGTATACCAAAACCAAATAAATATCCTTACTATTTAACTCCAAAATTCAAAAAAGGATTCTGAAATAATGAACAAATGTATAAATATTTGTCATATGAACGTATAAAAATGCCATTCTCGAAAAGAGAATGGCATTTTATTTTTAATAATATTTAAAACAATTTTAGTTTTTTATGAATTGTTCAGAAGTTTTAGATTTACCATCTGTTATGATATAATAATAAGAACCTGAGGGAAGATTACTTAAATCAACATCAAAACTTTGAATCCCTTTTTCTAGTGTTTTATTGGTAATCACTTTAATCCTTTTTCCATCTTTATTATATAATTCAACCAGATATCTTCCAGATTGTACTACATTAAATTCAAGAGTATTTTGATTACCTGAAGGGTTTGGAAAAACTTTAGATTCCAGCACCATCAATGGTTGTACTACTTTTTGTATTTCTTCTTCAATCATTTCTGAAGGCATCAAAAGAAAAGCAACATTTTTCATTTCTTCCATCATTCCAAATTTACCTCCCTTTCTACTTTGACCTTTTTCCGCGTCACAAGATTTTGTTGCTTTTTTACAACCAGGACTATCATCGGTTCTTGAAGATCCTTTACATGATCCGTCTTTTTTAGACTTAAATTCTTTCTTTCTTTGACGGTTTTCTTTGCTGATATACTTTTCTCTTATATCTCTTAAATCACTTGCCCACTTATCATTATTTTTTTCTAAGGTTGTTATGTGACTCGTAATTTCTTCATTATACTTTTCAGCAATTTCCATTGCTTCTTTTATTTCTTCTTGATAATCATTCATTAGATTCATCATCATTTTCAATTCCTTTGCTCCCATCATTCCTTTAGCCCCTTTATGCATACCTCTGTGTCCTTTTTTACCATGATGATGCGGCATTTTATTTTCGCCTTTCATTTCGGCATTTGCTTTTCTTGCTTCATATTCTGCCTCAAGTTTATCCATTTCTGTTTTAGCAATTGCTCGAAGTTTATTTACTTTCTTTCTATCTTTTCTTTTTAAATCTTTATCCAAAGCAGATCTTTGCGAAACTATAGCAGGTTTAATTTGAGTATCATAATAGGCTTTTATCTCATCCATCATTGGTTTCTTTGCCTTTTGCATTTCTTTTCTATGTGCCTTATGCTCTTTTTTCTTCTGCATTCTTTCTTCTTCCATTTGAGCTAATTTTGTTTCTTGTTCATCTGTCAGAATTTCTGCCATCATCGTTTTCTTTTTGGCTACGATTGCTTCCCACTTTACTTTCATTTCTTCTCGAGATGTATTTTCATCTCTATTTTCTTTTAAATCTCTCATTTCCTTTCTAAGAGATTCATCCATCGCTTTAATCTTTTCCATTTGTTCTGGACTAAGATTCAGTTCAGCTTTTAAATCTCCATGGTGCGGTTTATGGTGTTGTGCATAAACTGTACTCGAAAAGAATAGGACAGTTGCTAATAAGAATACTAAATGTTTCATTTTATCTTTTTAAATTTAATTGTTGAAGTTATTTATACCCATCATAAAGTTAGACTCTATAGTTTGTAAAAAAGTTTAATTCCAAAATGTTAATGCTTAATAAAATTGAATTTCATATTTTAGAATCTTAACTCCTGACAATTATATAGACGATCCTTTGTAAAGTAATCATTCTATAAATAGAATTTATTTTAAAAATAATTTAGAATGAATTATGGAGACTCCTTTATTTTTCATTTCTAGAATTGCTTCTTTACTGTCATTTTCATTGATATTTACACCTCGAGTAGCATCTTCTATTAAATAGGTATTAAATCCTTGTTCTTTGGCATCCAAAGCCGTAAATTTTACACAATAATCCGTTGCGAGTCCTAAGATGTATACATCCTTTATACCTTTCTTTTTTAAAAATTCAGAAAGGCCTGTTGATTTTTTTCTACCATTATCAAAAAATCCACTATAACTATCTATTTTGATATCAGTGCCTTTTTGAAAAATTTCATCAATTTTTTCTGTTAATAAATGAGGTCGAAATTCTGCACCAAAACTTTCTTGTACACAATGTATTGGCCATAGGATTTGTTGGAGTCCATTTAATTCAATGACTTGCCCTGGTTTTCTCCAATAATGATTTGCAGCAAAACTTCCATGATTAGCTGGATGCCAATCTTGAGTAGCAATAATTAAATCAAAATGATCCATTAACTTGTTCGCAATAGAAATAATTTCATCTCCGCCTTTTACCTCTAAAGCTCCTCCTTCGCAAAAATCATTTTGCAAATCAACTAATATTAATGCTTTCATATTATTCTATCCTTGAAATCGAGCAAGTCCTTCACTGAAATCTCTAATATCTCTCTTAAGTGGATGAAAAGCTTTTTCTCCTTTTAAGTTTATAAAATAAATTCCTTCATTAGAAGCTACTCTTGCATATCCTTCTTTATGAGACCAAATTAATGCAAATATAGGTGATGTTATTTCATTCCCTTTATCATCTAAATATCCCCATCGGTTATTTTTCATGTAACCTGCTAGACCTTCAGAATAAGCATAAATTTGTTCATACATTATTTTAGTAACCTTATCTCCTTTATAATTAATTATCCCAAATCTATTATTTTTTTCTACACACCATAGTGAATCATTTCCATTCCAAATATTATCAAAAATGGGTTCAACAACCCATTCTCCTTTTTCATCAATTAAACCATATAGTTTATCTTTTTTAGCTGGAGCATAGCCCATTTTAAAATCCTTGGCTCCTTTAAAAGAAAAATCAATTAAGGTCTCTCCGTTTAGATTAAAATATCCATAAGCTCTATTTTTTTTCACTCTAAATTTTCCTTCATGAATATCATGTATCTTATTATATTCTAATGGAATTATTATTTCTCCTTTTCCATTAATTACCCCAGCTTTTTTCCCTTGATAAACTACGGCTCTATTTTGATGAAAAGGCAATGTTTTATCATATTGATGTGGGACAACCATCTCACCTTTATTATTAATATATCCGAATTTTCCTTCTACTTCAATCGAAGCAAAACCTTCAGAAAAATCTCTAGCATTATCAAATCGAGGTGCTACAATCCAATCACCTTTTGTATTAATAAATCCAACTTTTTCATCAAATGTAGTAACTCTCGCATAGCCCTCATTAAAAGCATAAGCTGCTCTAAATTGAGCAGGAATAATTACATTCCCTTTCTTATTTATAAAACCCCATTTCGCACCTTTCCTAAATGCAGCAAATCCTTCTTTAAAATTATCTACATCATCAAATTGAGCATTAATTATTTCTGTTCCTTCTTTATTAATGAAACCCCATTTCAATCTACTCTCTGGAAAATCATCTTCAATAGCAGGTAATGGTTTTTCTTCTACTGGTGCATCGGCATCTGGCAAACAAGAATACAATAACAAAGAATTGAATAATAAAAACCAAAAATATTTTTTCATGTTTATTACTTTTTAATAATTCCACCTATTTCAAAATGGAATCCTTTTTTTAATAAATCATTATATTTTATTTCATTAAAACGATATAAATAGGCTGGTCGATGAGCGACTCCTGTTTGTAGTTCTAATTGTTCTAAAATATCCATTTTTAATATTTTAGTTCTAAAATTTCGTTTATTGATTTCAACATTTAAAATTAATTCATATAAATGTTGTAATTGAGTCAATGTAAATTTCTTAGGTAATAATTCAAAACCAATTGGCTGGTAAACAACTTTACCTCTTAAACGTTCGATAGCCATTTCAATTAATTCTTGATGATCAAAAGCTAATTGAGGTAAATCATTTAATGTATACCATCTTGCTTCATCAGCATCTGTTGCTCCATGAATGGGATGTTCTTTTAAATTAATTAATGCATAATAAGCCACACTGACCACTCGCCCTCTTGGATCTCTATTTATTTTTCCAAACGTATATAATTGTTCTAAGAAAACATCTTTAACTCCCGTTTCTTCTTCTAATTCACGAAT
>JAHDFV010000142.1 GCA_020627985.1 Saprospiraceae bacterium
ATGATTTTATTTGGGCGATGGTTCTTAAATAGAAAAATTATTCATCAAGATTTAAGTGAGAGTAAAATTATTTTAACAGGAGAGAATAAATATGATGTCCTTAAAATGGAATTAAAAGATTTGGTGAGTATTTCTAGTGCGGATAATTATGTAGAAGTTTCTTATTTAGTAAATGGAACATTAAACAAAAAGCTTTTAAGAACAACCTTGAAAAACATTCAAAATGAAGAGCCAGCCTTATTGAAAGTACATCGCTCTCACTTAATTAAAGAATGGAAAGATGGCAATACTCTACTTCTTACACAAACTGAAATACCCATCTCTAAAAGCTATAAACAAAGCATCTTAGCACAAGAACATTCGCCACTTAAACCGAATCATTCGTCCCAAGACCAGTGAAATAGTGGATTTAAGAGGATTGCATCTGTAAGTTTGTTGAAACATTAAAAATTTAGAAAGATGAAAAAATTAATCATTTCAATCACCGGATTTTTCTTTTTCAACATGGCTATTGCTCAGGTTAGTTATAACAAAGAAGATGCATTAGTTGAAAAACTAATTAAAGAAAATAACATAATAGGAGCTGCTGCTGCCTACTCTATAAATGGTGAAATAGTATGGCAAAACTCCCAAGGATATTTAGATCAAAAGAATAAAAAGACTTTTGATTCAGAAACGAAATTGAGAATAGCATCTATCGCAAAATCTATGACGGCTATTGCTGTAATGCAATTAGTAGAACAAGAATTAATTGATTTAGATGCTCCGATACAAACCTACATAAAAGATTATCCAACACAAGCTAAAACTCAAATTACTACCCGTCATTTATTATCACATACCTCAGGTATTGGTGGCTATAAAGATGGTAAGGAAGCAGAAACTTGCAAAGAATATGAAAAACTGAGTGATGCTTTAGGTATTTTCAAGGATAGAGCATTAAAATTTGAACCAGGAACTCAGTATAGTTATACCACATATGGTTATACAGTTTTAGGAGTAATCATTGAGAACGTTAGTCAGCAAAGCTTTGAAGAATATATGCGAGCTAATATCTGGGATAAAGCAGGAATGAATGATACTGGTGTCGAAAAGTACGGCTCAGAAATGAAAAACCAATCTGTATTGTATCATCAAAATAAAAAAGTAAAAACAAAAGTAGCAAAAGAGAATAATTTGAGCAATCGTCTTCCTGGTGGAGGTTTTTATTCTACAATTAACGATATGATGAAATTTGGTCATGCGATCTTAAATCACACATTTGTAAAAGAAAGTACACTAGACCTTATGAGAGAGCATCATTCTTTAGAAAAAGAAGCAAATGGATATGGATTTGGTTTCTTTTTATATAATCCAAAGCCGAATGAAGGAGCAATTATTGGTCACAGTGGAGCACAAACGGGCTCATGCACACAATTTGTGATTGTACCCAGTAAAAATATAGTTGTTGTAGTATTATCGAACACATCTGGTACTTATAAATACGTTACTCCAACGGCATTTAACCTATTGAACCTTGCTTTAGAGAAAACTCAATAACAAATTGGAGTCTAGATGAAAGTGCATTAATGTGTTTCTTGTTACTTGTAAATTAAGGAATTAAATCCTTGAAGTAAACTTTAGAGTTTTATAAACTAAGTTGACAAAACTATTTAAACCTTTGAACTTAAGTACAATTGACTTAACTTCACTTTATAATTAAATGAAGATTTATGCATTATTATACTTTAGGTGAAATTCCATCAAAAAGACATACTCAATTTAGAAAACCTGATGGTACATTGTATCATGAAGAATTATTTTCAACTATTGGCTTTGATGATATGTATTCCTTATTGTATCATGCCAATGCGCCTACACAAATCAAGCAAGTAGGAGAACCATTTTCTGTAGCACCAAAATTGGTTTCAGATAAGCAATTGAAGCATAGAAGCTTGAAGGGGTTTGGGGTGGAACCTGAGGCAGATTATATCAAAAGTAGAAAACCTGTTTTGGTGAATAATGATTGTAAAATCGTTTTATCTGCACCAACTCAATCAATGACAGATTACTTTTTTAAGAATGCTGATGCAGATGAGGTCATCTTCATTCATGAAGGAACAGGTGTCTTAAAAACCATGTATGGCAAAATTCCTTTTGAATATGGTGATTACTTAGTTATTCCAAGAGGAACAATTTATCAATTAGATTTTAATGATGCTAATAATCGATTGTTTATTGTAGAAAGTTCTAGTCCTATTGTTCCGCCAAAACGATATAGAGGTCAATTTGGGCAACTATTAGAACATTCCCCTTATTGTGAAAGAGATATTCGAAAGCCACAGGATTTAGAAACGTATGATGAACAAGGCGATTTTAAATTCTTCATTAAAAAGCAGGATGTTATTTATCCATATACTTATTTAAATCACCCTTTTGATGTTGTCGGATGGGATGGCTTTTGTTATCCATATGCATTCTCTATTCATAATTTTGAACCCATAACTGGACGAGTACATCAACCACCTCCTGTACACCAAACGTTTGCAGCAAAAGGTTTTGTAATCTGTTCGTTCTGTCCTCGATTATATGATTATCACCCCTTAGCAATACCAGCACCATATAATCATTCTAATATTGATAGTGATGAGGTGTTGTATTATGTAGATGGAGATTTTATGTCAAGAAAACATGTTGAGAAAGGAATGATTACGTTACATCCAGGAGGAATACCACATGGACCACATCCAGGGACTGTAGAGAAAAGTATTGGTAAAAAAGAAACGCATGAACTAGCAGTAATGGTAGATACATTTAAACCATTACAAATGACAGAACATTGTATTCCTTTAGAGGATAAAGATTATTATAAAAGTTGGTTAGAATAAATTTTTATATATTTATATAGATGATCCATTCAGTTAATTCTTAATGGATCATTTTTTTTATAAAAAAAGTAGGGTCAATTAAAGTTTGTACGGTATAGTATTGTAAATAGATTTTTAAATAACTACATAATTAAAAATTAAATAAAATGAAAAAATTAATTTTTGCAATTTTATCTCTTTCAGTATTCTTATTTTCTTGTGAGAAAATAGATTTTAAAAAAGAGTTCGAAAATGAAATTTCTACAGAAGATGTTCAGTTTCGATTACCGCAATCTTCTTATGAAATTACAAAGCCTGTTCCTTTAGAAAAAGAAGAAAATTCTGATTTTTATACCAGTGGAGTAATAGAGTATGTTAAGGATGGGGTTGTCTTAGGTAGTTTCAATTATGGTAATGGAGAGAATGATGAAAAAGGAGAAAAAGATGTAGATGGTATTAAAGAAGAAATAGCCTTAAAGAAAGAAGAAGCGAGTTCTAAATATGAAAAAGTAATTATAGAACCTTTGGTAAAATCAGATGATTGTGATTATATCATTTCTGGTATTATTAAATATTATGAGACAGCATCTTGGACAGCAACAGTAGATTTTGGAGACGGTACTTGTGATGACCTTGCAACAAAATATACTGATGATGGAGAAACATATATTTTCAATATTAGTGAATATTATTAATAGTTTATTATTTATTATTTATAAAATAATATTCACGATAATAATGTCTAATGTAGAGAGTATGTTGTTTTAATATACTCTCTTTCTATTTTTAATAAATATTCTTTATAATTGACAAAAGAAGAATTTAAAAATTTATTTGATCTATATTTTGATGCAATTAGAAATTATTTGTATTCACGTTCTGGTGATGTAGAATTATCAACGGATATAACACAGGATGTTTTTTTGAAAATTTGGGAAAAAAGAAATGAATTCAAAACTAATCAAAAGATAAAACCATTGTTGTATAAAATGGCAGGAAATCAATTTATTGATCATATACGAAAAAATAAATCTGCTGAAAAATATTTAGAACAAATTCAACTTCATTTTAATACTGAAACGCCAGAAAATCATTATGAATTCCAAGAGTTAAAAACAAAATACGAAAAGGCATTGTCAGATTTATCTGAAAAGGAAAGGACTGTATATTTGATGAGTCGATATGATCAATTACCGTATAAAGAAATAGCAGAAAGATTGGACTTAAGTATAAAAGCTATTGAGAAACGAATGAGTAAAGCACTTTTAATTCTTAGAAAGAAATTAATACCAAATGAATGAAAATAGTTTACATATAACAGAAGAAGAAAAATCACTTTTTAATCAAGTAGATTATCCTTATACTAAAAGTAAAGATGATGTTTGGGAGGTATTATCTGATAAAATAAATGAGAAGCCAGATTCTAAAATAATACTAAAATCTTCGAAAAAATGGATTTTAATATTGCTAGCGTTTGTGTTAATCGCTTTATTAGTAGGTGTTCGATTTTATAAGAAAACGATTGTCTCAGTGAAAGGAGAATTTGCAAACCATATATTACCTGATGGTTCTCAAATTAATTTGAATTCAGAATCTTATATTTCATACCATCCGTATTGGTGGAAAATAAATAGAGAATTAAATTTTGAAGGAGAAGCATTTTTTGAGGTAGAAAAAGGGAGTAAATTCAGTGTGATTTCCTCAAGAGGAAAAACGGAAGTATTAGGGACTAGTTTTAATATACTTGCAAGAGATGAATCGTATAAAGTGATTTGTGCCACGGGTAAAGTAAAAGTAACGGATATTAATACAAAGCAACAAGTAATCCTTACTCCTAAAATGATGGCAGAAATAAAAGATGATATTTTAGTGAATACGAATGTAGATGTTTCGCGTGTTAAGGGATGGAAAAATAAAATGTTCGTTTTTAATTCAGAATCATTATTGGAAGTATTTAAATCTATTGAAAGGCACTATGATATTAAAATAAATGTTGAACAATCTAATGTATTAGATCTAAATTATACAGGAAATTTTCAAAAATTTAAAGCGGCGGAAGAATCTATAAATTTGATTTGTCAGAGTTTTAATCTTACTTTTATTAAAGTAAATGAAAAATCATTTAAAGTCGTAAAAAAATAAAGTGATTTGAAATATTTTCAAAGGTATTTTATTCTATTATTCATATTATTTATTCTGAATGATATAGTTGCCCAATCTATTTCGCAGGAAACAGAATCAATACCTTTGCGGGAAGTATTAAATTATTTATCCGAAAATTATAATTACCAATTCTCTTATAATGATGAGCTTATAAAAGACTGTGTTGTTAATAATATTGATTTTGAAAAAATTAATAATCCAGGAACATATCTAGTTCAAATTTTATCTCCCTGTCATTTAAAGTATAAAAATATTTCTGGAGTCTTTGTGATTTCTCAAGAAAAAATATTTTTATCGAAAAACCAAGGAAAAAAATCGTTTAAATTATCAGGTAGGATTTTAGATTTAAATAGTAATGAACCATTACCATTTTCTACCATACTAATCAATAATGCACAAATCCATTCTGATATGAATGGTTGTTTTGCTTATGTAGGTGCAGATACCATTTATAGATTAAGTGTTTCTCATTTGGGTTATAATTCTCAGGACACTATATTATTAGAACCTGGAAAAATTCAAATTAAATTAAAGGCATCTCAATTTAAATTAAATGAAATTATAGTTGAGGCTAAAAGGAAAACGGAAGACAAGATCTTATTAAAAGATAGGAGTCAACAAAAAATAAATCCTCAAAGTACTTCTTTTTTACCTGGTGAAACAGGGAATTTTCTTTTTAATCATTTAAGATTACAGCCAGGAATTTTAGCTGCAGGAGAACAACAACAAGACTTTATTATTTGGGGTTCCTATAAAGGACAAACGCAAATCCTTTTTGATGGGATTACGTTGTTTAGTACTTCGAATTCAAATAATTCACTAGGCCCAGTCAATTCATTTTTAATAAAAGATATAGAAGTTTTTAAGGGAGGTTATAATGTTGATATTGGGGATAGAGTTGGAGGTGTAGTAAGTATTTTAGGGCAATCAGGAAGTCAAAAAAAGTTTCGATCTAAAATAAATTTAAGTGATCAATCCATTAATACCTATTTAAATATTCCTGTAGCGAATAAATTTTCAATTCAAGCAGGATTTAGACAAACCTATACTCATGTTATAGATTGGAGAAAGATATTTAAAAAAGAAGAAGATAAGAATAAATCAATTTTTAGAGATTTAAATGTAAAGTTATCCAGTGATTTAGAAAATGGTGATTTTTTAAGTATCAATTTGATAAACAATAAGGATCAGTTATCTATATTAAATACAGATGAAAGTTTCGAAAAAAATTATTTTGCTTTCAACGAAACGAATGCGGAACAATTGGGAGGATCGTTATTTTATGGTAAAAAATGGAGTAAAGGTAATTATACACACTTAAAAACTTCTTATTCTCAATTGAAAACGGAATTTGAAAATGAAATAAAAATTGTAGATCCAGTACTAATTACTGAGTTTAATATTTCTGAAAATCAAACTAAAAATAGGATTTCTCATTCTGAAATTCGCTTGGAACATTTTCTTCCTGCTCAAGAAAATTTTTCATTATCTTTTGGTGGAGGATATGTACAAAATAAATCTTCTTTTGATCAAGATTCAATGGGGTTAAATTTAAAAACAACCACTGCTACATTAAATCGCTTGTTTACATATGTTAAAAATGAAATTAGAATTCATCCTAAACTAACTTTTACACCAGGCTTGAGATTAGACGTGCCCATTCAAAAGAATAATCCTGTTTTTCAACCTAGGTTTAATTTGATTTATCAAACAAATTCATCCATTATTTTAAATCTTTCTGGAGGATGGTATACTCAGTTTATTTCTGAAAATGCGATTGTTGATTCTTTTAATAATAATTTATTTTATTGGTCAGTGGCAGATCCTAAAAATGCAAATCTTTTAAAAGGAAAACATTTAGTATTCGGAGGACGATATGAAAAAAATAAATTTAAGTTCCAATCAAATTTTTATTATAAAACGACAACGGGGTTAACTCGTTTCATCCTTAAAGAAATGGATAATGATATATATGTAACATCAGGGAAAAGTAGAACGTATGGGATAGATTTATTAATCATGAAAAAAATTAAATATCACGATTTTTGGATCAGTTATACTTTGTCAAAAACGGAAGAAAATTTTGATTATTTTTTAAATAATTCCTATCAAAGAGCTGTACAAGATCAAAGGCATGAATTAAAAACGGTAGGCATTTTAAATTTTAATCCCTTTCATTTTTCTGTAAATTATGTTTATGGCTCAGGTATTCCTAATTCAAATTTTGATAACACCACCAGTCCATACTATAGTAGATTAGATGCCTCATTTTTGTATAGATGGAGTAAGAAAAAAATAAAATTTGATTTGGGGTGTTCTTTAACGAACATTTTAAATCGTTCGAATATTTTATATAATAATTTCTCAAATTTTTCTGACAATAAAACTATTTATACAAAAGCGGATCCATTTACGCCATCAATTTTCATTACTATTGACTTTCATTAATTGAAATAAAAACACCTTTAAGTTTTTAAACTTAAAGGTGTTTTACAAATAGCACTTGGAATACTTTTATCCTAGTGCACCTTTTTTTACTTCTTCCACAATTTCTGGATTTAATAAAGTAGATACATCTCCTAAATTAGATGTGTCTCCGCTAGCAATCTTTCTAAGAATACGTCTCATAATTTTACCAGACCGTGTTTTAGGTAAACCTGATACAATTTGAATTTGGTCAGGCTTAGCAATTGGACCAATTTCTCTAGTAACCGTATCCCTCACTTCTTTTCTAAAAGCATCTTCATCAGCGACAGGATAATTGGCAATAACATAAGCATAAATGCCTTGCCCTTTTATATCATGCGGATAACCTACAACAGCAGATTCAACAATATTACTGTGTTGATTGATCGCATTTTCAACTTCAGCTGTACCTATTCTATGTCCAGAAACATTAATCACATCATCAACTCGACCAATTATTCTATACATCCCATTTTCATCTCTTCTTGCTCCATCGCCTGTGAAGTACATATCCTTGAATGCAGAAAAATAAACATTTTTACACCGATCATGATCTCCATAGGTCGTACGAATCATTGATGGCCAAGGAAATTTAACACACAATAAACCTTCTACATCATTTCCTTCAATTTCATTACCATCTTTATCCATTAAGCAAGGCTGGATGCCAGGTAATGGTAAAGTCGCATAACAAGGAATGGCTTCTGTAATACCTGCGATATTAGAAATCATAATACCACCTGTTTCTGTTTGCCACCAAGTATCAACAATAGGACAATTTCCTTTACCTACTTTTTGATCATACCAATGCCAAGCTTCCGCATTAATGGGTTCTCCAACTGTACCTAAAACTTTTAAACGAGATAGATCATATTTTTCAACCCATTCATCTCCCTTAGCCATTAAAGCCCGAATAGCCGTAGGGGCGGTATAAAATTGATTCACTCGATGTTTTTCACAAATATGCCAAAATCGTCCAGCATCAGGATAAGTCGGAACACCTTCAAACATCATTGTAGTAGCTCCTGCTAATAAAGGACCATACACAATATAAGAATGACCCGTAATCCAACCAATGTCTGCAGTACACCAATAAATATCTCCTTCTTTATATTGGAAAACATTTCTAAAGGAATAGCAAGTATATACCATATATCCTCCGCAAGTATGAACAACACCTTTAGGTTTTCCAGTTGAACCAGATGTATACAAAATGAAAAGCATATCCTCTGAATCCATTTCTTCTGCCTCACATTCCGCAGACTGATGAGGAACGATATCGTGCCACCAAACATCAACGTCTTGCGTATTTACTTCTCCTCCTGTATTTTTGTGAACCAACACAGTTTCAATACTATCGCAACCCATAGCAATGGCATTATCCACAACTTGTTTTACTGGAATATTTTTCTGTCCTCTTTTATTGTAATCAGAACAGATTACCATTTTTGCTTGCGCATCTTGAATCCTATCAGATAGAGCTTGAGCAGAAAAACCAGCAAAAACAACAGAGTGCACGGCTCCTATTCTAGCACAAGCTAAAACACCAATAGCTAATTCAGGCACCATTGGCATATAAAAGATCACTCGATCTCCTTTTTGAATTCCTTTTGATTTTAGAGCATTCGCACATTTACAAACTTCCGCATGTAATTCTCTATAGGTATAACTCTGGGTCGTGCCATCTGCTTCATTGGGTTCCCAAAGTAAAGCAGTTTGACTTCCTTTAATTTCTAAATGTCGATCCAAACAATTTTCAGTAATATTCATTTTACCACCGACAAACCATTTGACATCAGGTCCGTCAAAATTCCACGCTAAGGTTTTATCCCATTTTTTTCTCCAATGAAATGTATTTGCTTGTTCCTCCCAAAAAGCTTCTGGGTTTTCAATTGCGCGTTGTGTAGCAGCTTTGTGCTCTTCAAGATTCTTTATTTGTAGTGTCATGTAGAAATTTGATTATTAAAAATATGCTACTTTTCAGTAAAGATAAGGCTGTGGATTTTCCAAAGAGGAAAGACTTTTTCAAAAGAGTCAGTAAACAACCGTTCCAAAAATAAAAAA
>JAHDFV010000143.1:0-7822 GCA_020627985.1 Saprospiraceae bacterium
AGGCCAGGGGATATTTTGGGAGGATGAACTTATAGGAGTTAGTTTGTTTTTAAATCCAAAATAATTTATTTGTTCATTTTGTAGAATTATTTTTCAAAAACTGTTTACCTGCACTCATATTTTCCAACTATTAATAGAGATTGCATTTTCTGAATAACTAATCTTTATTCCTTAAATGTAAACTATTAGAAGCTGATGAATTTTGATTCACTTCTATTAAGTCTATTCAATTTTTTTAACTGCTATTTAATAGCATAAATCATAACTAAATGAAATACCAATTATTTAGAATGGCAGCCTTTTGTTTATTTTTTGCAATAACAACAATTGTGCAAAGTCAAGAGAGGATTGTTAGAAAGTACAATTCTCAAGAGTACATGGATATTGTAAAACAAGAATATCCTCTTTACTATCAAAATAAGATTGAAATAGAACAATACAGCAGTGAGTTTTGTAAGTTTCCAAAAATTGATTCTGCTAGTATTAGTTTTGTTTTTCATGTCCTTTATAAAAACTCAAGTCAAAAATTGAGTAAGGAAATAATCGAAGGGCAGATTCGTGCCTTAAACGAAAATTTTAACAACTCCACATACGAGGAAAACTATCCTGGAGATCCTGATAGTAGTTATAAAAAGTACTTTTCAAAAAACCAAGAAATTAATTTTTGCTTAGCACCCAATGGTGTTATTAATAAATATAACTCAGATAAAAAAGGGATTAACTATAGAAACATTCCTAATAATATACGTTGGGATATCAACAATGAAATGAAAAACAAACAATCATTTGGTGCTGATGCAATCGCACCAAAATATTTGATTAATGTTTGGATTGTTGATTTAGAAAATGACAATGCTGGATTTGCTCAATTACCAGGTGGCGATGAAAGAACAGATGGGATCGTTATTGATTATCAATTTTTTGGAAGTCATTTAAATGCTCATCCTGATTATTCTGCAGGAGGTACTTTCACTCATTTGGTTGCAAATTATCTAAATGTTTTGGACCTATGGAGCGATAAAAAGTCTTGTGGAGATGATTTGGTGATGGATACCCCTATACATAATGCACCTAATAATGTTTGTCCCGAAACAAACCATATATCGACTTGCTCTAGAGATTATTTTTTAGAAATGACGATGAACTTCATGGATAATACTCCAGATGCATGTCAATTTATGTTTACCCATGGCCAGAAGAAAAGAATGCATTATTGTCTATCAGAATTAGGGCCTAGATATTTGCTTAGAGAAAATGGATGTGATCAACAAATAGCTCAAGACAATGAAGTTTTTGCATCAGAACGTGAGACAGAAAATGAAGAATTTTTAATCGAGATATACCCTAACCCAGTTTCGGAAATATTAAATATTGAAATAAGTCAGTTTAAAAATCCTATTGAATTAAACATGTTGAACTCAAGTGGATTGATGGTTTATTCAACCATAGTCAATGAAAATGGAATCCATAAAATAAATTTTAAAGATGGCTTGGCCCCAGGTGTCTATTTGGTTAAATGTACAGATAAAACTACTGGGAAGGTTATTACTAAAAGAGTTATTCACAATTAAAATAGAACACAATGAAAAAATATATTTTCTATATAATCATATTACTACAGTTTACTTTTAATATTACGAGTGAAGCACAAATTCAACAACAGCCCTCATCAAGCGAAATGGGTTATTCCAGGGGAACAAGTTTTACACCTGATCTTGCTGCAGGGGTTGAAAATATAAGTATTCCTTTAGCAAAAATTACTGAAGGTCCGTTATCTCATAAAGTAGGTTTGAGTTACAAAACTGGTGGTATAAAAGTTGGACAAGTTTCTAGTCCTGTTGGTTTGGGTTGGTCAATTGTAGGAGGTGGAATGATATCAAGAGTAATTAAAGGCAAAAGTGATGATAAGCCAGAAGTAGGCTATTACCATCTACCCTCCGTAAGTTATTACGATATTAACAATGAAGATACAGATTTTGCAGATATTCCCGATGGGGAACCTGACTTATTTTCATTTAATACTGGAAGTATTTCTGGTAAATTCATGTTAAATGAAAACAAGGAATTTGTTACAATTCCAGATAGCCAAATAAAGATTGAAGCAACTTTAGATCCTGAAGGTTTATTTGATGTTTTTACAATTATTGATGAGCAAGGTATAAAGTATTCATTTTCATTAAAAGAGCAAGAATGGGTAAACAATAAAGGTTGGTATTTAAAGAAAATAGAAACTTTTGATGGTTTAAACTCAATTGATTTTCAGTATTTAAGAGAAGGATACAAAATTTACTCAATTGCGCCACAATTGCTTTTAATGTATGAAGACGATTTTGGAGATATTTTATCAACGGATATAATTTATTCAGGCAATTCTTATTCCAATTGTTTCAATTATAGAGGAGAAAGAAGCTACACTATTAAAAAGATTAGCTCTTCAAGTTCGGATATTATATTTAATTATGTTTCATCTCGAGAAGATCAAATTGGACTTTATGATGCTCAACCGAAAAGACTAGTGTCAATTGAGATACAGGATAAACTTGAAACAACGTGTTTAAAATATTCTTTAGATCAAGATTATTTTTTCGATCAAAGCGATTATAACATCCCAGGATGGGTGTATCATGAATGGACAAAAAATAAGCTAAAATTAAATTCTATTCAAAAAATAAGTTGTGATAATGTAGATAGTGAACCTTCATATCTATTTGATTATTATAAGAATAGTGCAAATGAATATTTTTTCCCAAACGATTTATCTACTAGGATTGATTATTGGGGATATCACAATAATGACTCAAATATCAGCACAGAGTTGATTTCTTCAGGTGTTGAGGTAGATAGAGGAGTTGGGTTTCCATATATAGATGGAGTAGATAGAAGTTCTAATTTTGTCAATACGCTACCAGGAAATTTAAAATCAATTGAATATCCTACAGGAGGAAAAGTTATTTATGAATATGAATTGAATACAATCTATAAGGAGGCAACAGGAATCCAAATCGCTGCTGCTTATGCGATTAGCGACTTTAATTGTAATTCAAATTTAGGTGAATCTTCAATATTTGAATTCACCCAAGAGATGGAAGAAAATGGAGAAGTTGAAATTGAATTATTTCAAGGTGGCGATTGTCTAGATAATAATTATGATGTTACTTTTAATGTAAGAAAGGCTTATTCTAGCCTAGCTCCTTTTTATTCAACTAGTTTTAATTGTGTGGCACCAAATGTTTGCACCATGTTAATTGATGCTGCCGATTTAAATTTAACAATTGGCGAGTCATATTATTTAGAACTTATCGTAGACAATGGTGATGCAAGTGCAATATTTAGTTATGTGGGTGGATTTATAGCAGAAGATGTAGGAGGTCTTCGTATAGCAAAAAAAACTATTCATGACGGAATAAGTGACTTGAAAGATCAGGTGTTTAGTTATTCATACGGTAATGATGAGAAAGCAACAACAGGAAAGTTGTACAAGGAACAAGAGCAACATGTGAGTGGATTTGATATTAATCCTCATTTAGCAGATAAACAAGCTTTATTTTTTTATATGCCAGGATTTGAAACATATGATTTTTACGGAAAGCATATTTCGTATGAACAAGTTGAAATTTTTCGTGAAGACTTAGGAAGCACTGTCTATATATTTAATGATTTTCAAGAAGAATATGATTGGTTTTGGCCACCCGCTCCTCCACAATATAACCAGGCTAATAACGAATTAATTTCAATAAAATCATTGGCAAGTGATGGTTTAGAAGTAAGTTCTCAGCTTAATAGTTATAAATCTGATTTAGCAACAACTTTAAATGGAACTACAAACGTTTATTCTGTTTTGGTAGCTCCTATATATGAAAGTGGTGAGGTAAATGTAGACTATCGATGTATTAAAAGCCTAACTTTAACAAGCTTTCCTCCTCAACGATTAGAAGAAACGGTTACTGTAATAGATGATGTTGAGAACACAACTAATTACGTCTACTTTGATGGTGTTGACTTAAATTCTTGCTATAAACCGAGAAGAGTAAGACATTTAGATAATGAGGGTAATTATAGAATTTCTCAAAATCACTACACCTTCAATTATTGGGTCGATAACAATGGAAGTGCGCTTCATACTGGAGAGGATGCATCAGGTTGCGTGCAAGAAATACTACATGACTTTAACATTGTTGGAGTACCTTATCGAAATGATATACGATTCGATGGGAACATAACAGATTCTGATGTTGATGGGAATCATATTGGAGGAACCACAACCATGTTTAAGCTCTATGATAAAAACACAGGGTTAAAAGCCGACTGTATGGATCCAAATTCAATAGGAATGGACTTGGTTCCAAGGGCATGGAAAACATTCCAGCTGAATGGAGATTTACAACCAGCAGGTAATCTAGATTGGCCACCAACCTATGAAGAGGTTTCATTTTTTGAAGAATATCATGAAAATGGTTTGATAGAAAAAACAAGAACATTTCAGCATGATGCTTATACCGAAATATTTTACGATGAATACAAAAGACCATATAAAAAAATAATTCATGATGGAGACCCATCTACACCTGTTGGAAGCAATGACTTTATTTCTGAAGTAAGTTTTTTAGGCTCTACAAATTTAATATCGTCTAGTACAAGCTCGGATAATATTGAAACATTGTATGAATATGATGATTTATTAAGACTTACGAAAAGAACGGATTGTTCAGGAAATGAAACCAGTTATGAGTATGGTTTTACTGATGGTAGTATGACTGAGCCTGAAAATTATATAAAGACAACTGTTGATTTTACTACCAACACTTTGGATAATAGCAACTATTCTGATGTTAGCACTCTGGAGAATTATGTTTACAAAGATGGGCTCGGGCGAACTATTCAAACAGTAGCAGTTGATCAAGCAGCTATAAATCTGTCTTTTGCTGCGGATTTAATTAATCATATTCAATATGATAAATATGGAAGAGTAGAAAGAAAATATGAACAGTTTGCAAAATCAGTAGTAAATAATGGGAATTTTTCTGTTCCCCATTCTAGTGTGAATTTTTATGAATCAGAATTTGAAAACTCTCCTTTATCTAGAACTATAAATGTAAATCCGCCGGGTGATTTAGAAGGATCAACTACACATTATTCTAGCAATAGTGACACAGATGATGTAATCAATTGGGAATTAAATGGAACTGCATTTTATGATACAAACTCTTTGTTCAAAACAGAAAATGTTGATAACAATGGTAATAAGAATATAAGTTTTAAGAATAAAATTGGTCAATTGGTTTTGTCCAGAATGCAATCATCTGATGGAAATTCTAGAACAGATACTTATTATATCTATGATAAACTCGGAAGGATTATTATGGTAATACCTCCTGGAACAGATGAGACAAAAGAAGAATTAATTTATAAATATGAATATTATGACGATGGCAACTTATATCGTAAGAAAGTACCTGGTAAAGATTGGATTGAATATCGTTATAATAAAAGAAATCAATTGGCATTATCTCAAGATGGTAATGATAAAATATTAAACAGATGGTTCGTTTCCAATTATGATGAGTTTGGAAGGGTTGTTCAAACTGGATTTACATTTAGTAGTTACTCAAATGAAACTTTCTTTGAGATTAATATTTCAGATGAAAATTTGTTGACGGAAATTGAATATGATGATGAACATGACTCCGGAAGGCATTTGGTTAAATGGAACTCAACAAGGTTGTTAGAAACGGATGACTTTATATATGCATTTCCTGAGTATGATGCTTGCAACAAATTAATAAAAACAAATTCATCACATCATTTGAATTTACCTGAAAATCCTTTTTCTAATGAATATTCTTATGTCGAGCAATACCAATATGATGAAATGGGTAATGCGACCAAAACAAATTATGAAATAACCTTGTCAGATGGTAAATTTTATGGACTTGAAGACATCAACCATTACGATCTAGCAGGAAGAAACATTGCTTTCGATTACCGATTGTATGGTGATGCAAGCACACAAGGAATTAAAGAACATAGTGCTTTTAATTATGATGTTGAAGATCAATTAACACGAAAATTTTTAGGAAAGAATCAAGGACTCTATCTGCAACAAATAGACTATTCTTACACACCTTGGGGTTCATTGAAAACAATCAACGACCAAAATTTAGGTGGTCCAGAAGTCCAATTTGGTAATTTAATAAGCTATACAAATGGATCAAACTTAGACGATTATGATCTATTTTTTATGGAGTTGTATTTTGATGATGAGTTTGAACCTAATGGACCATCGAACAATGGCATGGGTGAAGCACAAGGCAATGGAAATATATCAGCCATGAGATGGCAAACAAGAGGGAGAAGGGAATTTGCTTATCAATATAATTATGATTACAAAAATCAGTTGTTAGATGCAGTTTTTCATGAGCAAAATCAGTCAAATAATAACTTTACTCAGAATGATTATTTTACAACTTCATATGAATATGGAGAAAGGGGACAAAGATTGCAAACAACAAGGAATACACATGGTCCAAGCAATATGTCTCAATGGGATGATGAGTACCAATATAACTATGTAACGGACTCGCCTCATTTTTCGAGTGTAGAAAAAACACATACATATTACAAACCCACACTTCCAGTTACAACAGGAACTTCACAAATTAATTATGAATATGATGCCAATGGGAACATCACCAATAAAGGTGACCTCGAAATAAAATACAATTTTTTCAATGATATAGTTGAGTTCCCGAAACACATTGGAACCTCTCAAGTATTGAGGTTTAGTTTTGATGCCAATGGGAATAGGTACAAATATGGAGAAATAGCAACACAAGCAGATGATTTGGTTGTTTTCGAAATTCATAATATTGGTCCATTTGAATTGCGGCAGCCATTTCCTAATACTCCAGTAGAAATGAAAAAAGCTTATTTGAGAGACGGATATGTGGATGAACTAAATACAAATCCTCAAGTACACTATACCATTAGCGATCATTTAGGAAACACTAGAGTAACTTACTCTGATAAAAATAATGATGGCAAAATTAATGACCCTAGTGAGGTGAATGAATATAATTATCATCCATATGGTAACCTTATTGAGTATTTTGCTAATCCTAATTATTTCAATAATTACAGAAATGCTTTTAATGGAATAGAAAGATTTAATACCTTAGACTTAGATCTTAGTTATGCCTTTTATAGAGGATATGACAATGAGATAGGGAATTGGATGCAGGTGGATCCGAAAGCGGAAATGTATTCAAACCTTTCTCCATACAATAGCATGGGGAATAACCCAATTTATTATTCTGATCCAAATGGTGATTCATTTATTGCTGCAGCTATTATTGGTGGAGTAATAAATTTAGGAATTCAAGCATATAAAGGCAATATTGATTCATTTAAAGATGGGGCAGTGGCCTTTGGAATTGGTGCGGGTGCCGGCATTTTAGCACTTGCTACAGGAGGGGCAGCAGCAGCGGCACTACCAACTGCTACAACTGGAGTTGGAGTTGTTCTTTCAGGCTCTACAGTTGCTGGTGTAGCGGGATTTACGGATGGTGTGGTTAGAGAAACTGGGAATATGTTGTATTTCGGAGATGGGGATTTTAATGATGCTTTGGAATCTGGATTAAAGTCAGGTGTTCAAGAAGGTTTAAGTGCATTTATTGCTGGGGGAGCGTTTACTGCTTATAAGTTATCGAAAGGAGTATATAGTGGTTTGATAATACAAGAATTTAGTGGAGGTTTGACTCCAAATCCCGCAATTACAAATCTTAAAGTTTATTCAAATCCTGGTGATGAAGTTATAAGTAGCGCA
>JAHDFV010000143.1:7832-9530 GCA_020627985.1 Saprospiraceae bacterium
CAAACAACAGGCTGATGAGCTTGTTAAGTTAAACGGTGGAAGAAATTCTGTAACACTAGTAACACCAACCACACAGATACGATATGATTTAGCAGGTAAGGCTCATGGTGGAGTGCCAACACCACATAAACAGGTATACAACAAAAATTTTGTCAATGGTCAATTGCGTAGCATAAGTCGTGCTTCCAAAACTGCGCAACCTATAACGAAGCAGGAAATTAGAATGATTGGAAAATATTTGCAAAGACTGAAATGATACAAGCAAAGAATATAGAACTTTTTAAGAACCTGACTCAAAATGAGTATTGTGATAAGTGGATAGATTTCCATAATGACTTTGATTGTATTAAAGTAATTCTCAAAATTGGTGGGTTACTCATAATATGGTTCAAAGGAATAAAGGATGATGCATTAATTAGTTTCAAATTTTCGGATGTATTGATTGAAGGAATGGAGTTCTTTAATTTTAATAAAGTAGAAAATTTAACAATAGATAATTTATATAGGGGAAAAGTAGAACGTGAAGGCGCGCTTATAGAGTTTAATGAAGAAGGTAGTGGTTATTTTTACCTGGAGTTTGATGAAGGTCAAAAGTTGGAATTTTGGAGCTCTGGATTAGCTGTTGAAATGAAATGAATAGAGTGTCTCTAAGGAGGTAGGACAGGTAACCAAAGCATAAAAACATAGTTTTAAGTATTCTGATAGAGTACGAATGTGAGAATTACCCTGTTAGTCATTAATTTCCCATATACATTTGATGATGCCATTTTAAAAGCACAGCCTATTCTAAAAACAATGGTTATAAAATATTCCAGAAGGCGCTAACTATGAATGGTAAGAATGGAGTATTTGAAATCGGACTGACAAAGAATGGAGTAATTGATCACAGGTTCTTTAGACCATAGTAAAAATCTTCTGATGAGATATTTAGCAGTAGATGGAACATTCAATGGAACTAAAATAAGAGACCAGTACAACGGTGGATATATTAAACTGGAGATTTACAGTTAGGTCAAGAAACAATTTAAAAACGTAAAGATTGGCTATTGAAGTACGAAAATGAACATTACAATGGCTATGAAAATAAGGAATTGATCAATCAGCTTGATGAAGAAGGAAAAGAACTGGCACTGATTATTAAGAAGGAATTGACAACTATAAAGATGGAGTATTTTTCAGATGCCCTGATGAAGAAAGAAATGATAGAATAAAATAGAAAGCCTCGATTTAATCGGGGCTGTTTTAACAAAATGCTAATCGAGTTTTAGCATCACGAAGCATACCATGGAGAGCAAACAAAATTCCTTCTTTATCTTTTTTAGGCAGGTTATTAATATCGTTTGACGTTTGAGCATATCGGGATCTTTTAGCAGTTCCATAACCTCGGTCTCACCAAGCAGAAAGGCAACCTTAGTATCTAAAGTGTCAGCCAGTTTTTTGGCAATATCTGTATACAGTTTTACTTCATCTTTTTTATACTTCCCAATATCAGAATGATTGGTATTGAGTAGATTTATTCTTTCGATAAAAAAATAAAAAAACCAAAAGAGTATTTTAAACCGATCAAACTTTACTAAAAATTGTTTGGTAGCATCTTAACATAAGATGAAAAATGGCATTGGTGATACAACACTATCAATTTCCCCCTTCTATTCCCCCTTCGGATGCACCAATTCCATCTCCTCAATCAAGTGACTT
>JAHDFV010000144.1 GCA_020627985.1 Saprospiraceae bacterium
TCCAAGGAGCATTTGACTATGTTGCAGGCAATACAACTATTTCTCCTGCTGTAAACATTGGTGATGTATTTTTGATTGAAAGAAATGGTACATATTATGCAATACAATGTACTAATGTAAATCAAACAACTGCATTAGGAGATAATGATGATTTCTATGAATTCTCTATTAAGTGGTAATAAACTATAATTAATAAAAAAAGGGGAAGTACAAATTGTACTTCCCCTTTTTTTGTTCAAACCCAACCCTTTTTTATTTTTATAAAGTCCTAATTATTAAAGTAAAATAATTCCGATTCTATTATCTAATTGAAGCTATAGATTTATATCAACAATTACTTTATATAATCTAAATGTTATGAAAAAAACTTATATCTACTCTTTCTATTTTTGTCTTATGGGTCTATTACTCTCATGCTCTGATTCTGAAAATATAGAATATGCAAATTTAAATGAGGAATTCGTATTAACAGAATCAGAAGAAGTTTTCATTAATGGGACCAATATTAAATTGAATTTAGATAACATAACTGAGGGACGTTGTCCAACAAATGTAGCTTGTATTTGGCAAGGACAAGCTACAGCTCAAATTACATTATTACAGAATACGACTAATCTTGAATTAAACATTAAAGGACTTTGTGAAATAGATTGTGGAGAATCTAAAACTGAAGGTAATTATATATATACCATAAAAGATATTCAGCCTTATCCATCTGAAAATATTATTGTTACAATGGAAGATTACGAGGTCACTCTAATTGTGAGTAAAATTTAAAAGAATATTATTAAAAATCAACTGTTTATTTATTAAACATTTTATTCATTCATTTAAAATAAAATAGTTTATTCAATTGATAATCAAATAATTGAAAAACAAAAACCTTTATTTTCATCTTGTGACATATAATAAAAATATATGCGAATAAAACTACATGATTTATTCTCTTTTTTTCATAAATTTATCAAAAAAACCTGTCACAAAATTTGGTCATACCGTATTTACATCCTACATTAGATTCATCAAATAAAAATTTGCACTATTTATCAACTAAACAAAGACGGTGGCCAGTCATTTAAATACAACAAAATCTAACAAGAAAATACCTTTAACTTCAAGAGTTAAGCATTTCTTTTTAGGTATCATGTACTTAGACAAAAACCCTGCTTTTGATAGTGAAGCTGCCGCTTGGATAGATGAAAATAATTTGATACATGTATACGCTTACATTCATATTAATGAAGAAACATGGCAACATCAATTTTATAACCTAATTAACAATAAAGAATATGCTCCTTATATTTCTACAATAGAAATTAAAGGAACAGATCAGGGGACGAAAGGAACAAGACTATTTGATCTTTCAGAATTACTGAAAGATAACAACACTCAATTTATGAACCTTACTTCATTTGAAGTAGAACAAACATCCACTCGCCATAAAAACATAAGCATGATTACTTGCAATGATTTTTATGACGAGAATGGAGCAGGAGGTAAAATTTTAGATAAGATGCCCAATCTTACAACACTCACTTTACCTTCTGCTCCCACTCCTTCCTTTTTTGAAAGAAAATCACATCCACTTCAATTTTTAAATTTACAAGCAGGATATGATCATCAGGGCTTTATTAACAGATTAGCTCATTCTACTACATTCCCTTTATTAAGAGAATTAGAATGGACCGATGGTCCAGGTTTACCTTTATTAACTTCTTGTGTACCAGCTGAACATTTCGAATTATTGCGTTCAAAAAAACGAATAAAAGTAGAATTAAACGGTTACAATGCTCCTTATGATTCTAGCTTAGTAAAATAATGCTGCATCACTGAATTTTTTCTTATCATATTTTGTTAAATTTATTACTACAACTATCTATCTGATGGTCTTGTTGAAATAACACATGCAAAAAATTAAATACCGTAAAATTATTCATATTGATATGGATGCATTCTTTGCATCTGTAGAGCAAAGGGATCATCCTGAGTTAAGAGGTAAACCGATTGCTGTTGGCGGTAGTGGAAGAAGAGGAGTCGTAGCTGCAGCAAGTTATGAAGCCAGAAAATATGGTGTTCATTCAGCCATGCCAGGCTATAAAGCAAAAGAACTTTGTCCTGCTATCATTTTTGTTGGTTCTAATTTTGCTGCTTACAAAGAAGCTTCAGATCAAATAAGAAGTATTTTCAAAGAATATACTGATTTGATTGAGCCTTTATCCTTAGATGAAGCTTTCTTAGATGTAACTAATAATAAAAAAGGCATGTCTTCTGCTACCCTACTTGCTAAAGAAATTAGACAACGGATTTTTGAAGAAACACAACTTACTGCATCTGCGGGTGTTTCTATTAATAAATTCTTAGCTAAAATTGCTTCAGATTTAAATAAACCAAATGGTCAAGCCGTCATTCAACCTGATCAGGCTTTATCTTTTTTAGAGCGTTTACCGATTGAAAAATTCTTTGGAATTGGTAAAGCAACAGCTGAAAAAATGCATCGATTAGGTATACGGACAGGTTTAGATTTGAAAAATAAATCTAAAATTGAATTAGCAAAACTATTTGGAAAATCTGGTATATGGTATTATCACATTGTACGAGCAGAAGACCACCGCCCTGTTCAACCCGATCGAATCAGGAAATCTGTTGGAGCAGAGCGAACTTTTTCCAATGATTTATATCAAAAAGATGAAATGCTTGATGCTATTCAACATATAGCGGAAAAAGTATTTGAACGACTCAGTGCTATTGATCGTTCAGGTAGAACCCTCACTTTAAAAATCAAGTATAAGGACTTCTCTAGTATTACAAGAAGTATATCTTTTCAGCATGAAATAAATGATATTCATTTTTTAATGAATGAAAGTGAAAAACTAATTCGGGAACATATAAAAAAAGGAGATCAAGTGCGATTATTAGGGCTAACTGTTTCAAATCTTACAGGCACTTTTGACTATGGTACCCAACTTGAAATTCCATTTCCTCATTTTTTTTCAGCTAAAGAATGAAACATTGCACAGTATTTGTAGTAAACATATCATTAATACATTTAATAAGTAATTCGTATACTCATCTCCAACTTTTCTTTAAAAACCATTGAAATGAAAATTAAAGACGTAACCAAATATCTTGAAAGTATCGCTCCTTCAGCTTATCAAGAAGGATATGATAATTCTGGGTTAATCGTAGGTCATCCTTGTACGAAAGTAAAGGGGGTTTTAATTTGTTTAGACTCTTTGGAAAGTATAATAGATGAAGCTATTGATAAAAAGTGTAATCTAGTTATCGCTCACCACCCAATTGTTTTTAAAGGACTCAAAAGGTTTAATGGTAGAGATTATGTTGAAAGAACTATTATCAAAGCGATAAAGAATGATATTGCAATTTATGCAATTCATACCAATTTGGACAATGTAAAACAAGGCGTAAATGCTAAAATATCCGAAAAATTAAATCTTATAAACACTAAGATATTATCACCTAAAAATATTTCTCAAAAACTAAATATTTTCCTACCCATTTCTCATACAGAAGCTATAAAGAAAGCCTTATTTAAAATTGGTGCAGGTTCTACAGATTCTAGATTTAGTACGAGTTATTCTAGTTTAGGTGCTAGTTCCAAGGGAAAAAAGAACTTACCACAAGTCAAGTTAGAAATACATTTTCCTAAAGTTTTAAAAGGTCTGATTTTATCTACATTATCTTATGAATTAAAAGATATTGATTTCAATTATGATATACTTGATGTAGATGTCAAACATTCTGGTATTGGATCAGGAATGATTGGAGAATTAAAAAAGGAAATGGATACCTTAAAATTCTTAACTCAGCTCAAGAAAACAATGGGAACAGGTTGTGTTAAATACACGAATGTTACAAAGAAAAAAATTAAAAAAGTCGCTGTTTGTGGAGGTTCTGGAAGCTTTTTGTTATCTAAAGCTATCCGAAAGAAGGCGGATATTTTTATCACTTCAGATTTTAAATATCATGAGTTTTTTGATGCTGATAGTCAGATCATCATAGCAGATATTGGACATTATGAAACAGAACAATATACAATTGACTTATTATATAAGTTTTTAACGAAGAAATTTAGTACATTTGCAATCTTAAAAACTAATATCAATACGAATCCTGTAAATTATCTTTGATAATATGGCAAAGAAAGAAATGACAATCCCAGAAAAGTTGAAAAGTTTATATGAACTGCAACTTGTCGATTCACAATTAGGAGAGATAGAAATCCTAAAAGGTGAGCTTCCAATTGAAGTAAAAGATTTAGAAGATGAAATCGTTGGATTACAAACTCGGATTACTAACTTAAATGTTTCTGTTGAAGATTTAGAAAAGGATGTTGTTAAGTTAGAAGGCAGTATTAAGGATTCTCAAGCTTTAATTGAACGTTATGAAAGTCAATTAAATAACGTAAAAAATAATAGAGAATTCGAGGCTTTAACTAAAGAGTTAGAATTACAAAAATTAGATATCCGCTTATACGAAAAAGGGATTGGCGAAAGTCGTAGAAATATTGAAGTAAAGAAAACGACTTTGGAAAATACCAAAGAACGTATGGAATCTAAGAATCTAGATCTAGAAGCTAAAAAAGTTGAACTAGAAAAGATCATCGAGAAAACAGAAAAAACAGAAGAGAAACTGAAGCGTAAAGCTGAAAGAGCTCGTAAAAAAATCGAAGATCGCCTTCTTAAATCATACGATAGAATTAGAAATAATTATAGAAATGGTTTATCTGTAGTATGTGTATCAAGAGATTCTTGTGGAGGTTGTTTTAATAAAATACCACCACAAATTCAATTAGAAATCACACAAAGAAAAAAAATACAGGCTTGTGAGCACTGTGGAAGAGTTCTTGTTGACGACGATATTCAGATGGTAGGTAAAAAACCTAAAGAAGAAGTTGCAAAAACTGAAGAATAATAATTTGAGTTATACTCATGTTAAAAGCCTTGAAAGTATCGTTAAACACTTTCAAGGCTTTCTTTTTATCAACACATTTTAATTTTGAAAACGTTATACTTGTATTAATACTATACTGTAGCATTTAGATGTATTCAAAGATGATTAGGATTCTATTACTTTCATTTACTTTTATAAGCTTTTTTAGTAATCTACAAGCTGAAAATTACTACGAATTTTCGCCTAAATTAACAGATGCATATCAAAAAGCAATTAGTCTTCAATTTGAAGAAGCTAGAATACTTTCTGCACAAGTAAAATTGGAAGAACCTAATAATGTTTTGGTTCATTATGTAGATAATTATATCGATTTTCTAAAAATCTATATTGATGAAGATTATAAGGAGTTTCAAAGACTAGAAAAGAATAAAGATCGAAGATTAGAAAAGTTGAAATCTGGTGATTCTAAATCGCCATATCATTTATATACACAAGCAGAGGTTCGCTTACATTGGGCTGTTGCACGGGTAAAATTTGAAGAATATAGGCTTGCTGCATTTGAAGTAAGAAAAGCGTTCAATTTCTTAGAGAAAAACGAGGAAAAATTCCCAGATTTTGTTGCCAATAAAAAGAGTTTAGGTATTCTTCATTCATTGATTGGTTCTATTCCGCCCAATTTCAAATGGGTTGCTAAATTAGCAGGTATGAGCGGCACTATTGAGCAAGGAAGAAGAGAAATCGAAGAAGTGGTACTCTATGCTAAAAACAATGAATTCATCTTTGAAGAGGAAACTATTATCATGTATGCTTTAATGGTTTTACACATTGGCAATGCGGGTGAAGATGCTTGGCGTATTATTAGATCCAGTAAATTAGATCCTAGCAAAAATCCCTTGATCACTTTCGCACAGGCTAGTGTTGCTATGCATACTGGAAAAACAGATGATGCGATTCAATTATTAGAAAATACTCCTAAAGGCAGCCAATACCACCCTTTTCTTTATTTAGAATATATGCTTGGATTGGGTAAATTATCCAAACAAGATCCAGCAGCTTCTAAACATTTATTAAATTATGTCAATCAATTTAAAGGAAGAAATTACATAAAAGAAACTTATCAATTACTCGCTTGGCAAGAATTAATTAATGGAAATTCTTCTGGATATCATACCTATATGAAAAAAGTATTGACAGAAGGGCATGCTTCTATTGATCCTGATGGAAAGGCTTTAAAGGCTGCTCAAAGTGGTATTGTACCGCATCCACAATTAACCAAAGCAAGAATTCAATTTGACGGTGGATATAGTTTTGAAGCACTAGAAACGCTTAATAATATTGATGTCTTTGCAATAACATCAGAAAAAGATCAATTAGAATACCATTACCGAAAGGGAAGAGTTTTACAATCTAGATTTCAGTATACAGATGCAATTAAAGAGTTTAATACGACTATAGAAAAAGGCTATAATAAAACCTATTATTTTATTTGCAATGCTTCTTTGCAAGCGGGTATTATTAAAGAAAATCTAAAAGACTATTCAGCGGCTAGAGTTTACTTTAATAAATGCTTAAATATGAATCCAGATAAATATAAATCGAGTCTTCATAGTAAAGCAAAAACAGGTTTAAATCGAATTAAAAAGAAATAAAATTCTCAAAAAAGAACAAAAGCCCTAATATCATATGATGCTAGGGCTTTTGTTTACAATTAAAATTTCCTTATTTCAATTTTGATTTCTATATTGGGATGTAGAAATTTACTTACCATCAGAAAAAGACAAAAATGGCTAAATCTAAAAGAAAGCAAAAGTTAGAGGCTCAAAACAAAAAAGAAGCTCGCCAAGCATTTATAATTATTGTGGCTATTACCCTCGTCCTTTTATTGTTAGGTTTCTTAATGTTTTGGTCTAATTTGTAGATTAGAGCTTTTTCCCTTTCATTGCTGTCGCAATATTATGATCCATAGCCCTATGAGCTAAGGGATGTGTATAAGTATTTAATTGTTGCATGGCTTCATTAATCAAATGCTTATCCGCTCCTTCAACTGTCGCTCTTAATTGAATGGTTAATAGTTGCGTTTGTTGATATTCTTCTTGACTTAATAATTCTTTATTGGCTTTTAAGAATTTATCAGCTGAAAGGATAATATTTTTAGCTTCTATCTTCGCTTCTAATAACCCTCTAGCTTTCATATCTGATTCAGCATTCTTCAATGATTCCAATAGCATAATTGCCATTTCTTCTTCACTTACACCATATTGTGATCGAATTTCAACTTCAGTTTTAACACCAGATCGCTCTTCCATGGCTTGAACTTTTAAAATACCATCAGCGTCTATAATAAAATGAATTGCAATCTTGGGAATTCCTGCTGGCATGGGAGGAATTCCTTTTAATATAAATTCTCCAAGAGCCCTATTATCTTTTACTAAATCTCTTTCTCCTTGAAAAATAGCTACTTTTAAATTCGTTTGACCATCTACAGAAGTCGTATAATTTCTACCTGCTTTAGAAGGTATTTTTGCATTCCTCGCAATAATTGTATCCATTAATCCTCCTACGGTTTCAATACCCAAAGACAAAGGAGTAACATCTAATAAAAGTACATCTTTTTGATTCCCAGCTAGAACATCTGCTTGTACTGCTGCACCTAAAGCAACTACCTCATCTGGGTCTAAATCATCAAAAACTTCTCTCTGAAAGAAAGCGGAAACTTTTTCTTTAACCAAAGGAATTCGAGTAGATCCACCTACCAAAACTACTTTTTCAATTTCATCTATATCCAATTTAGCATCTTTCACTGCTTCTTGACAAGCTTGAATTGTCTTTTGTATTATTGGGCTAATCAATTCATTAAATGCATCTTTTGTAAGTGAAACTTCTTGATGATTTACATGGCCTGAAAAAGAATTTTTAGTAGACAAAGTCTTCTTCGCTTCTTCTGCTAATAAACGTATAGATTGACTTAAAGCTTTATCTTCCTGAATATCTTTTTCATTCCAATTGTATTGTTTCATCCAATATTCTACGACGGCTCTATCAAAATCATCTCCACCTAAAAAAGTATCCCCATTGGTTGATAAAACTTCAAAAATACCCGCTCGAATTTCAAGGATGGATACATCAAAAGTTCCTCCTCCTAAATCATAAACAGCCACTGTTTCATCTACTTCATTATTTAAACCCACGCCATAAGCTAAACTAGCAGCAGTAGGTTCGTTGACAATCCTTAAAACATCTAATCCTGCTAATTTACCTGCGTCTCGAGTTGCTTGACGTTGTGTATCATTAAAATAAGCAGGAACTGTTATCACAGCTTTAGAAACCGATGCTTCTAAATCTTGTTCTACCCTTCTTTTTAATTCTGATAAAATTTCAGCTGATAATTCGATCGGAGTATAAAATCGGTGATCTACTTTTACTTTTACTAATTTCTCTTCATCCTCATCAATGACTTCATATCCGTAATGATCTTTAAAGTCCTTTACATCGTGAAAGGATTTGCCCATCAATCTTTTTACAGAATAAATGGTTCTTTCTGGAGCTGAAATCAATTTTTCCTTGGCAGATTCACCTACAATGATTTTATTATTCTCATCAAAATGAACAATAGAAGGTACCAGGGTATTTTTATGATCCACTCCCTTAACGGCAACAGGTTGACCATCTTTTATATAAGCCACTAAACTATTTGTCGTACCTAAATCAATACCAATAATGATATTGCTTTGTTTATTGACTTTCCCTTCCTTAAGGTTGATGGATATTTTTGCCATAATCTTTACTATTGTTCCGCAAAGGTAAGTAGAACAATAGAATTCCATATTAGGTTGCGGACTCTTTATGAAATATTTCCTTCCAAACTTTTTTAAGGCCAAGTCCTTGAATTGATAAACTCAGAATAAGCATATAAACTACAATTTTTTGTCCTACAACATGTAAGGTTAAACCATCAAAATCAATATTAGGATTTTTAACAATAAACATTAAGCCTAAGTATCCTAACAATGAAAATGATGCTATTCCTAAAACATGAGCATAAATATTAGGGTAATAGCTCGTTCTATAAATCGTAATCATTAATAAGCTTAAGGCTAAAAATAAGAATAGAAATGCGCCCATCACACTCGCACCATGTGGAATGGGTTTCGTATCACTAGGCGACCAAGCGATACCAATCAAATGTCCACCTGCTAGTATCCCTAAAAACAACATTAAACTTGTAAGGATTCTATGTGAATTTTGTCGTTTATATAATTCCCAAACAAGAAAGAATAAACAAATGGCAGAGATGCCAGTAATTGACAATGTGATACAATATAAATAGGAAGGTATAATATTGGATTCACCTGTAAAAGTGCTCATCCTTCCTAGGTCAGATAAAAAGTTTTCGCTCCATAAATAAGTAGTATTTGCTGGATTAGACTTTGAACCTCCTGAATAAAATAGCATCGCAATAATAGTTACAACTACATATTGGATGCCTCCTAAAATTGTAAAATTAAATATAAACTTCCTCCATTTCGACATGACAATTCAAACAGCATCTATTTCAATAAGTTTAATGAAAATAAAAAAAGAGGCTGTCTCAAAAGTAAAATG
>JAHDFV010000145.1 GCA_020627985.1 Saprospiraceae bacterium
ACACCCTAAATCTCTAAAGGGACAAACACCCTAAATCCCTAAAGGGACTTTTTAATTTATTCTAAATTTCTAGGGGGACAAACACCCTAAATCCTAAAAGGGACTTTTGTTTTAATCTAATTCTTAAATAGAGTTAGAGAGTCTTAAAACCCTAAAACCCTAAAGGGACTTTACAGTTTTGAAAGTCCCTTTAGGGTTTTAGGGTATAGAAAAGCCAATGGCAATTACCATGGACTTTTTTATAGGAATAAGAAAACGTTTTATTTTTTAACGTAAGTTGTATTACTACTTGGACATCCTAGATATTCATATTGATTTAAAGTACCATCTTTTATTGAAAAATTACCTTTAAGACATTCTCCTTTTATATTATTTCCCATGGGTTTATTTGTTTCAATAAACTCAAAATTGTCTTCGCAAACTGTTTTCCCATTTTCAATTACTTTTAAAAGAAAGTCTTCTGTAATTACTATGGTTTTTGTCATTTCAGTATCAGATGCTAGGGTAGTATTCACACCTCCTCTTCCAGAAATAGATGTACTGACCCATTCCCATGTGCCTATAAACTCATTGGTAGTAGGAGATACATTTTCTTTATCTAGATTACCTGAATTTAAACTTAAAATAGCTATACTTAATATTTTTGCAATTTCAAACATAATTTTAAATTTTGGTTACTATCATTAAGACGTATGATTATTAAAAATGGGTGTGTGATCAATTGTTAATGATTTGATAATGATATTCACACTAATTCTAATTTCTAATATTAGGCACAAAAATTAAATGATTTAAAATCATTTCTCTATTTTTTTGATTTACTTATTTTAAGTAAATTTTTTCCTGATTCAAATCTAATTCTATATTTAATTTAGGGAAATCTAAGGGGATGATATCAGGAATGATAATAGAACAGGTATAAGTTCTTTTTTCAAAAAAAGAGTCTTTAGTAAAAACATATCCTTCTGATTTCAGAATGGTTTCTTTTACAATTTCTTTCCTTGGATTTATCTCTATTTCAAATAAATGAGCTAGAAAATGAAGGAAATTATTACCATTAGCATGTGCAGTATTCACAGAAATTAAATATTTATATTGATCATTACTTGTAAAAGTAAAATCAATATTAAAATCACCGTTTTCATGTTTAGCTTTGGATTTAATTGTGAAATTTCCTACTGCTTCTACAATATATGTTGGTGTTAATCCTATGATAAAATTGTTTTCTTTATCATAAGAAATTTCTACTTCTTTTACATCAAAAGGTAAAGACTTAAATTCATCGTATTGAATTTTATTCTTTTCATATTCATGCATTAAGTTGGCTTGCCTTTGCTGTTTTCTAAAAATTAATATTGTTGTAAATAAGGCACCGATAATACCAATGGGGATAATTATTACGGACATATTTTATATTGGAGTTTTATTGATGCTATAAAAGTAAAAAGAATCCATTATAAATTCTTAATGGATTCTTTTTAATTCAAAATGGATAATGAAATTATAAAGACATATCTACTACAACATCCATATTAGGTGTACTGTCAGGTGCAACTGAAATGGCTTTACTTTCATGGCTAAAATCTCCAGAAGATGGATAAAAATTATTATCTAAATCTGAGAATAAAGTCACATAATAATCATCAGGATGCAAATAAGTTGTTGTGTAAAATGACTCAGTAGACTTTACATCAATTGTTCGAACGACTTTACGATCTAAATTTTCAAAGTCAACTACACCATTTGAATTAACAATCGGTTCTGTAGAAATATACAATAAAAGATCTTCATTCGAAATAGAAGGATCTCTTTCAATATTTATGGTTAGATCACTAATATGTCCATGATCACTTTTAGGAAAAGGATCTAAATTTTCTTCTAAAAATAAAGCAGAATTAGGATCTATTAAATTATTAAATTGATTATCTAAATTGACTTCAGAAATTTCTTGCGGAAAATTAAATAAATCTTTAGCTGTTTGTGCATAAGTAGGATTATAATTAGATCCTGAAAAACCCATATGATGAATAGGATCATCTAACGTGCCACTATTATCTTTATAAGCATCGAATTGCATAGTATTATTTTCAAATCTAAATTCCATGTATGATCTTTGGACTCCACCTACTGCATCAACTAATCTATAATATGTAACTCCATTTGTAATTTCAGATCGATCTAAAACGAAATAGGTAGCTCGATATTGAGAACCTAACCAACCTCCATTTCTTGCCATGATTTGTTGTTTTCCTTCAAAGTCTGCTAAGAAAACGGAAGTGATAATATTTTGATTAGAACCTCCTTCATAAATAGAATGAGTATGTGAAGCAGAGATCGGTCTAAAATCAAAAGCGAACCAATCAAAAGTACCATAAGCTGTTTCATTGGTTCCGACCCAATGTCCAGTTAAATCTTCTAGTAATTTATAACCTTTAATTTCACCATTATCAATAATTGTGTTGTCATTATCTTGTTCACAATTCAGAAAACAAATAGAAAACAAGATGATTATAAAAGCAAATTTTGTATTACGTATCATTGTAAATATTTTTTAGTTTGAAAATAACTTCATTGTAAAGATATCTTCATTTGAAATGGGTTGTTTTGATATAGATCAAAAAGCAAAGATATTAAGTATTAAATTCAATTTCTATTTCTTTTGTCATCGGTAGGGCTTGACAAGTTAAAATTAATCCTTTGTTTACTTCATCATCATTTAATGCCATACAAGATGTCATTTGTGCATTTCCTTTTTTTAGTTTTGCTACACAGGTAGCACAAACGCCACTTTCACAAGAATAGGGTGGATTGAGATTGTTTTCTTTTAATGTTTGTAAAATTGTTTTTCCTTCAGGAATAAGTATGGAATGATTCTTCCCTTCAATTTTTACATGTAATAATGCATTTGGAAAAGCTTTAATTTTAAGTTCTGAATTATTTACTTTTCCACCAAATTGTTCCAGATGAATGTTTTCTTTTGGTATTTGTAATTGTAAAAGTGCATTTCGAATATCAATATTCATGGCTTGAGGTCCACAAATATAATATTCGGTATTTTGGGCGATAGGAGGGTGATTTGTAATAAACCATTCTACTGCATTTTTATCAATTCTTCCTTGTTTGCCTTTCCATTGTTTCCAAGTAGACCAAACTTTAGGTTGGCTTAATGTATGAATAATTTTTAATCGATTAGAAAACTTAGATTCTAAGTTATTTAATTCATCATAAAATAAAATAGAATCTTGATTCTTATTTCCATAAAATAAATAAACACTACTATTTATAGATTCAGTTAACACAGATTTTAAAATTGAAAAAATGGGTGTAATTCCACTTCCTGCTGCAAAAAGAAAATACGTTTTATAATCTTCTTTATGAATGTCTGCATGAAATCTACCTTGAGGTAGCATAACATCTATTTCCTGACCCACTTCTAATTGATCTCCGATATAATTAGAAACTAAACCCTTTTTTATTCTTTTAACGGTGATTTGAATTTCATTAATAATATAAGGCGTACTATTTAAAGAATAACTTCTTCTCACTTCCTTTCCATTAATATTAAATTTAAGTATTAAATGTTGACCTGGTTTAAAAATAAATAATTCTTTTAAATGGTCTGGAATTTGAAAAGTGAGGGTTGTTGCACTTTCAATCGGATAATTTATTTGTGATATTTTAAGTTTATAAAATTGATTTGACATAATTCTAAATTAATTTTTTTTCATCCATTTTAGAATAATAGATTGAAAATTTCTTATTGTACTTTCACCGTGTTTAGCCGTAGTCGTTACATTAAATAATGGATTGTTTAACGATTTTTGTTGTTGTTCGCAGACATAAACATCTTCTTCCATAAAGTCATTCCAATCCATAGGATCTTTAGAATCTTTATTGGGTGAATTTCCATATTTAGTTTTATTCCCCATGATCCGTCCCCAATTCATCATTGATTTGGTTTGTTGTTTGGTATATTCCCATTCTGTCATAGGTTCTAATTTAGAACGAATAATAACTTTAGTTTCGTTAGGAGAAATAGGAATGGTATGGAAAATACTCCAGCTGCTTTCTCCTTCAGATAATCCCAAATTTGGGAAAAGCCAAGGAACAAAAGCCCCTAAATATTCGTCAGTCATTTCTTGAATCCTTTTAAAGGGGATAAGTTTATCTAAATTATCCTTATAGTCTTTAGATAGCGGTTCCCAAAACATATAATGATCTCCAATAAATCCATATTTTGCGTTGGCATGATCATACATTTGTAAAGTATTGGAATGCAAATGAGCTAAATGATAAACATCAATATAATTTTCGGCAACAATTTTCCAATTCGCTTTTATCGTTTTTTCATAATAGCTATCTGGATATTCAATTAATCGATTTGGATTATGAGGACCTAAATGTTCCCAACAATCTTTAAACCATGTTGTAATTGGACCTGCATTAGGTTTAGGATGTACCCAAAGCATTCCTCTCCAAATATCAACAGAAGCTTTATGCAAACATATTTTATCTAATTCTAAATCTGGAAACTCAACTTCTTTTTCTGGGACACTGATTAATTGACCATTTAAATTATACGTCCAATCATGATAAGGGCAAGTGATTGCTTTTTGTTTCTTTCCAACGGCTCTTAATAATTGTGTTCCTCGATGTCTGCAAAGATTATGAAACGCTCTCAATCTTTGATCCCTTCCTTTTACAATAACAATATTTTGAAAACCACATTGAACGGTAACATAATCGCCTGGATCTTTAACATCTTCAACTAGTCCTGCAAATTGCCAAGAATTACCAAAGATAATTTTTTGTTCTTGATCAAACCATTCTTGAGAAGTATAAGCTTCTACAGGCAGTATGGGCATTTTATGATTCATGAATTTGATATTTTTTATTGGAAATAAAAACGAATAGAATAAAGTGCTAAAACACTCCACAAAATAATGATAAACCAAAATAAAAATGGATGTTCTGTTTTTTTTACTTCTTCCACATATTCAATGGATCCTATCTGTAAACTAAAAATAATTTGTAGTATAAATAGAAAAGTAAAAAACCACCACCATTGCATAACAATTGCAATGATCATTGGGACTAGGGCTACAATTGTTTTCCATTTTTTATACATCATAATATTAATATATTGATATTCTAATTTCAGAATTCTTAACAGAATAATCTTGATTTAATTCATACACCTCTAAATTATATCCATCTTTGAAATTTAAATTAGAATTATATACTTTTTCCCAAGTATCAGTTACGAATGTTTCTGCATTATATCCTTTTTGTTCTATTACTGCAAAAGTTGAAGGAGGAATTTTAATACCATTTAATCCTTCATAAACATCATTAATATCTTGAGTTTGATAAGCGATTGTCGCTTTATAATTTCCTTTTTGATCTGTAGGAGAATAAATAAAATAAATCCGTTCATCAATAATGTTTGGAATAACAGGACTAATATCATTTTGATAAAAAGAATCCCATAGTTCGTTGGTGTGTTTCGTTAAATCAGGATCATTCGTATTCATATCTAGAGTAATACCAATGTAATATTTATCCTCCTTTTGTTGAAACGTTTTATAATCTAAATTTTCCTTACTCGCTTTTTTAATTGGAGTCCGAAGTATTGAATTACCTTCTTTTTGTGTAATTGTCTTATCTTTTGGTTTTAGTTGGTTTACCATTTTAACTGCTGAAGAATGAGAAGTATCATTTAGATTCGAAATATGACTAGAAACCTTTTGAGTATTCTTAATAATGGGTTGATCAACATACTTTCCCGTTTCAGTAACAGAATGAGTTGTATTATAATTCAATACATTTAACTGTGGTAGAAATGGACTAGCCAACATGTATATAGACATCCAAATCCAAGAAGAAATGATAATCCAATATAAAAAAGGATGACTCTTTTTTTCTACAGGTTCTATAAAATAAGTAGTTCCTGAAAATAAATCAGGAATGACCCAAAATAAAAAAAGTATAGCCCATATCCATTCTATGTTAAATAAAACAGCAGTATATAATAATGCTAATCCGATTATTGTTCTGAATTTTGTATTCTTCATTTTTATCTATTTAAGTGAACGATAGTATAAATGTAAAGCCTATTGTTCTTTATGTTTTTGACATAGATCAAAAACTACTTTATAGATCGAATTCTACTTAAGGTTTCTTGTGATATTCCTAGAAAAGAAGCGATGTAGCCTAATTTTACTCTTAATTCAATATCAGGAATAATGGAAAGTAATAATTTATATTTTTCAGAAGCCGTCATAAATAAATAGCCTTTAAAAAAAGAATCAATAAAAGCTAATTGTTCTTCTGCTAGTAATCTCGTGAAGCGTTCAAAAGAAGGGTATGAATTAATTAATTTTTGATAAGCAGAATATTCTATAGAATAAATAGTAGCTTCTTCTAAAGCTTCGATGTATTCATGTGAAGTTTCTTGGTTATAAAATCCACTCCAAGAAGTTAGGAATTGATTTTCGGTATAAAACCAAGAAGTAATTTCCTTTTCATTATGTATATAATAAGTTCTAAAAATTCCCTTTTCAATATAATATAATTTGCGGACATGCTTAAATTCTTTAAGCAATAAATCACCTATTTCAATTTTGTTTTGTTTAAATTCTTTCAGAATGGCTTGCTCTAATTGAGCAGTTAGAGGGATCTTTTTTTTGTATATGTTTGATTAATGTATTCATAGAATGCAAAAAATTCCATTAGACTATAAAAAGAAAGAAGTCTAAAATTAAGAATCTTTTACACAAGAACAAGATAAAATGGCTCCTGTTTCATTATTGATATCGGACCATTTATTGACCCAAAGTTTTGGACTAAAAAGAAATCTAGGGAAAGATTTATCATTTTTTATTTTTTCTTGGGGATTATTCCTCACAAACAGTTGTCGGAAAAATCTGGAGTAATAGCCCCAAGAAAAAATAATTTAGGACAGATGAAAAATATTTCATTTTATTTTCCTTGTAAATCCTCTAACTGTGCTTTATTCATAATCTCTGCCTGGTGATTAATGGATTCTTGATGAATGGCTCTTAAAATAATACTCATAAAGTTTTCACTTAAACCCACATTTTTACCTTTCGCAATTTGATTATCTAAAATTTCATTCCAGCGATCGGTTTGTAAAATGGCAATATTATTTTCTTTTTTATACATGCCTATTTTATCAGCAATTTGCATTCTACGTCCAAGTGTATTAATTAATTCTGAATCAATTTCATCAATTTCTGATCTTAAATGAACTAATGATTCTATGAAAGCTGTATTATCAGAAGTGGTTTTTCTTAGAACTAAATTATCTACTAATTTTAAAAAAGTTGCAGGAGTAATTTGTTGAGCCGCATCAGACCAAGCATTATCAGGATCAGGATGTGACTCAGTCATTAAACCATCAAAATCTAAATCCATTGCTTTTTGTGCCACATCAGATAAAATATCTCTTCGTCCACAAATATGACTATTATCACAAATGACTTCTAGGTTCGGAAATTGTCTTTTTAATTCAATGGGGATTTGCCATCTCGGTATGTTTCTAAAACCTGAATCACCATGATGCGAAAATCCTCTATGAATTACTGCAATATTTTCTATGCCTGCTTTATAAATTCTTTCTATAGCACCAAGCCATAATTTTAAATCAGGATTAATTGGATTTTTAATCATGACAGGAACATTTGTTCCTTCAAGTGCATCTGCAATTTCTTGAACAGAAAAAGGATTTACAGTCGTTCTTGCTCCTAACCATAAGACATCAATATTATGTTTTAAAGCTTCAAAAACATGCTCTCTATTTGCCACTTCTGTTGTGACTTTCATGCCTGTTTCTTCTTTTACTTTCTGTAACCATTTTAAACCAATTCTACCCACGCCTTCAAAAGATCCAGGTCTTGTTCTTGGTTTCCAAATTCCTGCTCTAAATAAATCAATATTTCCTTTAGATAGTCCTTCTGCTGTTTTTAATATTTGTTCTTCAGATTCGGCACTACAAGGACCAGCAATAATAATAGGTTGACCTTGTTTTTTATTAAAAATGGGTTTAATATTCATAATGATTTATTTTATAATTCTTTTAATTTCATTGCTCTCTTGAATCAGCTCATGAAATTTTTGATAATCTTTTTTAATTAATATACTTCTAAAACGAGCCAATTGATTAATGTGTTCATCTAGAACATCTAATACGTTATCTCTGTTTTGTTTAAAAATGGGAACCCACATTTCAGGCGAACTTTTAGCTAGACGAACAGTAGAACTAAATCCACCACTTGCTAATTCAAAAATTCTATTTTCATCTTTTTCTTTCGCTAAAACGGTAAGGGCTAATGCAAAAGAACTGATGTGTGAAATGTGAGAAACATAAGCAGTATGTACATCATGAGATTTTGCATCTAAATTTAAAATGCTCATTGGAATTGATGCATATAAAGCTTTTACTTTTTCTAAAGCTGCTGAACTGCTTTCTTCTGGATTACAAATTACAGTACAATTGTGATCAAATAAATTTGGAACAGCTGCTTCAGGTCCAGAATATTCTGTACCTGCCATTGGATGTGTCGCTACATAATTTTTTCGATTTCTATGATCTTTAATTTTAGCTAATAAATTCATTTTAGTTGAACCTACATCCATGACCACTTGATCGGTCACTTGATCTAAAATTTGAGGTAATAATTTTATCATGACATCTACGGGAGTAGAAAGAATAATAAGATCAGATGCTGGTATAGCATCTTCCATTTTCATATCCTCATCAATTAATCTTCTACGATAAGCTTTGTCAATATTTTCTGGATTAATATCTACACCAATGATTTTTTTGGCAAAACCATTTTCTTTTAAAGTAATGGCGAGTGAACCGCCAATTAATCCAATTCCTATAATTGTAATTGTCATTTTAATTGCGAATTCTTTTTAAGGCGTCTTCAAAAATTTCTAGTGGACTGCATAATGATATTCTAATATAATGATCACCATTAGAACCAAATATGCCTCCAGGCGTGATAAAAACATTTTTATCATTTAATATTTTATCCGTTAATTCAAAACCATTCTTTTCTGTATCTGGTATTTTAGCCCAAACAAACATTCCTTTTTGATTGGGATCATATTTACAATTTAATTGATCCATGATTTCAAAAACTTTCTTTTGTCTTTTTTGATAAATAACATTTAAATCATTGTACCAATCTTCAGATAATGCTAGCGCTTTTGTTGCTGCTAATTGAACGGGTTTAAACATACCTGAATCCATATTGGATTTAAATCGTAGAACAGTTTCAATCCATTCTTTTTTTCCTGCTAAAACACCAACTCTCCAACCTGCCATATTTTGGGCTTTGCTTAAAGAATTTAATTCCATAGCAATTTCTTTTGCGCCTTCAATATTTAAGATAGAAAATGGTGAATCATTTAAAATAAAA
>JAHDFV010000146.1 GCA_020627985.1 Saprospiraceae bacterium
AAGAGGAAGATTTACCAGAGTTAAAAATTAAACAAGAAGAAGCTGAAGAAATAAACAAAGAAAACTTCCTACAAGAATTAGAAACAGAGAATGAAATAATTAAAGCGGAAGAAGATGTTTTAGAAATTTCTAATTTGAAAATAGAGCTAGATACTGAAATATCTAATGATTTCCCAAATGAATTATTGAAAGATGAATTTATAAATACAAATGGAAATAGTAACATTGAATCATTGAATGAAAATGATCCTGATTTAATTATAGAAAAAGAAGCCGTAGAAAATGAAATTAATGAATTTGAAAATAAAGTAATAATTGAAACAGTAGTTGAGGAAGAAATATTAATTAAGGAAGAGGTTGAAGAAAAAGTATATGTAAAAGATGACCAAATATTTAATCAAATTCAAGACAATGAAATTGAACCTGATTTAAAAGAAATAAAAGATACTGTTCTGATAACTGGTGCAACTTCTGGTATTGGAAAAGCGACTTCGAAACACTTTGCATCTCAAGGGCATGATTTAATTTTAACAGGAAGAAGAAAAGAGCGTTTAGAAAAATTAAAATCAAAATTAGAAGAAAAATATGGAGTGCAAGTTGAAATATTAAACTTCGATATTCGAAATGCCGCTGCTTGTAAAATTGCTTTAGAAAATTTAGGAAATAAATTTAAAAATATAGATATCCTAATTAATAATGCTGGACTTGCAAAAGGAAAAAACCCAATTCATTTAGGTGATTTAGATCATTGGGAAACTATGATTGATACCAATATAAAAGGTATGTTGTATATGACTCGTTTAGTAAGTCCAAATATGGTGAATCGGAAAAAAGGACATATCATTAATATTAGCTCAATGGCAGGAAAAAAAATTATTCCTTCTGATGGTATTTATTGTGCAACAAAACATGCTGTCGATGCCTTAACTGAATCCATGCGAGTAGATCTAAAAGAATATAATGTTAGAGTGAGTTCAATAAGTCCAGGAGCAGTAGGAGAAACTGAATTTCCTTACGTGCGTTGGGGTAAAGAAATTGAAAAAGCGAAAGAGAACGATAAAGATCGACCAATGACCGCAAAAGATGTAGCAGAAATTATTTATTTCATTGCATCACGACCAGAATATGTAAATATTAAAGATATTCAAGTCTTTTCTAATAAACATTAAAAATAAAAAAGGAGTAACACTTTAAAAAGTATTACTCCTTTGTTTATTTGTTTGGAATTCTTTATTTGCCTAAATAAGATTTTAGCGCATTTCTATTGTAAGATTTTCTTAATCTTCTGATAGCTCTTTCTTTTATCTGACGAACTCTCTCCCGAGTTAATCCATATAGCTCCCCTATTTCTTCAAGCGTTAATGATTTATTTCCATTTAATCCATAGTATGAAGAAAGTACTTCTACTTCTCTTGGAGATAATAAAGATAAACCATGTCGAACCTCATCTTTTAGAGATTGTTTCATCAATTTATTATCTGGCGAAGAATCTTCAGTGTTAAATGTCATGATATCAAGCATAGTTGATGAACCCTCTTCATTTGAGATGGGAGCATCAAAAGAAAGATGTTTTCTCCCTCCTTTTAACATGTTTCTAATTTCACTAGGCTTTAAATTTAAAATCTCGCCTAATTCTTCATGTGTTGGCTCTCTTTCGAAATTTTGTACAAAAGATAAATAAGCTTCATTTACTTTATTGTAAGAACCGACCTTATTTAGTGGTAATCTAACAATTCTAGAATACTCTACTATAGCTTGAAGTATTGATTGACGTATCCACCAAACCGCATATGAAATGAATTTAAACCCTTTCGTTTCATCAAAGCGTTTTGCTGCTTTAATTAAACCTACGTTTCCTTCATTGATTAAATCACTCAAGGATAATCCTTGGTTTTGATATTGCTTAGCTACAGATACAACAAACCTTAAATTGGCTTTAGTCATTCTCTCTAGTGCATTTTGATCACCATCACGAATCTTTCTTGCCATTTCCGCTTCCTCATCTGCTGTTAGCATAGTAATTTTACCGATATCATTTAGATATTTATCTAAGGCAAGGCTTTCTCTAGCAGTAATTTTATTCGTGATTTTGAGTTGTCTCATATTCTATCCATTAAATTGTTATACTTTATATACGTAGTAATTCAAAAAAAAGTTGCACTAATTATTGTAAATACTTGACTTTTATAGGAAAAACATTACCTAATTAAATTCTATATAAAAATCAATATCTTATCAAATTAAATTAAATGCTTATTAAAAACTGATTATCAGCGCTTTAAATAAATAATTTTAAATTTTCATTCATTTTTTGAATCAAAACGTAAATATAATCCTATATCAATTATATTACATATATAATTAATATTTATTTGATATTAAGACAATTTATTTTGTGTTATGTCACATATTTCGATTCTTTTTAATTAGATTTAGTTTTTATCATCATCAAAATTTATGAATTATGAAGAATAATTTTACTTTTTTAATCATTACATTTTTAAGTATCATCTTTTCATATAATATCGCAATTTCTCAATGTTCAGCCGGTTTATTAGACGCTTCTGAATCTCCTGTTTTATTATGTGGGGCTGAAACTTTTACAATGTCTACCGATGGTTCTGAAACATCTACAGGAGGAGTTGGTATTATTTGTAGCCCTCAAACTACAGGATCTGGAGCTTTAGGTGGAATCTTTCTTTTGTCAGGTGGAGCTTTCCCGTCTGTTCTTGATTCAGATTTAGGTGGATTATTAACAGATAATAATTATCCATTATTTTCAGGCGAATGGGCATTTTATTCAGCTGCTTATTCTGATGCGAATGATCCTAATATGACAGTATGCGATATTTCAGCTGATTCTATTATTATTAATTTTAAATTAGATACAGATGCTGAATGTATGGCTTCTACTAGTCTTGATGAATTAGATGAAATCAATTCATGGAGTATCTCTCCAAACCCAACTACGGGTCCTGTAAATATTAGTTTAGTATTAAATGGTACTAATGATGTCCTATTAAATATCTTCGATCTGTCAGGAAAATTAATGACTACTAAAAATGCTGTTAATGTAAATGCGATAAATTATAATTTAGATTTTAGTCATTTAACCAATGGTATTTATCTTGCAAAAATTAAAGTAGGAGAAAGTTGGAGAACAGAAAAAATTATTTTTAATAAATAATTTTTTTAATACTATTAAATAAGCCTAGAATGTAATATGAACATTCTAGGCTTTTTTTATTTATATTTGCATCAATGACTTTAGGGGTGTCCCATTTGGGCTGAGAATATACCCTCATTACCTGATGCAGTTCATACTGCCGTAGGAAAAAGTTCTAATACTATAAGTATTTGCTTACCATTTAGGCAGTCCTAAAGTCAATTTGATTGTCAATAATTTATATGAAAATTACGATTAACGGAACTTCAATTTCATTAGATAAAGAAATGAACCTTCTTTCATTACTTGAATTTAGAAATGTAAATTCAAAAGGAATTGCCATTGCAATAAATGAAGAAGTCATTCCTCGAAACCAGTGGGAAACCGTTTTTGTAAAAGAAAATGATCATGTCATCATCATTACAGCGACAGCTGGAGGATAATAAAAAGATGTAAAATGCGAAAAGAAAGAATACCAGAAAAAGAAATCATATCTAGAGCTCCCTTTCCTAATTCAAAAAAGGTTTATGTTACAGGAGAAATACATAAAGATATTAAAGTCGCAATGCGAGAAATATCCTTATCAGATACCAAAGAAAACTTCACAGGTGAAATCCAACACAATCCTGCTGTAACTGTATATGATACTTCTGGACCATATACTGATCCTACCGTTGAAATTGATGTACAAGTTGGATTAGAAAAGTTAAGGGAAAAATGGATTCTAGATCGTGGCGATGTGGAAGAATTAGATGGAATGACTTCGATGTATGGTCAAGCAAGATTGCATGATAATGATTTAGATTGGATGCGTTTCAAGCATATTAAAAAACCGCTTAAGGCTAAAAAAGGACATAATGTATCCCAATTGCATTATGCAAAAAAAGGAATCATTACTCCAGAAATGGAATACATTGCCATTCGTGAAAACCAAAGGATTCAAGAGGTGGAAGATATGGGAGTTCAACATCCAGGTAATTCTTTTGGAGCGAATACCCCAAAAGAGTATATCACACCGGAATTTGTACGGAAAGAAGTGGCTGAAGGACGGGCAATCATTCCAAATAATATTAATCATCCAGAAACGGAACCTATGATTATAGGTAGAAATTTTTTGGTGAAAATAAATGCTAATATTGGTAACTCTGCTGTGACATCAAGTATTGAAGAAGAAGTAGAGAAAGCAGTTTGGGCTTGTAGATGGGGCGCAGACACCATTATGGATTTATCGACAGGTAAAAATATTCATGAAACCAGAGAATGGGTGATTCGAAATTCTCCAGTACCTGTTGGTACAGTTCCTATTTACCAAGCACTAGAAAAAGTAGGTGGTAAAGCAGAAGACCTATCTTGGGAAGTATTCAGAGATACTTTAATTGAACAAGCAGAACAAGGAGTAGATTATTTCACTATTCATGCAGGAGTATTGTTAAGATATATTCCATTAACGGCTAAAAGAGTAACAGGAATCGTTTCTAGAGGAGGCTCTATTTTAGCTAAATGGTGTTTAGCACATCATAAAGAAAATTTCTTATATACTCACTTTGAAGATATTTGTGAGATTATGAAAGCCTACGATGTTGCTTTTTCCTTAGGAGATGGACTTCGTCCAGGAAGTTTAGCTGATGCGAATGATGAAGCACAATTTGCTGAATTAGAGACATTAGGCGAATTAACTAAAATAGCTTGGAAACATGATATTCAAGTTATGATTGAAGGACCTGGGCATGTTCCTATGCATATGATTAAGGAAAATATGGACAAGCAGCTTAAAGAATGTCATGAAGCTCCTTTTTATACTTTGGGACCATTAACTACTGATATCGCTCCTGGTTATGATCATATTACTTCTGGTATAGGTGCGGCTATGATAGGCTGGTTTGGTACAGCTATGTTATGCTACGTTACACCTAAAGAACATTTAGGGTTACCCAATAAAAAAGATGTAAAAGATGGAGTCATTACTTATAAAATTGCAGCACATGCAGCAGATTTAGCAAAAGGACATCCAGGTGCATATTATAGAGATAATGCTTTATCTAAAGCAAGATTTGAATTTAGATGGGAAGATCAATTTAATCTTTCATTAGATCCAGATACAGCGAAAGAATTTCATGATGAAACTTTACCAGCAGATGGAGCAAAAGTGGCACATTTTTGTTCGATGTGTGGTCCTAAATTTTGTTCGATGAAAATTACACAAGAGGTTAGAGATTATGCGAAGGAAAATGGAATGCTTGAAATGGATAAAGAAGCCATAGCTAAAGGCATGGAAGAAAAGTCGAAAGAATTTGCTGAAAAAGGAAAAGAAATATATTTATAAGCTAGATGCAAAATTGTAAAAATTGTAATTTAAGTCTTTCTGAAGAAAATAAATTTTGTTCCAATTGTGGAGCAGAAATTATTACTGAACGCATCACGATTCAAAAAATAATAAAAGATTTTTTTAATCAAATATTCGGTTGGGATAATAAATATTTTGTAACTATAAAATCATTATTACTTCAGCCACAAGTCATTCTTTCAGAATATTTATCTGGAACTAGAAAAAAGTATATTAATCCAATACCTTTTTTAGCAATAGGATTAACGATTACCATTTTAATATTCAATATTTTTACAGATTCATATGTAGAAGTAAATTCAGCTATAAATGAAGGAGAAATGGATATGATTGCTGCAATTTTTGATCAATTAGAAAATGATCATAATATTGCAAACCCATATAAGGATCCTGAGTTTCGAACAGAACAATTAGAAAATTCTAAAAAATATCAAAAATTTGCTTTAAAATATTTTAATTTATTCATTTTAATTGCCTTGCCCTTTTATGCTTTATTTTCCAAAATAGTATATGGTAAGCCACTTAATTATGGAGAACATTTAATTACGAATTTATATATACAAGGTGTTACATTTTTAGGAACGAGTTTTTTCTTTTTATTAAGTGTTTTAATTAGTCCTTCTTTATATTTTTTTACTTTATTATTTACCATAATATTTTATACGTATGTTTATGGGAAATTGTATAAACTAAGACTTTTAGAATCCATCGGTAAATTATTATTGTTTTTTGTAGTGTTGGGGTCCTTTATATTTTTGATAGGAATTTTGTTATTTATATTAGGTGTCGTTATAGGTATATTATCTAAAATGTAATTGATGTGAAATGGATTTTAATTACACCCGAATATTTTCATAAAGATGAATTTGAGATTATAGAAAATGCATATTCTTTAGGAGTAGAAAGAATTCATATTCGTAAACCGAATATTGCTTTAAAGGAATTCGATCATTATATGGAACAATATCCTGAAAAATGTTTGTCGATTTCTTCTCTACATTATTATGATACTTGGTTGGCGAATTATAATATAGATAGTTTTCATCTAAGTGAACAACAAAGAAGCAAATATATTGAAGATGATTCTTTTAATTCTTTACATGAAAAAAACTTAAGTACATCTTTTCATGATCCTATTGATTTTGAAAAATTTAATGCTTCATTTAGTTACTCGTTTTGCAGTCCAATATTTAGAAGCATTTCTAAAAAGAATTATTTTCCGAATCATAATTGGAATGTAAAGGAATTAAAAAATAAATTAACTTATGCATTAGGAGGTATTCATTCTGGAAATATAAATGAATGCAAAGAAAAAGGTTTTGATGGAATTGCTGTTCTAGGGACAGTTTGGAATAAAAATACTATGAAAGAATCTATTCAAGAATTAATTAAAATAAAAGAAATTTGCAAAAATTTGTCTTAAGCATAGCTGGTTTTGATCCAAGTGGAGGGGCTGGAGTTTTAGCAGATATTAAAACATTTGAACAAAATGGAGTTCAAGGTTTAGGGGTGTGTACAGCTATTACTTTTCAAAGGGATGATTATTTTGATGATGTACAATGGATACCTTTTAAGAAGATAAAAAAACAATTGGATGTTCTTTTAGAAAAATATGAAGTACAATTTTGTAAAATTGGTTTGATTAAAAGTGAAAAAGTCTTACTAAAATTAATCAGGTACTTAAAAGAAAAAGAAATTAAAATAATATTTGATCCCATATTAAAAGCTAGTGCAGGATATAATTTTAGACATGATCCCAAAGCATTAAAAAAGTGCATGAAAGATGTTTATTTAATTACACCCAATAAAAAAGAATTTGAACAAATTTTTGGTCAAAAAAGTGGATTGAAAAAAGCAATGTCATTTTCTAAGAAAACCAATTTATTATTAAAAGGTGGGCATAATAAAAAGAATAAAGGAGTAGATATATTATTCTCAAATAATAAGACTTCTACCCTATTTCCTAGAAAAGGAAATTATTCACCTAAACATGGGTCAGGCTGTATTTTTTCAGCTGCAATTACTGCTCAATTAGCAATGGGGAATACACTTTATGACAGTTGCTTGAAAGGAAAAGAATATATCTCGAATGTATTACAAAGTAACACTTCACTTTTAGGGAATCATGCATTTGAATTTTCTTATTCTAAGAAAATTCAAAACACTTACAAGAATAATAATCATACATTACAATATATTTCTCAAGGGAAAACAGCTCAAGAACATTTAGAAAATATTGAAGCAGTATTAGGAGCAGGTTGTAAATGGATTCAATTGCGATTAAAAAATTATCCGATTCCAATAATTTCAGAAATTGGCATTAGGGTGAAAGAACTTTGTGAAAATAATAATGCTATTTTCATTTTAAATGATCATCCCAATATTGCGAAAAGAATTAATGCTGATGGAGTTCATTTGGGTAAAGATGATATGTCTCCTTTAGAAGCTAGAAAAATCCTTGGTGAAAATTCTATAATTGGAGGAACAGCCAATACAATAGAGGATATCATTCATTTGGATAAAGAGAAAGTTAATTATATTGGTTTAGGCCCTTTTAAATTCACAACGACGAAAAAGAAATTAAGTCCTGTCTTGGGAATCACCGGATATAGAACATTAAATACAGAAATGAAAATTCGCAAAATTGATATTCCTGTTTATGCTATTGGTGGAATATTAGAACATGATATTAAATCATTAAAAGCGACGGGAGTGAAAGGAATTGCGGTTTCTGGATTATTAACTCAAGAGCAGAATAAAAAGAAATTGATTCAATATATTTTAAATGAATTAAATGATTAAGGATGGAAGATTTAATAATTGCAGATAAAAAATTTAAGTCCAGACTATTTACAGGTACAGGGAAATTTAGTTCGAATATTTTAATGGAAAAATCCTTAATTGCTTCAGGTTCTGAATTGGTAACTGTAGCTTTAAAACGTGTAGATATTGAAAATGAAGAAGATGATATATTAAAACATATACAACATCCTCAATTTAATTTATTACCCAATACTTCTGGTGTTCGTACAGCAAAGGAGGCTATTTTTGCAGCTCAATTAGCCAGAGAAGCCCTAGAAACGAATTGGCTTAAATTAGAAATTCATCCTGATCCAAAATATTTATTACCCGATCCAATCGAAACATTAAAAGCAGCAGAAGAATTAGTAAAATTAGGTTTCATCGTTTTGCCCTATTGTCATGCTGATCCTGTTTTGTGTAAAAAATTGGAAGAAGTAGGTACAGCAGCAGTAATGCCTTTAGGGGCACCCATTGGTTCAAATAAAGGATTAAAAAGTATTGATTTTCTAGAAATAATTATTGACCAATCTAATGTTCCTGTTGTGGTAGATGCAGGAATTGGAGCGCCTTCAGACGCGGCTAAGGCTATGGAAATTGGAGCTGATGCTGTTTTAGTCAATACAGCCATTGCCGTTTCTGATCATCCAATCGAAATGGCAAAAGCATTTAAACTAGGTGTGGAAGCAGGTAGAATGGCTTTTGAAGCGAAGTTAGGTCGTCAAAATAAAATAGCGATCGCTAGTAGTCCTTTAACTGCTTTTTTAGATGAATAATAATTATTTCTTATCTTGAATTCTATTCACTTTGTCAAAAAGTTGATCATCTGACTAAATGTGATTAAAACGTTTGTAAATTTAAATCAAACCAAATTGGAATCTTTAAAAGAATATTTACATATAGATTTAAAATGGGGCAAAGATCCTTACAAAAATAAAGTGAGTCATTTATCTTTTGATCAAGAAAAAATAATGTCCATTACTCAAGGATCTTGGTTTTTTAGAAATTTTCATTATGCTGAATCTTTTGCAGGTAATTGGAATATAAGGCGTATTGGAAAAGGTCCTTATTTATTCGAAATAAAGGATCGCA
>JAHDFV010000147.1:0-4523 GCA_020627985.1 Saprospiraceae bacterium
AAATGGGAATAATACAACATTTTTATTCAATAATTATATTCTAAATTATATTTATTTTGTAACATGAAAAAAGAAATTTCAGCATTTGATATCGGAATTCTAGAAAATTGGGATGCAACAGAAATAGCAGAAAAAATTAAAAAGAAAGAAATTTCGGCAAAAGAAGTTTTATCAACGGTAAAAGAAAGAGCTGAAAAAACACAGGAAGAATTAAATGCAATTGTTTCTAGTAATTATGATTTAAATGAAATAAAATCAAAAGGTGTTTTTGCAGGGGTCCCTTTGTTTGTAAAAGATTTAATTCCTGTAAAAGGATTGCCCAATCGAATGGGATCTAAAGGGATGCCAGATAAAAATTGTAAAAAAGATGATAAATTAATTCCACAGTTAAATGCAACAGGTTGTCATATTATTGGCAAAAGTGCTACTTCAGAATTTGGTTTGTTGCCTTCATGTGAAACGTATGTAAATGGAGATACACAAAATCCGCATAAAGTAGGTTTTTCAACTGGAGGTTCTTCAGGAGGAGCGGCTGCTTTAGTTGCAGCTGGGGTGGTACCCATCGCTCATACGATGGACGGGGGAGGTTCAACTAGAATCCCAGCTTCTTGTTGTGGATTAATTGGTTTAAAACCTTCTAGGGGAAGACATATAGAATCACCAACAAAATTATTGCCTATTGATATCGTGACTCATGGAATTGTAAGTAGATCGGTAAGAGATACAGCCAATTATTATCAAGCAATTGAACAGTTTAAAAAACATGCGACTTATCCTGAAATTGGTCAGGTGAAAAATCCAATTTCAAGAAAACTAAAAATTGGAATGTTTACAGAATCACCTGTAGGAATTGAAAGTCATGATGATGTGAAAGATGTAGTTTTAAAAGCAGGCAAAATATGTGAAAATCTAGGACATGAAGTTGAATATATTAGAAACCCTTATTCAGATAAAGTGCTTTTAGATTTTGTAACATATTATTCAATGTTAGCAAAAGGCATTAATTCATTGGGTAGAATTGTAAACGATAAAGGATTCCAAAAAAAGAAAGTTGAGCTATTTACAAAAGAGCTAGGATCATATTTTAATAAATTGATTTTTCTTTCTCCAGGAGCTATCAAAAGGTTGAAAAAAGATTTAGTACAAACCTATAATCAGTTGACGGAGGAATATGATATTTTATTAAGCCCAACGTTAGCACAGCCTGTTCCACCATTAGGTTATTTTGGGACAGATATTCCAATTATTGCTACAATAATGCGATTAAATAATTATGTTGGATTTACCATTATTCAAAATGCGACAGGCGCGCCTGCTATTTCTTTGCCATTAGGTCGATGCAAAAATGGTTTGCCAATCGGTCCACAATTTGCTACTAAATTAGGCGACGAAAAAACATTATTAGAATTAGCGTTTCAATTAGAAGCGGCGAATGTTTTTGAGTTGTGATCGATAAACTAAATCTATAACGATTTCTTATCTTATTTTATTAAAATTCTTTTTCACTACTTCTATAGATTATCCTGATTTAACATAGAAGTGATTTAAAAACTAATGTTTATTAATGTCACATAATATAGTATTCCAATCATAGATATGTTTCACGTATAATTTAGCTTAAAAAGGTATTTCTTTTAAATAATTTTTTGTAGAATTCATCTTGTAGAAATACAACAGCATTATCATTGGCTACTTTTTGGTAATAAGGTAATAAGGGAAAGAATAAATTTAAAACAATATTGCTATGTCACAATTTGTGTTTTTTGTCATCAATAATGTAAGCTGCTATATACGCAAATTAATCTTTACTCTCCAAACAGTATAAATAATTGCCTTTAAACAAATAAATTGACATGAATACTTCAATTTTAACATTAAGAATTTTCTTAATGTTATTCCACCTGTTATATCTAAATGTACTGACAGCTCAAGTAGAGATCACTTCAATTGCACAAGAATCGATTGCATCTATTGGGCATGATACTTCTAATCTAGTGATTCAAATTAATAACGCAGTTATTAATGATAGTTATGACATTCATGTAGATCTTAATGATCAAGGAATAGAAATGATAAATCTTGCTCCTAACTTGGTAACTGTTACTGGAGGTGATTTGGATAGTATTAAAGGAACATTAAATGATCCTATTATTTATGTAACAGCCACATCACCAAATTTTGAATTAGTTGTGCCTAGAATGGCAACATGTGCAACATACGTACCATTTGTTGATCCAAGTATAACTGTAGAAATATTTAATGATAAAGCCAAAATTGGAACAGGCGGAGATGTTTTTACTCCAGCTGCAAATTACCAAGTAAATTATGCTGCATTAAATATTTTATCTGTAGTTGATTCTCCCAATTCTATTTCACCTACTACAACTGTTGAAAGGAAAATCAGAATAGCGCAAGGCCTACCTGGGTATTTAAATGATTTTAAAATAGATCTAACTGATATAGATGGAGTATTAGGCTTTAGTAATTTTAGAATTGAAAGAGGAGCTACAAATAAATCTAAAGGACTTACTATAGAAATAATAACGAATGTATCTCAAGAGTTGATTCAAATAGTTGATGTAAATGGGAGAGAAGTAAAGCAAATTAATTTTCATAAAGATCAAGGAAATTTATTGAAAATTGACATAAATGAATTTTCTCCTGGATTTTATTTTATTCAAACTTCTTCAGGGCTTAGTACTCGATTTATTGTTTCTCAATAATACAAGATGCTAATGATTTAGAAATTATTTATAAAGTCTTAATTGATAAAAGGATTGAATTAAATGAAAGAACCTGATTTTTTTTAAAGCAGATTCTGGTTGGATCTTCTCCATTTCGTTTTAATGTAAAAACAAATTCACTTCCCTTGTTTTCAATACCTGATTCTAGTCTGATTTCTCCCTCATGATTTTCTACTATAGTTTTGCAAATAGCTAAGCCAACACCTGTTCCTGAAAACTCATCTGATAAATGAAGCCTTTGAAATAAATCGAAGATCTTATTTTTATATTTCATTTCTATGCCTATTCCATTATCTCGAATATTAAAAATATGATGGGAATAGTTAGAAGAATAAGTGATCAATATCTCTTTATTTTCAGAATGATTATACTTTACACCATTGTCGATTAAATGATGAAATAATTGTTGGATTTGATGTGATTCTACTTTTAATATCGGGGGTATTTCTTTAGGCCATTGAATAAATATGTTTTCATTGGGGTATAAATTAATAATAGTTTTTTCTACTTCTTCGAAAAGATTTTGTATTTTAATTTCTTTCGTTTCAATATCAGGATTATCAAATTTAAAGAATTCTAATAAATCATCAATTTTTTTATCCATGGATAAGGCTCCTTGTAGAATGAATCCCATATACTTTTTTGACTCCTCTTTTTCTAATTCATCTTCTTCCAGATTACTTTGTAATAAGGAGGCAAAAGATCCTATATTTCGGATAGGTGTTTTTAAGTCATGAGATGAAACATAAATAAGTTGTTTAAGTCGTTTATTTTTGAATTTTAATTGTTGGTTCAATTGCCTAAGATTTCTATTAATGAAATCTCTTTTTCCCATGACAATGACGTGAACTAAAAATAATATAAAGACACTTAAAGTAAATACCATTTTGGAAATCTCAGTATCTGGATAAACATAAAAACAATAGAAAAGCAAGGAGAAACTAAATACATAAAATATGATCATTTCTATATTACTCCGATTAATAATGGCAATACCACTCAGAGAAAGAAATAATCCCATACTATAGTCTGCAGAAAAATGATTTACATTTACGACCCAAAGTATCCAAGCAATTGCGATAAAATTACCAATAAAACAAGGGAGTGCTAAATATTTTTTCACACTTACGTTCAAAAAAGAAAGGAAAAAGAAAAAAGCCCAATATCCAGAAATTAACCATCGGTGTAACATGAAATCAACAGCTCCTTCGGAGAATTGAAGTAAAAATAATCCATATACAGGGATGAAGATCATCATCAAAATGATCCAAAATCTAAAAACTAGAATTTCATAATCTTCTAATTCAAAATATTTTAACATGCTTTTCAATTCGTTCTTAAATCATTTCATTGTTAAAATTATAAATGTAATATTAATTAAATTTTTTAGTTGTAGAGAATTATAGATAAACTAAAAATGAACAAAGCAACTCGCTTTGTTCATTTTGTAAATCTTTTTGATGTGGTATTTTAGATGAATAAAATTTCTTATTGCAAATCTTCATCATTGATAATAAATGTACAATCTTCTCTAGCGTTTCTCCCACCCTTACTTTCCTTTGTCCAATTATTTAGATCTAAAATGTCCTTTATTACTACCTTATTACTAGAAGTCGTTACAAGAATAGAATCGATTTCCTGAAGACAGGAATAATTATCTGCTGCAAATCGACCCATTTGATCATCCCAATAAATATTGTTTTCATCACCAGCATAAATAGTCGTACTTTGAGTAATGCCTGTATTGCTGTAAACAACGAAAGAAATATTTTCTGAACT
>JAHDFV010000147.1:4533-9374 GCA_020627985.1 Saprospiraceae bacterium
ACTATTGTTGATTACTTTTTTAGTAAATGTTGTACCTCCTTCACAAGAAGCCATAAAAATGACAAGGGATAATACTATTATTTTATTCCACATAATTTTAATTTTTAATGATAGATAATAGGATGGATGTTAAAAAAGGTCTACCAATTAAGGCAGACCTAAGGCCTTTAAAAACAAATGAAAAAATAATGTTTTTATAAACGAAATTAATTCAAATAAAAATCACTTAAACTATCATATAATTCTGAATAAGAATTAATAGTTGCATTAGTCCCGTCATCATAAAATACTTCGATAGGGAAATCAACTCTTGGAGGACAATCTACGCCTTCCCATAAATAATCTAATCCTAAAACATCTGTCTCACAATCAGCAGTCGTTAAGTTATTGCATTCTGCAATACAAGTACTTGGTACGATAGTGCCATCTTCAGTACAAACAGGTTCAAACAAATTATCCATTTCTTCAGGACTTAACTCACATAAAATGGAATGGATAGCAATTGAAATTTCAACGTCTTCTGCGTCAAAATCTACATCATCAAATAAGGCATAACAATCACATTCGTTCTCATAGGATTGCGATTGTGCAACTGCTGCAATTGTCCTTGTAATTTCGGGATTAAGACTTTCATGAAAATCTTCTTCAATGTTTTCGATAATAGAATCACAAGAAGAAAAGAATACTAATCCAAGTGTTACTAAAATAAGTAATTTGAAGTTTAATTTTAAATCTAACATATTGATTAAAATTTTTGGTTATTAAAAACGAATAATGCCTTCATTCGTTGTATTACGCCTACTAGACAACCGAAAAAGAATGTTCCCCTATTCAAAGCAGAATTATTTTTAAAATCGTACATTGAAGGATAATTAAAATGACAATGATGCTTACAGCAATTTTAGTAGATGATATGCCACAAGCCTTACAAGTATTGCAGGCTGATCTTGAAGAAACTTGTCCAGATGTGAAAATTTTAGGTACCGCTGATAGTGTGGTCAGTGCTGCTAAACTTTTGCGTCAAGAACAACCTGATTTATTATTTTTGGATATTATGTTAGGAGATGGAACTGGATTCGATTTATTAGAGATTTTTCCAGATTTAAAATCCAAAGTAATATTCGTTACGGCATATGAAGAACATGCGATCAAAGCATTTCGTTTTGCAGCAATAGATTATTTGTTGAAACCGATAAATCCAGAAGACTTACAAAAAGCAGTAGAACGAGCAAAGAATCTTTTGTCAAGTTCTTCTAATGAAAGTATAGATATATTAAAAGAAACCATTAAATATCCAGATTCTTTGCCGAAAAGAATATCGCTACATACACAAGAAAAAATAGCTGTTGTAGAAATTGAAAATATCATACGATGTGAATCCGATGGAAACAATACATTATTCATTCTTCATGATGGATCAAAAATTTTTGTTACAAAAACATTAAAACAATTCGATCAATTGTTTTCAGAACATTCTTTTTTTAGAACACATCAATCTCATTTAATCAACATAAAACACATTCATGAATATGTGAGAAAAGAAGGTGGATATCTGAAAATGAAAAATGGTGACATTATTCCTGTTGCTGTCCGTAAAAAATCTGAAGTCATGGCTTTATTAGATAATATAGATTAAGGAACGTATGAAAATTTATATATGTATTAGTTTGTTTTTTCTTTCGTTTTATTCTTGTCAGAATGGTAAAGAAGATTTAAATCAAAAAAAATCTTTTGAAATAAATATAGCAGATTTAGAAATTGATTCTTCTAGAATTAATACGAATGAAATTGATCAGCTAAAAAATTTAAAAGATCATAAAATTTATTTAGAAAAAATAAATAAAGAAGATCAAAATGTAAGACAAGGGCAAGATGCAGATATAATCTTAAATTATGGAAAAGATTCGAAAGAATATAAACAATTTTCCTTAGAGCAATATAAAGTTGATGCTTTAAATCTAGCTAAAATAGAATACTATCTTGAAAAATGGGGGCATCCCAAAAAATCAGAATTAGGGGCAACTGCTGCTTCAACTCCTTGGTTAGTTATCCATCATTCTGCGGATTATGAAAGTAGGGCAAGGAATTTTAAATGGATGCAGAAAGCACATAATAATCAAGACATAGATGATGGGGCTTACACTTTTTATCTCGGTCGAATGTATCAAATTAAATTTGGGAATAGATTAAAATTAGAAAATCCCTATCGAGTAGAGGATGAAATCAAAGCTTACGTAGAAGCCTTGGATTTACAATAAAAACTATTTAAGCTAATGATAATGGAAGAAGAATATTTTCATGAAGTAGGAGCGAAGATTGAAGGAGCTGTATGTAGTAAAATGTTTGGAAAACTCTGTTATAAAATAGGTGAAAAAGCTTTTTGTTCCTATTACGAAAATTCAATGGTTTTTAAATTACAAGGAGAATTTCATCAAGAAGCTTTAGTCTTAGCAGGTTCAAAATTGTTTGACCCTTCTGGTAAAGGAAGAGCCATGAAAGAATGGGTGCAAGTTTCATTCAGTCATAAAACCTATTGGAATACATTTGCGAAAGCTGCTGCTGAATACGTTGAGAATCTTTAATGCCAATTTTAAATTCCCTACACTCATTTCTTTTGAAATTGGATAAAGAATTTAAAATGTATTTACGTTTTCTTTTTTAAAGCCCATAAACCTAAAATAGGTCCTAAAGCTAAAATTAAATATAAATAATGGGGCGGTATTATTATACTCAATTGATTTAATAATTGAATACTAATAATTGTTATTGAGAAACCAATGCAATTTACAATGGTAAGCGCGGTTCCTTTAATTTTTACTGGAGCATTTTGGGCGACTAATGTAGAAAATAAAGGAGAATCTGCAACAACAACCATTCCCCAGAAAATTAAAAAACTGATAAAAAGAATTGAAGAAGGAATCAAAAAAATAAAAGGTGAAACAAGGCAGCAAATACAAGAAAGCAATAATGCTATAAATGCAATTTTCTTTGTTCCTTTTTGAGCTGAAATATAGCCAGCAATAATACAAGATAGCCCACCAACTCCGATAATTAGAAAAGATAAAATGGAGACATTAAAACTAATCTCTGGATGAATATTGGAATATGTTTTTAATATAATAGGTACAAAAGCCCAAAAGGCATATAATTCCCACATATGACCAAAATAACCAAAAGCGGCAGAACGGAATTTTACATTCCTAAATATTTTTAAAAAAGCAGAAACATCTAATTGCTGACTTGCTTTGCGATGTGGACCATCAGGAACAAAAAAGAAAAGAATACTACCTCCAAGCATTGCCAAAAGAGAAACGATATTAATAACAGCCTTCCAAGAAATGGATTGAGTTAAATCTTTTAATAAATGTGGAAATGCTGTACCTAAAACTAAGGCTCCAACAAGAAATCCTAAGGATTTTCCTAAACCTTTTGTATAATAATCTGAAGCAATTTTCATTCCGACAGGATAAATACCTGCAAGAAAAAAACCAGTAAGGAATCGAAGAAATAAAATACTGTAAAATGTATGATCATCCCATACCATTGCAAAATTAAAAGCTGATCCCATTATAGCACAAAACAAAAATACTTTAGAAGGAGAAAAACGATCAGCAATGGTTAATACAGCAAAAATTAGTGTTCCTAATATAAAGCCAATTTGTACCGAAGATGTAAAATGTCCTAAGGATTGATCACTTAAATTAAAACTAGTAATTAAATCATTCATGACCGCATTACTCGCAAACCAAAGTGACGTACAACAAAATTGAGAAATGACAATAATGGGTAATATATAAGGAGCCGGTTTCAACATTAATTTGTATTGATGATTATCAATATTTTAAGTTAAGTTTTCGAATATTATTCTCCTCAGTCTTATTCAAGTTTGAATTTAATGGGTAAGGTATGAGATATTTTAATTTTTTCTCCATCTTTTTCACCAGGAGACCAATCAGGAAAACGATTTAATAATCGGAGGCACTCTTTTTCAATACTTTCGCAAAGGGCATTTAAACTTTGGATTTTAGTTAGCTCACCTTTTTTATTTACAACAAATCGAAATAAAGCAGTGCCTTCAATGCCAAAAAATCTAGCATCTTCTGGATAAGTTATATTCTTGTAAATATAATTAATAATGGCTGTGTTAGAACATTTTTTTCTTTCTTTTTCGTCTGTAATTTCTTTACAGCTAGACATAAAAGCATACTTAATATTCACGGGCGATTTTATAATTTCTTTTTCCTGAAAAAAGATAGTATCAGATTTGTAGATTCCTTTATTGGTAATGTTTTTTAGAGAATCATATCGGATAAATTCTCCATCCTTAAGACCATTTTTCCATTCTAATTGAATGGTGATTCTTCCTTTTTTATCATAATTTTTCCAAGTACCATTTATTTCACCTTCTTTATAATGTCCTTCCGAACTTAAAATATTTTCACCATAGTAATAATTCTTCCAATTACCTTCTCTTTTATTGTTGTGATAAGAACCTTCAAATCTTTTTGATCCATTATCAAACCATTTGATGAACGTTCCTTCTTTCTTTTTGAATTTTGAATCAGCATAGGTGATTAAAGAAGTGATTTGATTTCTTTCAGGATAAAAATATCTCCGTATAAATGATTTTTCCTTTTTTGTAACAACAAAATGATAACCGTTTTTAATTCGTTTTTCATCCTTAGGAATGTAGGATTTATATTTATTTTTGAATTTATTATTTTGAGCGTTTAACTCAGATATATTTCCAAGAAATAAAATAGAAAATATTAAAACTAATTTAAATACGATGTTCATGTAATTCTTTTGAAGATCAATATAATTCTTTTATGACATAAATC
>JAHDFV010000148.1 GCA_020627985.1 Saprospiraceae bacterium
CTTAATTATTGACTTAAAAAAAATAAAATTAATTAAAAAATAATTTTGAAACATAAATCTAAAATCTTCGTAAAGTGAAACTATTTAAGATAAATAATATTAAGATTTTTTACTTAGTTAGAAAAATCGTTTATTTGTTTTATTCTTAAAATAATTCCCTTAAAACTTAATTTTTTAACACTAAAAAATAATCTTTACATGAAAAATGTATTTATTCTTTTTATCGCTTTATGCATTAGTACTGCTCTTTTTTCTCAAAAAGATAGTAATTCTGGAATGATCAATAATGACGATCTGGAAGATGAATTTGATGGATCTTATCATTTTGATGATCACCAATTTTATATCACATTAGGACCAAGTATACCACTGGGTAATTGGATAGAAACCTTAGATCCAAGAGCAGGCTTTGCTGTTGATTTAGGTATGACCTATTACTTAAAAAGATTAAATGCAGATCTGGACGGATTTGGTTTTGGTATTGATTGGAATATTTTAGACTTATCTGTTAATCGATATAATAACGATGTTTTAAAAGGTAACTATGTTTCGATTGGTTCAGAAATTGGTCCATTAGGATCTATAAATCTTACTGATGATTTAAATATCGATATCTTTTACCATATAACAGGTGCACTAAAATTTGTTGGTTTCAGAGATGGTATTGGTGATGGTGTCGAAGCTGATGTTTTCTTTGGATGGAAACATAGTGTAGGTAGTAATCTAAGATTTAGAGCTATGAAAGTCAGCCTAGAAGCTGATCTAGGAAAATTGAGATTAATTTCTGATGATAATATCTCTGATTTTAGAACAGGCTTTAATGCACTAGAAATTAAATTTGGTTTCTCTATTTAAATCTATCATCACATACAAAAAAGAAGGGTTATTCTAGTTAAAGGATATCCCTTCTTTTTTTGTTTAAAATGATGAAATAAAATTATCTTTAAGATTCAATTAAATAATTAATAAAATGTCAAACGATATTAAGAATCTAGAACCTCAATTATTGTGGTCAAGTTTTGCAGATTTAAATGCAGTTCCTCGTCCTTCAAAAAAAGAAGAAAGAGTTATTGCTTTCATGAAAAATTTTGGGGAGGAATTGGGTCTTGAAACTTATGTAGATTCAACTGGAAATGTAATCATCAAAAAGCAAGGAACGAAAGGTAAAGAAAACAATACTATTGTAGTTTTACAGGGACATCTTGACATGGTTCATCAAAAAAATGCAGACACTGAATTTAATTTTAATGAGCAAGGAATAGACATGTTTATTGAAGAAGATTGGGTAAAAGCAAGGGGTACTACTCTGGGTGCTGATAATGGAATTGGTGTTGCTGCCATCATGGCCATTTTAAAATCTACAGATATACCTCATCCTCCGATTGAAGCCTTATTTACCATAGATGAAGAAACAGGAATGACTGGAGCTTTAGAATTAAAAGGTGGATTATTGAAAGGTAAAATTCTTTTAAACCTTGACACAGAAGATGATGATGAATTGACGATTGGTTGTGCAGGTGGTATTGATATCACAGCAAAAGGAAGTTATGAAATTGAATCTTATCCCAATGAAAAATCTTATCAAATTAGTATCATAGGTTTAAATGGTGGGCATTCTGGAATGGATATTCATAAGGGTTTAGGGAATGCGAATAAAATAATGAATCGCTTATTATATACTTTAAATAAAAAAATTGATTTAGGCATTCATTCTATTGATGGCGGAAGTTTACGTAATGCAATTCCGAGAGAATCTTTTGCATTCATAACTGTTGGCTCTCATGAAGAACCAGAATTTAAATCATTTATTAAATCATTTTCCCAAGAAATCATTAAAGAATATAGTACAACTGATCCAGACTTAGAATTTGTTTGGAAAGAAGTTGAACCCATTGAAAATGTAATGCAAAAAGATTTTCAACATCAATTATTGAGAAGCATTTATGCTTGTCCGAATGGCATTTATAGAATGAGTCCTGATGTAGATGGTTTAGTACAAACTTCGAATAATCTGGCTAGAGTTTTAGTTAAAGATGGAGAATACGAAGTACTTTGTTTAACCCGAAGTTCTGTAGATTCAGAAAAAATGGATGAAGCAGAAGCTATTAAAAGTACTTTCGAATTAATTGGAGCTAAAGTTACTATGGACGGTTCTTATCCAGGTTGGGCGCCAAATCCTAATGCTCAAATTACTAAAATCATGAGTGAATTGTATGAAGAAATGTTCCAAGAAAAACCGCATGTAAATGCTTGTCATGCTGGTTTAGAATGTGGTATTTTAGGTACCAATTATCCAGATATGGAAATGATTTCTTTTGGTCCCAATATTCGAGGTGCGCATTCGCCTGATGAAAAATGTCAAATTAGTTCTGTTCAAAAATTTTGGAAATTTTATTTAGAGACACTTAACAGAATTTAAAAAATAATTGAAAAAATAAAAAAAGCGACTAAAAAATTAGTCGCTTTTTTTATGCAACATTTAAAGTTTAAATGGTATCCTATCTTTAAACTCATTTATGTCTATTACCAAAAATCAAATTTGGCAATATTTTATTGTTACTTCTCGTTTTCTTTTAGCCTTTACATTTATGAGATATGGCTATGGCAAATTAATAGGAACTCAATTTGGAATTGAAGAAGAAAAACTATTAATACCATTAAAAGATATTGATTTATTTTCTCTCTTTTTTTATTTATTTGATCATGAACCTATAAAATCTTTTGTGGGTGTTTCTCAAATTTTATGCGGTATTCTCTTATTGATAAATAGAACCGTTATTTTTGGGTCACTGTTATTTTTACCTATCGTTTTTAATATCCTCATCATGGATATTACTTTTATGCCTACTCATCTAGCTTTAACTTTTTTTGCTCGATTAAGTTTTTATATCCTCTTAGATTTTTTAATTCTATTCTTTTATAAAGAGAAAATAATTGATCTTTGGAATACGATTTGGAAAAAAGAAAATCCAATTTTAGATCTTCCATTTTGGTCTTTATTATTTATACCTCTTTTTGCTATTGGATTAGAAATAATAGGAGTAATTCCCAAGTTAATTATTGAATTCTTTTATTATTTATAAAAAAAGGAGCTGTTAAAAACAGCTCCTCCCAATTAACGTATTTATCAATTAAACTTACAATTGCCTTTCATTTGGTGGTGATTATTTTATTTACTAGAACTGATATCACCTGAACCCGTTGTTTTAATTTTTACATCAGTAGGATCTCCATAATAAACAATATCTCCTGATCCTGTAACTTTCGCATTAATTGAATTTTTAACGCTAATTTCAGCATCTCCTGAACCTGTTACAGTCGCTTCCGCTTCTGAGGAAGATAAATTCTTGCCATGAAAATCTCCTGACCCTGTAACTTTTGTTACCAAAATATTGGTTGTACCTACCAAGGTAATATCCCCTGAACCCGTAACTGAACTATAAGTTTCACTAGAGTTTATATTTAAATGGATATCACCTGACCCACTCAATTTCGTTGTAAAATCCTTAGATTCAATTTCATCTTTTCCTTGAATACTTCCTGAACCTAAAAGACTAACTGCGTCAATATCTTTAAAGGGAACAATGATTGTTACTTTTTTAGTCGGATAAACATTGCTCTTTTTCTTGGTAGAAATCCTTAAGGTATTGTTCTCTACCATAGTGGTTATCTCAGAAAGAACATTCTCTTCACCGGATAAACTCAATTCGCCTTCTTTTCCATATTGAAGTATTACATCCCAAGATCCTAGGACCTGTACTTTATCATACTCACCTACAGATCTCGTAATTTCAATAACGTTTTTATTTCCTTTTATCTTTTTATTCCAAAATTGTCCTTCTACTGTTTGTGAAATAAAAAATAATGCAATGACTAAAAAGATTAACTGTTTCATAATGTTTTAATTTTGTATTGATTTTTGAAGTGATTTAAAAATGAATTAATCATCTAATTGTAAACCAATAACTTCTAATACTTCAGCTTTTTTTCGTCCCTTAGCTACTGCTAAAAAACTAAAAAAGAAGTTCGTCTTAGAAATCATGCGCATACAATTATTTTTATCATCAATTTTAATTCAATTCATTATTAATGATTGTTATTTATATAAAAGGTTGCATTTATTCTAAAATTAATTAGAAGCAACAGATTTTTCTTCAGAGGATTTAAATTCTTTTAACCCTTTTTCTCCTCTCAATAATTTGATTTTAATTTGAGGATATGTTCTTTGAAACTCTTCTACCATTCCATAAACATGCCCTGCTCCTACTACTACTAAATTTTTAGAATGATCTTGAGCCAAAACTTGTTCCGCAATATTTTTAACCATTCTTCTATTTCTATTATCCCATATTTCATTACCAACAGAACAAACTGGTTCTCCATTCTTAGTATATTCAAATGAATTGATTTGATGCCCTCTTTTCAAATTTTTCCATTTATTCGTACGCATTCCATATTGTCTAAATAATGATGGAATAATTGCTCCTAGATAGTCTGCCCAAATCATTCTTTTCAATACTTTTTGATCTCCATTTTTAGCTCCTAGATTAGCACAGGCTCTCCAAGCAGTATGATATTCTTTTCGTTCCGTTTGATCATCCATAGAATGAATATATTTCAAGTTCAATTGTGCTGCTAAACGATGACTAATTTCTCCTCCTTCATCTCTTGTTGAAACTACAGGATGATTTAAACCATATTTCCTCAAATAATGAAAATACTCATAATTCGCATAATCTTTCTTAACGATAAAGCATTTTCTCATGTACTTATAATCTTGGACGGTCATATCACCCAAGTTGGTTACAGATAATCGATTAAATCTTTCAAAATCTATTTCAAATACATTTTTCAATGAATCAGAAACCTGTAAAAATCTGTGATAATCATTTTTTAAACTAATCGAGTCGGTAGATCTTGCTCTTTCTACGTAAATAGCTTCAGGATTATATTTCAGTGCTTTCTTATACAAGGGTTTATATGCATTTTTTAAATATTTTGGTACTTGGTGCATTGTACCGATAATATATACTTCTTTGGTCTGATTTTGAGCAAAAATTTGACAAATGAATACGAATAAAAGACTAACGATACAGATTAAATTTTTCATGATACTAAATTTATATTTGATTAAATAGTAGGATTGAATGGATCATTCCTGATTACAATCATAAAATTAGAGGGATTTAAAGTTGATTGAAAATAGAATCTGTGTATGCGTAATTTTTGACTGTAAAAGGAAATTTAATGAATTTTAAGTTCACCGATAAAATAGCTAAGTTGACCGATCTTATTTATGAATAGAGAGATTAGAGAAGGATTCTTTGCTAGTAATATCTATATTCGTAGTATGAAAAATAAGATATTATATTTAATCGCTTGGGCATTCTTCTATTACATATATAGAGATGTTTTAGGTAATTTTTCAGGTAAATATAGTTTCTTTGAAATTATCCAATCTTTATTAAATAATCCTAGAAGCTTGGCTTTAACTTTATCTTCATTTTTTGTACAAATTTTAGCTTCAATTTTTGCCTATTATATTTTGCTTTATACAATTCCAAAAAAGAAATATGTTCAAACTTTTTTACTTTTTATCGGAATGTTTATCGTTCTATCTGGTATTCGATATACCATTGACGAAGTAATCATTTTTAATATTTACGGTCAAGGGAATTATTTTGGCAATTTTTCTTTGTTTTATTATTGGTTTGATAATACTTATTACACTTCTGCTTTTGCTTTAATTGGTTCTATTTATTTCTTTTATCATTATTCAATTTTTAAAGAAAAGAAAAATCAAGAATTAATTTTAGAGAATAAAAAGACAGAACTTTCATTTTTAAAAGCACAAATAAATCCTCACTTTATTTTTAATAGTTTAAATAACTTATATTCATTAATTTATCATGAATCTAATCAAGCATTACCCTACGTTTCTAAGCTTTCGAATTTAATCCGTTTTTCTTTATATGAAAGCGACGAGAAAATTGCTTTAGGTAAAGAATTAGAATATATACATGATTATTTAGAATTAGAAAAAATGAGAATGGTTGATGACATCGATTTAGATGTACAAATAGATGAGGGATTAAAACCATATAAAATACATCCTTTTATTATTATACCCTTTGTAGAAAACGCAATAAAACATGGTCATTTAACTGACACCAATCATCCTATTCAAATACATATTAAAAAGAATGAAAAAGATTTAGTAGTATTTGTAAAAAACAAAATTAAAGAAAAGGAAAAAGATAAAGTTGGAGGGATTGGATTATTAAATGTTAAAAAACGACTTGATTTAATGTATGAAAATCAATATACTTTAGAGATGAAAAAAAATGATTCCTTTTATACTGTACATTTAAAAATAAATAATATATGCTAAAATGTATTATTATAGATGACGAACCTTTAGCTATAAAATTATTGTCAGATTATACCCAAAAAATGGCAGGCTTATCCCTCTTAGAATCCTTTTCTAATCCGATTGAAGCCATACAATATTGTAATAGTAATGAGGTAGATTTAATTTTCCTTGATGTACAAATGCCAGAGTTAACAGGTATTCAATTCATGAAAATTTTAAAAGATAAATCTCATTTTATTTTAACGACAGCTTACGAAGAATATGCACTAGAGGGCTACGAATACAACATCATAGACTATCTGATGAAACCCATTACATTGGAACGTTTTATGATTGCAGCTGGAAAAGCAATTCATCGTATTCAAAATGAAAATGTAGTCAACACTTTTACACCTCCCTTACAAAGCAATGATGCATACATCTTTGTAAAAACAGAATATAAAGTCAAAAAGATTGATTTGAAAGATATCTTATACTTTGAAGGATTAGGTGATTATGTCAATATTCAAACCAAAAATGGAAAAATTCTTACTTTAGAAAGCATTCGAAAATTTGTGGAAAGACTACCTGATCAAAAATTCATGAGAGTGCATAAATCCTACATTATACCCATTGAAAAAATTGATTTTATAGAAAAGAATAGAATTGTTATTGAAGGGAAATATATACCCATTGGAGGAACGTACCAAAAGGAATTTTGGAAAAAAATACAACCTGACAAAAATAAAACATAGAAGTCATATAAAAGTTAAGAATATTGTAAGGACACAATAGTCAATATATTTTCGTTATATTGTTAATAAAAATCAATAACCATGAAAAAGATAACCTTACTTTTTAGCCTTTCGAGTTTATTTCTTGTATTCTTTTCTTCTTGTGGAGAAGATAATGTTATCCTAGAAAATCATAGATATCTGGATAATGATTATGAAATTATATCTGAGCGATTAAACCTACCTAAAGAAGGGCATAGTTATATTTTAGAATTTCCTGATTACTATAGAAATACTAACTTTTCAGTAGGTAATAGACCACAAGACACCGATAAAATAACACTAGGTAGAGTACTCTTTTATGATACCGCATTATCAGGAGATCAATCTATTAGTTGTGCTTCTTGCCACATACAATCAAAAGGATTTTCTGATGTAGTAGCACAAAGTGTTGGAGTTGAACAACGATTGACTCCTAGAAACAGTTTAGCTTTAGGCTCTGTCTTTAGTTTCGCAGAATATTATGGTCAAGTGAATCAACCTGGCATCCCTTTCCTTTGGGATAATAGTGCGACTACTCCAGAAGAACAAATTAGAAAAGCCCTTGAGAATGAAAATGAGATGGGCATAGATATCAACCTATTAGAAGATAGAATAAAAAATCAAGCAGATTATAAAGTACTTCATAAATATGCTTATGGCTCAGAAGAAATTGATAAAGACAATTTAATTGATGCTATTGGAGCATTTATTAATAGTATAGCTAGTTTAGATACGAAATTTGATCGTGCATTTGATAAAGATCTTTATATCCTTAATTTAAATTCTTTTTCTCCTGCAGAATTACCCAATTCATTTACAAGTTTTTCAAATCAAGAAAACAGAGGTATGGAAATCTACAAAGTTAGCTGTGGTAGTTGTCATGGTCCAGTTATAAATGCACCGAGTCGATTAGCTGAAAACAATGGTTTAGATGCTGAAATAAACTCTGATTTAGGTGTTGGAGAGCATTCAACTTTATCAAGTGATCATGGTAAATTCAAAGTACCTACCCTAAGAAATGTAGCCTTAACTGCTCCTTACATGCACGATGGTCGTTTTGCAACATTAGAAGATGTTGTTGAACATTATAGTACTGGAGTAAAGAATCATCCTAATTTAAGTCATGATTTAAAAAATGGGCTCAATCCAAGGCATTTGAATTTATCTCAATCAGATAAGGATGCTTTAGTTGCCTTTTTGCATACTTTAACAGATAATAAGCTGAATACAGATGATAAATTCTCAAATCCTTTTAAATAGAAAATTCATTTTTCTTTTATTATGGGTTTGTATTTTATCAAGTGGTTGTAGTTCTCTAAATATTTCTCCACTTAGAATGAATGCACCTGCAGAAGGTCATTTAATTGGGATAAAAGAAAAGAAAGATTTAAAAATAAGCGCCAGTGGCGCTTATTTAAAAATTCCAAAATATAATGAATCAGATCTTACAGAAAGCCAAATTAATTTGAGCTTACAAGGAGGATATGGTTTAACGAAACATATTGGTATTCAATCCAATTTTCTTTATTTAAGATCACAAGAAGTTAGTATTACAGGCAATCTATTTTATGGATCAGCTGCTATTGGTGTATTCCATGAAAAACTAAAAGAGAAAGTCAAATCTCGAAAATTTATTCAAAAGGGATTCTTATTTGATGGCTATTTGGGTATGGGTTATGGTCAAATCTATCATAAAATGACCGAAGGATTTTTAAGAGCAAATTCATCTTCTAATTTTATAAAAGTTTATCTACAAGGAGGATTCCATTGGCATTTAAACAATAGAATAACTTTCGCTTTAGGTCTAAGATTCAACCATATAAATTATTTTAAAATAGTTAAATTCAATGATTTAACGAGTATTTATGAAAATGATATCGTCAACATATCTAATAATGATCCTTATTATGCAGTAGAACTTTTACCCCGTTTAAATATCAATTATAAATTTGGATCTTTTTTCATGGCTGTTACGAGTACTTTGCAGCCAAATCCTTTATCATTTCAAAGTAGTTTTCCTAGCGATATTTATCCAACCAGAAATACCACTTTTCTACTAGGGACAACAATAGATCTTCCTAAGATAAAAAGATGGAGGAATCGAGAAGAAAAGAAAAGTTGAGGTTACAGAAGGTTGTTAAATTGACATAGTACTACCCTTTTGGTATGGAGCATCAAGGACTGCAAACCAGTCAAGTAGGATCGAAGAATGATTATACTTATAATGGTAAAGAAATGAACTCGG
>JAHDFV010000149.1 GCA_020627985.1 Saprospiraceae bacterium
ATTTTTGATAGTGCACCTAAAGAAAAATCAGAAACCATTGATGTAGATATTATTTTAAAGAATACTGAACCTAAAAATGGATACCCTATTGTTGATCGAGTACAATTTAAATATGATTTAATTCAAGGTGATGAATAAATATATTTTAATTGGTATTTTATTTTTGACGATCAGTTGTTCTCCATCAATAAATAAAACTTTTTTACGAAAAAGTGTTCCTACGAATATTGACATTACTTGGATACAACCCATGACTCCAATGAATTGGAATACTAATTTAAAAGATGAGTTAATCGAAGATTTAAAAAAAGTTAAAAAAGTAGCTGCTTATAAATTCATCAAAAAATATAGATTGATTTTAGAATATAGTCCTACCGAAATTGATACCATTAGTTCTGACGGAATACTTTTTCAAAAAGGGAATGATTATTACAAAGCGAAAGAAAACATCATTCAAAAATATTTAAATTAAATCATTTTGAATAAAAATTTAAAAATAAAAACTAAAAAGACTTCTTTAATTACAAGGAGTCTTTTTGTCATTTCAATAGTATCATTTTTCATAATAGGCTGTATAACAAATGATCATCAGAATGCTGACGAATATTTTAAAAATTATATCCTAGAAGATCAAGGCGCTAATTTAACAGACACTAGTTTTCATTTTACGATTTATAAAGCGGATATAAATGGAGATTTTGTTGAAGACAAAATCTATATCACTACCTACATGGATAATTATTTCGGATATGTTTTTAATGGAAAAACAAATTTAGAAATTCCTCAAGCTGGATGGGTTAATTTCATTTCAAAACCAGGACGAGAAATGAAATTAGAATTTTTAGATCTTACTTGTGATGGTAAAAAAGAAATCATTCAACGATCTGTAGGTGGTCAATTTAATAATAAAATATATTTAAATATTTTAAAGGTTTATCAAGATTCTTTGACAAATATTTTTTCAAAAGAATTAACACATCAAATCAATCCTGAAGATAATTTTTCTGTTTATAGACCATTTTATACGAATCCTGAAAAATGTGACAGTACTTTATCTCTTACTTCATTAGGGTATCAAATCAATCATGATATAGAAAATAAAATAGAATTTCTTTTATCTAAAAATTTAAAGAATATGGTATTAATTCCTGCTTTAAAAAATAAAAGAGAATATTTCTATGGATACAATATAGACTTAAATATTTTTGAAGAAAAATAGAATTTATTCTGCCTTGTCTACTTTTTCTTTACCTGACAAATGACTAATTGAATAAAAGAATGATATTCATTCGAAAAAAGTAGAATAGATTAAAAATAAATTTCTTGAGCTAAGCGAAAAGTATTCGCATGTGCATCAACAATATCTATAATTTTTGGCGAATATCCTCCACCCATAGAAATAGCCAAAGGAATATTATTATTTTTGCAAGATTCTAAGACAAACCGATCTCTTTCTTTACATCCCGCTTTAGTCATATTTAATCGTCCTAATTTATCCGATTCAATTATATCCACTCCTGATAAATATAAAATTATTTCAGGTTCAACTTCATCAATCAAACGAGTTAAGGTATTTTTTAAAATGTGTAAATAATATTCGTCCTCACATTTATCAGGCAATCCAATATCTAAATCTGATTTTTCTTTTTGAGTTGGATAATTCTTTTCTCCGTGCATAGAAAATGTAAACACCCGATCTTCATTTTCAAAAATTTTAGCGGTTCCATTTCCTTGATGAACATCTAAGTCCACAATTAATATTTTATTCAGAATATTATGATGCAATAAATAATTTGAGGCAATAGCAAAATCATTCAACAAACAAAAACCTTCTCCTCTATCTTTAAAAGAATGATGTGTACCACCAGCAACATTCATCGAAACTCCATATTTTAATGCGTATAAACAACAATCAATTGTTCCTTGAGATATATGTGTACCTCTCGTAATTAAATCTTCTCTAAGCGGGAATCCTATTTTTCTGATTTCTCGAGGACTTAAATCTAAATTTTTTAATTTATTCCAATACTCGATAGAATGAGTCCATAAAATTATTTCTTCTGTTAAAGCCTTAGGATGAAAAAATTGATCTTCAATTACAGTACCTTCATATAATAATTGTTCAGGTATCAACTCATATTTCAACATCGGAAATCGATGATTTTCAGGCAATTTATATTTATATATTGGAGAATATGCAATTTTTAGCATTTGAATAATTCATATTTTTAATAATAACATCATAATTTTTTTTCTGTTTATAAGGCTGAAGTTAAACTGTTAATTAATTTCATTGTAAATTTGACCCACAATTCATCAAACTTTTACCATTATGGCAAAAAGAGTAAGTAAAACCACTTCTAAAAAGAAGAAAAAACCAGCTTATAGTAAGGAAACTTATTTTAAGTGGTATGAAACAGCTTTAAGAGTAAGACGATTCGAGGAAAGAGCATTAGTGGAATATGGTAAACAAAATATTCGTGGCTTTTGCCATGTTTATATTGGTCAAGAAGCAATTGCTGCGGCATTAACAACCGCTATTACTCCTGAAGACTCATTGGTTACAGCATATAGACAACATGGAGTTGCATTAGCTAGAGGATTAACCAGCCGAGAGTGTATGGCTGAATTATTTGGTAAATACACGGGTTGTGTCAAAGGAAAAGGTGGATCTATGCACTTCTTTTCAAAAAAATTAAATTATTTCGGAGGAAATGGTATTGTAGGTGCTCAAATTCCTATTGGTACAGGTATTGCTTTTGCTGAAAAATATAGAGGGACAAAAAATCTTTGTGTTTGTATGTTTGGAGATGGTGCAGCCAGACAAGGTGCATTATACGAATCATTCAATATGGCCATGAACTGGAATGTTCCTGTTTTATACATTGTAGAGAATAATGGTTATGCCATGGGAACTTCGGTTTCTCGAACGTCCAATGTGCATGATATTCATCAAGTAGGTGAAGCATTTGGTATGCCACATAGAGATGTAGATGGTATGGATACTGTAGCTGTACATGAAGCCATCAAAGAAGCTGCAGATCATATCAGAGCAGGAAAAGGTCCTTATTTCTTAGAAATTAAGACTTATCGCTATAAAGGTCACTCTGTTTCTGACCCTGCTAAATATAGAACAAGAGATGAGTTAAATTCTTATAGAGATCGAGATCCGATCAAACAATTGGAAAAAGCTATTTTGGATTTAAAAATAGGATCTGAAGCGGAAATTAAAGCCGTAAAAACAAAAATTAAGGAAGAAGTAGAAGATTCTGTAAAATTTGCTATAGAATCTCCTTTGCCTCCCGTGGAAGAATTATGGACAGATAATTATACACAAGAAGATTATCCTTTTATTAAAGAATACTAACATGATTATTTAGCTTTATATGTAAGGCTTTCACATTCATATTTAGAAAATGATACCAAGGAGAGATACAATATTGTATCTCTCCTTCATTTTTATAGGTTTAATACAAAAAAGTTATTTATCTTTGTGCCGATTTTAAAGAAACGAAAAAATTGTCCAAGTAATGGGTAAAAGAAGAAATACGCAAAAGCAAGAAGATGAAACGTTAGTAGACGTTGTTGCAAAAGTAGAAACACTACAAGATTACGTTGAAGAAAATTCGAGTAAAGTACTTGGAATTGTTGGTGTAGTAATATTACTATTAGCAGCAATATTGGCTTACTTATTTTTATATAAGGCGCCAAGAAATGATGAAGCTAAATTGATGATGACGACTGCTCAAGCTCAATTTGAAAAAGATTCATTTGCTCTTGCTTTAGATAATCCAGGAGGAAGTTCTAAAGGTTTCTTAGATATCATTACTGATTATTCAGGAACAAATGCAGCTAATACTGCAACGTTTTATGCGGGTATCAGTTACTTAAATTTAGGTAACTATGATATGGCAATTGATTATTTAAGTGATTATTCTCCTAAAGATGACATCACTCCTTCTCAAAAATATGCTGCTTTAGGTGATGCATATGCTGAAAAAGGTGATTCTGCCAAAGCCATTTCTAATTATAAGAAAGCAACTACAACTAGTCCAAATGGATTTACGACTCCTTTAAATTTATTAAAATTAGGAATGTATTTACAATCAACTGGAGATATGGAAGGTGCTGCATCAGCATTTGCAAAAATAAAATCTGATTATCCTAAATCTTCTGTAGCTACTGAAGCTGAAAGATATTTAGTTAGAGCAAGTAATTAATATTACTTTAATCTAATCTTAAAAAGGCAAGGCTATTATCGCTTTGCCTTTTTTTGTTTTTAGCGATAATTTTGATGATTTAAAATTGATTTAATCACCTCAATGTAATTTCTATTATATGCATGAATACGAATCTTTAAAAGAAATTAGAACAGAACTACCTCGCATGCCTCTGGTACAAAAAGGATGTTTCCAAAATTTAGATTTAAGTAAGGTAGAAAAACTTGTCTTACAGACTAAATTTAAAGAATGTATATTCCTAGGCTGTAAGATGAATAAAGGGATTCGAAATTATCTATTAGATACAGGAAAAAATATCATTTTTCCTAAAATGAATGTACCTTTTAAAATGTATACTTCTAAATTGTATACCAGTAAAACAATTTATAAAGGCTATAAACTAGATGATCCTTCTTCTTATCAATCTACTTATGATAAAAAGGTATATGATCATTATATCACTCATGGCGGAGCAGAGCCACATACCATTTACCAATCCTTAGCTCGAAGAATTCATGATCATTCTATCACGGATGCTTTAACCGATTTTACCCGAAAATTTGATCCTAAAAAAATGGTTGCAATTATGGGTGGTCATGGATTAAAAAGAGGTTCAAAAGATTATAAAAGTGTTTGTTTAATTGCTAAAGAATTAACTGAAAAAGGATATCTTCTTTTATCTGGTGGAGGACCTGGAGCCATGGAAGCAACACATGTTGGTGCTTGGTTTGCTGATCGAAAAATTAAAGATTTAAATGCTGGTATTAAAATTTTAAAGACCTGTCCGAGTTACAAACCCCAAGAAGATTGGCTTCGTACTTCATTTGAAGTGATGAAACAATTCCCAAGAAATAAAAAATATGAAAGCATAGGAATTCCTACCTGGTTATATGGGCATGAACCTCCTACCCCTTTTGCAACTAGAATTGCAAAATATTTTGCGAATAGTGTTCGAGAAGAAGGTTTGTTAGCCATTGCTAAAGGAGGCGTAATATATTCTCCAGGAAGTGCAGGAACGATGCAAGAAATATTCCAGGATGCATGTCAAAATCATTACGTTTCTTATGAACATCCTAGCCCAATGGTCTTTTTAAATACTAAATATTGGAAAGAAACTATACCTGTCTATACTTTTTTAGATGCTATGAAAAAGAAAGGAAAATATAAAAATTTGATTCTTTCCATTTCAGATCAACCTACTGAAGTTGTTAAACAAATTTTGGAATTTAAATAACATCATTAATCAATTCTTAATAATATTCAAGATTTTTAAATGAAACTTAATTGGATCCTGTCTTTTAATCATTCATTTATCTTATAATTTTATCTAATGTAATATTATAACGAATTTTAGAATAATTCGTAATTCTACTCAATTGCTTTTAGGCAAAATATTACTCTTTTTGAGATTCAAGCTATCGTATTTGTAATGAATGGATAGATTGTGATTATTTATACTATTTTCGCTTTGAATTTAATATTCTCAAACCATTGCATTATTATATCAAATGGAAGTTACACCAAAAACTGGTTTTAAGGGATTAATTGAAAATTGGCAAAGTGATTTAATTGCAGCAGTAAGTGTTTCACTTATTGCATTGCCTCTTTCTTTAGGAATAGCTTTGGCGGCAGGTGCTCCGGCAATGGCAGGTATCTTTTCTGCAATTGTAGGTGGTGTTGTTACAACCTTGTACAGAGGTGGGCATATATCAGTCAATGGACCAGCCAAAGGAGTTATTGCAGTTATACTTTTGGGTATTGCAATGATGGATGATGGTACAGGGCAAGCTTTTAATTATGTATTGGCAGCAGTGGTTGTTTCAGGTGCAATTCAAGTATTATTGGGTTTATTGAAATTAGGACGATTAGCGGATATCTTTCATTCTTCCGTAATACATGGTTTACTAGCGGCAATTGGAATTATCATTTTTGCTAAACAAATACATGTGGCAATGGGTACGAAATCCGATAGTCCTAGCATAATTCAAAATCTAGTTGATGCAGTATTATACATCCCCCAAGCTAATCCATTTGTCGTAATTATTGCTGTAGCAGGTTTACTTTTATTATTATTTCATTCAAAAATTAGTTATCGTTTTTTTCATATTCTACCTGCCCCTATGTGGGTCATAGCGCTTTCTATTCCCTTTGTTTATTTCTTTAATTTCTTTGACAAACATACATTGTCATTTTTTGGAAAAGCATATGAGGTAGGACCTAAACTTTTATTAGATATACCTGATAATATTATGGATTCGATCATGCATCCTAACTTTAATAAAATTAATACTATTGAATTTTGGACAACGGTATTTTCCCTCCTAATTATAACCAGTATAGAATCTTTAGCGATTGCAAAAGCAGTTGACAAAATCGATCCTTACAAACGTAAAACAGATTTAAATAAGGATTTGACAGGTATTGGATTGAGTACGATCGTAGCAGGTTTAATTGGCGGATTACCTATTATTGCTGTTATAATTCGAAGTACGGTCAACATACATAATGGGGCCAAAACAAAGTGGTCTAACATGTATCAAGGCCTTTTATTATTACTTTTTATCGTCGTTTTAAGTCCAATAATGAGGCAAGTTCCACTTTGTGCTTTTGCAATTCTACTTGTATATACAGGATTTAAATTGGCTTCTCCTGCAGTGTTCAAACAAGTGTATAGCCAAGGAGCTGAGCAATTAATATTTTTTATCGGTACAATGATTTTGACCTTATATACTAATTTATTAATTGGATTACTTGGTGGATTATTATTGGCTATGGTGGGTCATATGTTACTAGCTAGAGTCTCTATACCTCGATTTTTTAAGATGATTTATAATTCAGGATCGAATTTAGAAAAGCAAGCAGATGGAAGTTTTGATTTAAATATTAAAGGAATTGCCAATTTCTTGGGCATTTTAAAACTCGATAAATTAGTATCTCAAATTCCTACAGGTGCGAATGTAAATATTGATTTATCTGAAACGAGATTGGTGGGAATGACCTATATGGATTATCTCATTGATTACTTAAAAATGCAAAAGGATGCTGGTGGAAATGTTGTACTTAAAGGCTTAGATTCACATGTTTCATCATCCAATCATAATAGAGCTTTAAAAATATCATTAAATAATTCTCCAACTAAATTATCTCCAAGGCAAGTTCGTTTACAAAATCTTGCCAATGAAAAAGATTATCAATATACGAATCAGGTAGATTGGAATACTTCTTATCTAAAAAATTTCCACTTTTTTGAAATTAGACCCATCGAACGAAAATCAAATTGCTTAAAAGGATCATTTAAAGATTTAAATGTTTCTTGGGAAATTGCTGATGTAACATTTAATGAAGGCGCAGCTTTCACGGCTGAGACATTTAATACTACACTAATGGTCTTAAAGTTGAACAAAAAAATTCCTATATTTTCAATGGAAAAAGAAGGAGTATTTGAAAAATTGTTTGATCGAGTGATGGCATTTACAGGCTATAAAGATATTGATTTTGAAATGTATCCTGATTTTTCAAACAAATTCCTAATTATGGGAAATAATGAATCAGAAATACGTTCATTTTTTACAGATGAAATCATTCGCTTTTTTGAAGATAATCAGATTTATCATCTAGAAAGTAATGGTGAAGCTTTAGTCATTTTTGATAAAATCAAATTAGCTCGCACAGATGAAACAGTTGCTTTTATTGATTATAGTAAAAAATTAGTTTCTCTCTTAAATGAAAACTTAAAATTTGCCCCCTAAATTAAAAAACTAAATTATGATAAAATATCTTTTACTTATACCATCTATCTTTTGGGTTATATTATCATATTCTCAAACTGACCTTAGCAATTTACATGCTAGCCCAACTCAGGCAGAAATTGATGCTGTAAAAGCTGAATGGTCAACAAGAGATCATACTGCTTATAACTGGACCGTACATGATTCAGGTATTATCAATGGAGTATTTACAGTTGAAATTGTATCACATGAAGTGAATGGTGAAAAACATTATGCTGCTGTACGCTATCCAGAAAACTATGATCCAACAGAAAGTTATCCAGTTTTAATTTCTAATCATGGTGGTGCCAGTGGTGTCAATGCTGTTAGCCTTGGACAATTTCAAGGATCTTGTTATCGTAGTTTTTTTGTGGGTTTGCCTTCATTTAGAAGTCAAGAATTGAGAACAGGTCCTATTACAACACCACCAGATCAAATTTTTACTTCTGAGGGTACAGAAAATGAAATGGATGGAGATACGGATGACGCTTTAGCCTTATTATCAGGGATTTTAAATATACCTGGAGCTGATGCTGAACGTGTAGGTGTTTTAGGTGGTAGTCGAGGCGGTGGTGTAAGTCATTTGATGGCATGTAAAGATGATAGAATTAAACGTGCATCTATATTTTACGGTGCTACAGACCACATGACCTTACCTGGGTTACAAGAAAAAATGGAAGATTATGTAGATAATGGAGGTGGATTAAAACCACCAGAAGCGGCAACTTATACATATGGTGTTGCTCCATATTTGGATGGTACTTTAACTTTAGCTGAGGCACGTTTGGAGTTGCTTCGAAGATCATCAATATATTTTTTTGATGAAATGCCATTACCTTATCTAGTTCAACATGGTAGTGATGATCCTGTTGTAACCGTTAATCATAGCCAACTTTTAGAGGATGAATTTACGGCTGCAGGTATAAGCGCTCCTGACTTCACTTACATTGAACATGCTGGTGAATTGCATAGTTTACCACCTTCTACTGGTGCTACGACTTTACAGCAAAATTATCTATGTGAACTTAATAATCCAGTTGCTCCTACATGCACTTTAACTATTAATGAAATATCCAATGTTTGTAATGATAATTTTACACCATCAGATCCTTCAGATGACATTTATAATTTTACAGTAAATATATCAGCAGATAATCCTGGTATTTCGAATTTATTTACTGTAAGCTCGGAAGGTGTATTACTAGGAACTTATAATTATGGATTAACTGTTCAATTTATTATTCCTGCTGATGGGACTTCTCCTACTTTAACTTTTGCTGATATTGATGATAGTGCATGTAATATAGAATATATTCCAGGTAATTTAGACCC
>JAHDFV010000150.1 GCA_020627985.1 Saprospiraceae bacterium
ACTCTGCATATCCATTATTTTGTAAATTACCATTAGCATAGTAAGTATAGTTTAATATGGTTCCATCAGGTTTCGTTACTTCTATGAGTTTACCTTCTTCATCATATTCGTAACTTCTTTGAGATCCGCCAAATTCTTCACTGACTAACCAATCAAAGTAATTATAATCTAATTCAGTTACCTGACCTTGTGCGTTTATAATTTCCTTTAAATTTTCATTAGCATCAAAGATAAATTCAGTTTCATAGCCCATAGCATTGATGGTCTTTGTAACCAAGTCCCTATTATCGTATTCTAAAGAATCTTTTTGTAGAGCTGGATTCGTTGAGCTGGTGATTCTACCTGCGATGTCATATTTTGCACTTGCTTCAATATTGTCTGGTGCTATGATCTTCTTCATATTACCATAGGCATCATATTCAAATTCTATTTTAATGCCTTCAGGGCTCAATACCTCTTTTACTAATCCATTCGTATAATAGCCCATAAAGGTAGAGGAAGCAGGTGTATGTATGGCTTTTAAATTGCCATTATCATAATCGAATGTAGTCGTGAAATTCCTTGGATTGGTATAATACTCCATATCATTGAAACTGTTATAATCAAATTTATGAATTACACCAAGGGGTTGATTTACTTGCGTGATATTCCCATTGTTATCATATTCGTAAGTAGTTTCTATACCCTCCACTACTACTTTTTGAGGTAATGTTTTATGAATAGGATGATATTCAATTTCATCTATGTCATTCGTGGGGGTATCTAATTCAGTTAATAAACCTCGTTCATTCATCAAATATTCGTAAGCTCTCGTATTGACACCATCTGTGGTTGTTACTGTAGTGGTCGTAGATACCCCTCCATTAGTTTGTAGATTCCAGTCTACCAAACTTTCATTAATTTGCCCTGTTGTGGTATTATTAGTTTGAGTCGAAGTTAATTTTTTATCTTCGTATTCGTTTGTTATAAAATTACCATTCGGCAATTGCACAAACTTTAGTAATTGTAAGTCCTTATCTGTTTGTCCGTAAGTATAATTGGTCACAAACTGTTCTGCATTCGTATAACTTGTAATTCCATTTTGTGGATTAGAACTAAATCCAAACTGTACAAAACGATTAATAGGGTCTGATACCATCTTCAATTTTGAAGGGTAGGTAGTGTCATAAATGAAATTTAACTTTCTACCTGCTGTACCTATTACCTCTTTGACTCTTGCATGTTGATTTCCATTTTCCGTGTATTGTTCATAATCTATGGTAATGGAGTTTCCATGTCTATCTTCTATGGAGGTAAGCATATACAAGTCGGGATCACTTGAGCCTATACTTTGATTGAAGTAGAATTTAGTTTGATTCTTTTTAGTAATAACATACTGATCACTAGTTGAATCATAGCTTATGTCATCATATACGCCATCGGTAATTACTTCAGGATTATTGCTATTGGTATTATCATAAAGATGAAATGAACCATTAGGCCAATAAGTGATTAATGCATCATCAACGTGTTGATTAGCATTTTTATCAAAAACATTTTCCTCCTTAAAAATATAGGACAAATAATTATGACTCCATCCTTTTCCTAAAGGAAGAGACTTAAATAGTTCGTCAGGTAATTCTGTTAAGTAAGAATTATAATGATGTCCAAATACTAAAGGTAAATTGATACCTGGTATGACAAAACTTGTTTCGCTGTAGCTGTCAAAGTTACCGTCAGCCATAGAAGGGTGTCTACCCCAATTATAAGGCGTGAAATTACCTGGCTCAAAATAATCGTCTGTATTAGGAGGAATATTATTTAATAAGGAAGTATTACTCATTAAACGATATAACCATTTGAATACGTCACTACGCTTAGCAGAATCATAAGGGTTAAAACTGCCTGAAGTAGCATCAGTAGCATTGATGATTCCTAAATCTTCACAAGTCTTAATATAAGCATATTCATCTGTATTGGAGTTAACATCATTAAAGCTACTTCCAATTAGCAAATTAGTTAAAGGCAAATCATAAGCCTCTATCAAAGCTTTACAAACATGCCCTTTTTGCATAAAGCCACCTGGGTTAAAATGTAGAAAGTTTCGACTAAATACAGATCTGCCATTGTCGTATTCTAGATAGCACATAGCTTTAGCATAGCGATAATAAGGCTGTTGTGCATCTTGAAGATCAGCAAAAGGAGTAGGAAAACCATCTGATGGAGCTATAGCATTTGGATTACTATAAAGTGCAATGAATAGCATCTTTGCCATATCTTCTCTAATGATGTAATCGTCAGGCTGAGTATTAGGCGTTGAGTCTAAAACTAACTCATCACAAAGAAATTGAGCAGCATCATATAGTTCTCCATCAGTCGTATCAGGATTAGTCATACCACCACAATTGGAGTTGAAATTAGAAATAATATCTAAGGGAGTATCTGAGTAGTCTACTACAGATCCACATGTTGATGTGGATGCATAATCCACATTATAAATCTTTATATGGTAAGGACCATTGGCAATACTGCTTGGAATACTATAGCCAGAAAAACTACCTGTGTTGTTGATGTCATCAGCAATAACATACTTAACACTTTCGCTTAAGTTGACCAATTCAATGCTTACCTTAGGAATACTGCCTGTAGTTTGCCAGTTAATTGTCCCTAAAGGATCGCCTGCCATAATAGTTGGTCCATTATTAGGATTAGTAATTGTTAGATTATAGTTGGCTGGATTAGGCGGATTAATAGTAAAAGGGTCACTAAAATCTACAACAGAAGTATTTCCTGGGTCATAAATTTTAATCTTATACTGTCCATTGAGACATAGGGGAATATTGTAAGGATCATTATAACTACATAGGTTTAAGCTACAGCTATAGTTTTCAACTACTACATCAATTGGCACCCCATTTATATCTGTCAATTCAATGGTAACATTACTAAAGTCTGAGGATTTATTCCATACGACAGCTAAACTATTATCACCAGCTGTAAATACAGTATTAGAGTTAGGAGAAGTGAGTTCTAATTCTGAATTAGGAGCATTGATGGTAAAAGGCAGAGGATTAGGATAAAAACTAGAAGGTGTTGTCACCCAATTACCACCCTCTTGATGTTGTATTCTGATATAGTAGTTACCAGCTTGGCTAGTAATACTACTCGTTGATAATGATAGCTGATGTGTTTGGTTATTGTAAAAAGGACTTAAATTATCCAAATCTAAATCAGTAATGTAACTCAAATTACTATCTAAAAGTTGCATCACAACATTTCCATTGTAAACGCTCCAAGGTTGATTATACTTGACCGTTGCATAAAAACTGGCAGACTCGCCTGTTACAGGCGAGTTAGGCGTAATTGAGATAGGCCCATCTAAGATCATTCCAGCGGCATCCCCTTCTATAATAGTAAATGGATAAGGATTAGCTGTAAAAGCACTACCATCTACCTCTTCCCATGAGTTACTACCATTTTCCTGATAAACCACATTTAGTTGATAATTACCAGCATTACTATTTATAGGAGTAGAGTTATGAATAATGCTTGTTGAGCTATTAGGAGCTAAATTAACAGACTGAGGTGAATTGAGGATATTCAGTACTTGTCCGCTCATATCTAATAACTCAAATCTTATATCGCCATTAAAAGTAGACGAACCCACATTTTCAACTGTAGCTTGAAAAGTGCCATTTTCTCCCTTAACTAAAGGTTGAGGAGAGATATTGATATTGTCTACTTCCAATTCATAATTGCCACCGCCTGTATTGGTTTGATTAGGGTCCCAACTTAAGTTAAGATTGTAATTGCTACAGCTACTTTCGTTATTATTTTCATCATATACCTTGATGTAGAAATGACCACTGTTATCGGTAAAAGTATGTGACACCGTTTTATCAAAAGTCCCAGATGAAGAATAGGTATAGTAGGATGAATAATTACTATTCCATAATTCAATCATATAGTCATGAGTGACATTTGTTAAGTTGACAGTTACTGTTCCTGAGCTACTGTAATCTACCTTGTAATAATCAGCGTCTCCGTTGTAGCTTATATTAGCATATACTCCTGAGTCTGTTAAGCCTCCAGCACCTAAGTTGGAGAATTGGCCTACAGTAGCTGTAAGATGGGAATTATTGCTTTCATAATTATCATCGCATGATTGAGCCGTTACACTTATAGGACCTGCATAGTATCTGAGCTGGTTATCCGAAATGAATAAAGCATAATAATCAACCATACCAGATTGATGATTGACAAGCTCAGTATGTGTTTGTCCAGTATCGCCAGCAGACATATTGTAGGATGCCGTAATGTACCCACAGAGGCCCCCTTCTTTGATATATAGGGTGCCACTTGTTTGGAAAGTCGTGAGATCACATTTGCTGACAAACATTTCAATTTGATTGCCATCAACTTCTGTGACAGCTACCTCAATTGTATTGCCGTAATTGACTTCAGGGAAACCAGCACAGGAAGCTGTAATATTTGATGTAGGACAAACGCCATATTGATATCCTACATTCGGAACTGTAGTATATGTTGTTTGCCCATCTACTTGCGAAATTGCAAGTATAAATCCAATTAAAGCGAGAATGAGATTCGTTTTCATAGATCGTGATTTATTTGATAAAATTTTAGAAAGAGGTAATTTCCTTTGTTTTCTCAAATATCACTTTTCATAATTACTTGGTCAAAGACAAGAATTGCTAAATCCTAAAGGTATTTATACTATTGGGGCTAATGTATTTGTTGTGTAATTGGTTGATATACAGGTGTTTGTGTTTTGGACATGATTTTTGAAAAATTGACTTAAATCCAATAAAATTATTTTTGTAATAGCTATCTTTGTTGTCCTTGACATAAATAAATACAAAGAACAAATGTTGCAACATAATTTAATTGATTTACTTAAAACGTGTTCCAATAATGAATTAAAATCTTTTAAAAAATTCATACAGTCACCTTACCATAACAATAGTGAAAGTATAGTGATACTCTATAATGAATTGGTAAAGTATGCACCTAAGTTTGAATCCAAAAAACTGAGTCGAGCTACTATTTTTAATGCAGTTTTTTCTGATCAACCCTTAAAGGATGAAAAATTACTCACTTTAATGAGGAAACTAGAGTCACTATTGGGAGAGTTCTTTGTTGCAGAAAAGCATAAAAATGATAAAATAGAGGCTAATAGATTAATTGCTCATAGATTTAAGGATAATAAAGATATTTGGCAAAAGTATATAGAACAGAACAAGAAATTGCTTAATAAGAGTACAACCTATGATGCACATTATTATTACCTGCATTTTCAACATGAATTAGACAAACATCAGTTAATAGAATATGAAGGGAATAGAAATATTGAGCCTAATCTTCAAAACTTAATAGAAAGTTTAAATTTCTTTTATTTAGTTAATGGATTAAAATATCATTATAAGACCATTAATTTTCAAAGCTTCAAAAAATATGATTATGATATAAGCTTTCTAAATTTAGTGACTGATTATATCAAGAATAATGAGTTCGAAGATGAGGTGCTGATTGTCAAGATATATCAATTAGGCTTAAAAATTGCGATTGATAAGGATAGTGACGATAGTTTTTTAGATCTAAAAGCTTTACTTATAAAAGAGTACAAAAAATTTCCTAAGGGAGAAATTCGGGAGATGTTTTCAAACTTGAATAATTATTGTATCAAAAAGATAAATAAAGGAGAGAGTGATTTTGTTGTACATTTATTAGATGTTTATAAATTCCAAGTAGAACATGAAATCATTGTTTTTAAAGGTAAAATTAAGCCTGCCTTATTCAAAAACATTGCCACTATTTCAATTTTAGCCGAAGATTTAGAGTGGTTAGAACAATTTTTATTACGAAACAAAGAGAAAGTTAATGAGACAGTTTTTGATATTTGTTTAGCTCAATATAAGTTTGAGTTAGCCGAATATAATGAAGCTTTAGACTTGGTGGAGACCTCTAAATACAAAGACACATTATTTAAATTAAACGCTTATAGTATCTCTATACAGGCCTTATATGAATTAGCCAATGATTCATTAGATGTGGCTGAATATGATGGTTTATTAGATAACAAAATAAAGAGCTTTGATCGATGGTTGAGAAGAGAATCAAAGAAAAATTCACTTCCTAAACATGCTTTTTTTTATGATAATTTTTTGCGTCTAATCAAAAGTATATACAAAAGTCTTCACGATCCTAATATTTCAAAATCTCAAATTCAAGTTATTGAGAAAGAAATAAAAGCCTCAAAAACTCAAGCAAAACGATGGTTAATAGCAAAAGTAAAAAGTTTATAACTTGATTGTTTTTTTCACTACAACAGCATTATTAGTCTGTATGCTTATATAGTAAATACCTCTTTTTAAATTGTTTGTATTAATTACTATATTATCGTTTTCTCGGTATTTATGAGATGGAATTGTTTTTCCATTAGTATCCATAATAACTATTTGATGAATATCATTATTTAATGATCGAATAATTATTTTGTTACTAAATGGATTCGGAGCTATTGATATGAAGTTATTGTCAATAGTATTAATATTAACTGTTTGATCATCATCACAAACATCCCCGATGCCATCATTATCTGCATCTAATTGATCGGGATTATAATCTAAAATACAATTGTCTATATCATCATAGATGCCATCTTCATCACTATCTAAATTCAAAACTTGAAGTGTTGAAGTATTAAGAGAAATTGGCTCATCATAATCAAAAATCACCGCTGCCTTATTGGTGATAATATCTCCATTTTGGTTAGTACTTCTTTGATTAATTTTAAATTGAACGTAACCTCTTGATTTCAAATTGTCAGTCAAGCTATCGACCAAACTAATGTGATAAAAAGTCCACTTTAGAATATTGCTATCTTCGACTTCCACATAATAATCATGGCTACTTGAAGATATTTTAAGCGAACTAATATCCAAGTGATTTAGGTCTAAAGTATCAGCTATAATAACTGTATAGGCGGTATCAGTGGTAGTGTTTTGAAAGTTGATTTTATAGGTTAATTCATCAGTAGGCTTAATAACATTAAACTCTCCTATACCGCTTGGACTACTTGTTTGAACTTGGCTATACTCATTATCACTGATGATTAATTGGCAATCTGTTTCAAAGGATAAAGCTTCATCTCCTTCTGCTTGAGAAGTAAAGCCACCTAAATTATCTTGTGTCGCACAATCTTCTACAATTGCCTGAGTAAATTCATAAAAAGGATTATAAGGTGTTTGTATAGCAATGCCTTTATAAGTAAATCCTTGATCTAAAAAAGAGAATGTTGTTTCTTGTCCATTATCTAATTGAATGATTTCAATTGCCATAATTAACTCATCTTCATAAGCTCTAAATTGTGAAGGGCTTTGCATATTTTCACCGACATTACTGACCGTAAAGTAAATAGAATCATTTTCACACACTCCATTAACAATTAAGTTAGATTGGTCCCACAATAAATCAAATTCCGTTTCACATAGCTCATGAGGATAAACAATTGCTTCTACACAAGCTCCAGTATTATTGATGGCATCTACAGAGACAGAATCAGTAATGGAAAAGTTTTGGCATTCACCTATCCCTAATGAACCCAGATGAAATTCCCATAATCCTTCTCCCATATCTGAAAATGGATGATCGCTATATAAGGGTATAATATCATTTGGAAAGCTAACTTCCACATAAGTAGCATCATCAGAAGCAGAAGTCCCTAAATTACAGCACTCAATCTGATAAGTATTTCTTTCTCCAGCAATTAAAGAGCTTGTCCCCATATTCAACGCAAGAATAGGACATTCTTCTGAAGCAAGTAAACCAAAACTATGATATTGTAAAATATCTCCATATATGGTATTTTCAATAAAATATCCATCATCTTCTGGGCATAGTTGTTCCCATAGGCTAATAGATGGGAGTATATTTAACTCCTGAATTCCTGTATCAGTAATTAATTCATAAAAACCATTTTCATCTGTAAAGGTAATTCGAGAAAAATCATTGGAATGAACCATAATATTTGGAATTCCAGGTTCTAATTCCTCTTTTAAACAGTCCTCATTTATAGGATCTTGATCGAAATATATCTCACCTTCAGTAGTAACAAAATCTAAGCAAGAAAAATCCACATCATAAGACGAGATAGGACAATTTTCTAAAGGTGGAATAAAGCCTTCTAAGTAATGATTGGGGCATAAAGTAAGTTCTAATAAGTCTGGTAAATTGAAATTTGGAACTTGACCATTTAGTTGATTACCTTCGAGATGTAAGTAAACTATATTAGAAGAGTTTTCAAAGCTGGGTATTGAACCAGAAAGGTTATTATATGATAAATTTAAGTTAACTACATTTACATCTGGAATACTACCCGTGAAATTATTATGAGATAAATTTAAAGTAGTTAGATCTAAACTAGAATAGTTAGGAATAGGACCACTTAGGTTATTGTATCCTAAATGTAATAACCCAAGATTTTGTAAACTATCAAACAAAGGTAAACTTCCAACTAAATTGTTATTGCTTAAGTCCAGATCTGACAAATTAGGTAAGTTATTGAAGTTGGGTATTGTACCATTCAATTGGTTGCCGATTAATTCTAATTCGATTAAGTTTGGTAAGTAATTGAAATTAGGAATAGGCCCACTAAAGCTATTCTGACTAAGAAAAAGCTTTTCAAGGTTTGGTAAATTATCAAAATTGGGCATGCTTCCATGAAGACTAGATGTTATTCTAAGTTTTTTTAAATTGGGCAAATTATCAAAATTAGGTAATTCACCTGTAATATTAACACTAATAATGCTTAATTCCTCTAAACTAGTTATTTGACTAAAGTTTGGTAAGTCATCACTTATCCAATGTTCAAATAAATGAATTATCTTCAGCTCAGGTAAATTTATATCAATCAAATTCCCTGATAACTGATTAAACTCAAAAGAAATTTCCTTCACATGACACCCATCCTCAGTCAAAGTAATACCAAACCATTCAATTACAGGAGCTGTTTTCCAGCCTGTTGTGTCAATCCAATTATCTCCATTAGTAGCGTCATAAAAAGCAACCAATTCCAAAGAATCGCTTTCAGACACAGCAGTACATTGAGACTGAGTTTGAATAGAAAAAAATAACAAAGCTATCAATAAGCATAATACTTGAATGTTAATGGGCACTTTCATGGGAACATATTTTAGTGTGAGAACTTACTTTATACAAATATGCAAAAGA
>JAHDFV010000151.1 GCA_020627985.1 Saprospiraceae bacterium
AACAGGAAGCAATAAACTTTACATTGAAAGTTCAGATTCCTCCACTCCATTAATCTATGGAGACTTTGCCGCTGATTCACTACAAATAAATGGTAAACTAAATATCAATGGCAACTTCTCTTTCCCCACTACAGATGGTACTTCTGGTCAGGTTTTGCAAACCGATGGTGCGGGTTCGGTAACTTGGGAAACACCTGCTACTTCAACAATCATCAGTGACGCGGATGATGACACCAAAATCCAAGTGGAAGAAAGTCTGGATGAGGATGTCATTCGTTTTGATGTGGCTGGTATTGAAGTGGCAACTATGGAATTAAATCCGAGTGGAGTATCCTTGGAATCAGTTAATACTAATTTTGATGTTTGTTTCGATTCTAATAATTCAATAGATGCTGCTACTACCGCTAATTCTAATAATGGCAATGGATGGCAATCGTTTATTCCGACTCTTTCAGGCAAAATTGAAAGTATTAGCATCTATTATAATTCCAATTATATTAATAATTCTGTATTTCCAGATATCAGCATCTATGAAGGAGAGGGAATATCTGGTCAATTAATAGGTACTATTTTCAGTACAGGGGGACAACCTATTTCTGGATTGAATACGATAATCCCTAGCAATAATATTATCTTAACCTCAGGGCAAATTTATACTATCTCATTTAGTGATGCCTTTGGTTTATCACTTTGTGTATCTACCGAGACTAGTTTGTATCCAGAAGGAACTGCTTTAGGCTCCGTAGCAACTCCAGGAGGACAAATAACGGATTATTATCTCATCATAAATACCGTTGATGTAACCGGAACAGTAACCGCTAACAGTTTTGTTGGTGATGGCTCAGGTTTAACTAACATCGATACGGATGATGCAGACGCTGACCCTACCAATGAAATAGAATTACCTACAGGAGGAATGGTAGGGCAAGTTCTCCAAACCAATGGCATGGGTACGGTAACTTGGGCGGATGCCGTAGGAACAGATAACCTCGGCGACCACACCGCCACCCAAAACATTGCCTTAAACAGCAATTACATTTCAAACGATGGCGATAATGAAGGGATTCTAGTGACAGATGCTGGAAATATAATAGTGGAAAACACCAATAACCCAACGGTAAGTTTCACCGAAAACTTTTCAGGCTCGGTACGAACCAACCAAATCCAGTCCGTTTTAAAAACAACGATTACGGCTGGGACAGACCCTGCCACCGAACAATACATGAATTTCAGGGTTTCAAACGGTTTATTAACGGGTAGTTCTACTGTATTCACGCTTAGAGGTGATGGCAACGCAGGTGTAGGTATCGTCAATCCAACTGCCAAGTTGGAAGTAAACGGTACCATGAAATCTGCCAATATCGGAATAGGCACCAACACTCCTCAAGCAGATATGGAAATTGTTCAAGTAATACCCGAAATCCGCCTCACTGATGAAAGATTGAACACCGCCGACAATAATGAACTGGGTCGCCTTGCTTGGTATAGCAATGATAGCAGCGGCGATGCCGATCATGAATTGGCTTTTATCAAGGTATTTTCAGCTAATGGCTCAGGAGCGGCTCCAGATGGCAGGATGGAAATCAGTACAGTTAATAATACTGGAACCGGCACCTTTGAAAATACAGCCATTACCATTCTGCCCAATGGAAGGGTGGGTATCAATAGAACACCTTCCACTAATGCATTTGAAGTAGAGGGACAAGCCTCCAAATCCTCATCTGGCAACTGGATTGCCAACTCCGATGCCCGCCTCAAAAAGAATATCCAAGCACTGGATGCCAACCAAACCTTGGAAAAACTCCTCGCCCTCCAAGGGGTCACCTACGAGTGGGACGATAACAAAACAGGCACCAAACGCCCTGAAGGAATCCAATACGGCTTCACTGCTCAAAACATCCAAGAAGTTTTCCCCGAACTCGTAGAGGAAGACAAGCTCGGCTATCTACAAACCGCATACGGTACTTACGATGCCATGTATATCGAAGCGCTAAGAGCTTTGAAGGAGGAGAACGAGGCATTGAAAACTACAATTAATATCCAAAATGCCAAAATTCAAGAACTAGAACAACTCAAGGAAGAAGTAGCTAATATCAAAGGGATGCTGGAAGCTAGCCAAAATCCTGTACAAACTGCGGATGCTTCCAAGTAAACATTTTCATATTATTGACCACATATTATTTATCATGAAAAATATATTCAAATACATCCTCCTATTGTTCATTCTTAATTTTTCACTATTCATTAATTCTAAAGCCTAAACCACATTAATAGTGGATGATGATGGGAGTGGGGATTATACAACCATTGCTTTAGCTATTGTTGAGGGAAGTGTGGGAGACAGCATCTTGATTACAGGCGGAGCCGATCAAATCCACACAGAAGATGGTATTGTCATCAACAAAAATTTGAACTTCAAGGGCGAAGGTCAGTCCATTACTATCCTACAAGGGGCAGCGGCCTATGCTGCTGCCGATGATGGCATACTCAGTTTCGCAGTAGGCATCCAAGCAAGTGTTAGGGATATGACCATCTGGCGTGGGAATGCCATTTCTACGGGAAGTGCCGCAGTAGATTTAGGGGGTGGAGTTTATATCAATGCCAATTCCGCCACGGACATTCGTTTTGATCGGGTATTCATTGTTGATAATCGGACGGATGAAGATGGTGGGGGCGTAGCCATCATGGGCGGTGATGGCACGGTCGGTTTTTATGATTGCGTTATTGGCAATCCCCATATCATAAAATATTCTGATTGACTATTTATGCTAACGAAAGCTTCGAGTCAAGGCTGGATTCATGAATGATGCTATTAAAGTTCGTGTGCAATCAAGGTTTGGAGGTAAAAAGTTCTGATAATATTTCAGAACTTGAGTTGGATTTAAATGGTGAATCTTACTTTGTCAGATATCCCGATTGGAATAATTTCAAAACTGAAAAATGACAGAGTGGCTTTTAATTAGCCCTTCTACCATTGATATAAGAAATTCTTGTCGCTTTTTATGGGAAACTACTTTTAGTTCCCTAATCATTATATATATTTGTTCTTGGACTTTGTTCCATTTGAAAGTGGTTTTTGTTTGTCTGATAACTACAAATTTCCACTTTCTTTTTCTTTTAACATAATTTTACTCAAAACCATCGGGTAGAGTAGATAAAGTCTACTACTAATAAAAATTTATTTTACTTTCCCAACACATTTTCTAGGTAGTTCTATCAATAGGGTAAATGCATATAAAATTATTTATAGCATAATAATTATATCACCTATTAAAATATTGATGATGATTCAGCAAAAAAACTTATTAGAAAAAACTAAATGGACATTCTTACTTACTTTTTTATTGTACTCTATTACTATTCAAGCACAAATAACGGAAAAAGTACTATCAGAAATAGATGTTAAAACAATAGAATCAGAAACAGATTTACATGATATTACTTTTACCTCTGAAAATAAAGGATTTATTGTTGGAGAAAAAGGAAAATTAGCAAAAACAGAAAATGCTGGAAATTCTTGGACAGTAGAATCATTAAAAACAAGAAAGAATTTGAATGCAATTTATTTTGAAACTCCTACAAAAGGTTGGATAGCAGGAGATAATGGCTTAGTATTATCTACAGAAGATGGAGGACAAACATGGAAAAAAAGAGGAGTTTCTACAAGAGCTTGTTTATATGATATATCTAAAGATGAAGATGGTAAAATATGGATTACAGGAACCTCAGGAACGTTATTAAGTTATGATGTTACAAAAAGTAAATGGGTAAAACATGATGTTTCAACAAATGCAACTTTATATACTGTAAATATTAAAACAAATGGTACTGCCTCAGCTTATGGAGAAGAAGTTTATTTGTCTGCTGATAATTTAAATGAGAGTACCAGTTCTCAAATTTATACAGGTTCAACAAAAGATGCTACAGGTGTTATTTTATCTACACAATCAGGAGATATTATTAAGCATGAAGAAACAGAAGTACAAACTATCTTATCAAATAATACAAAATCATATAATGATATAACCAAATACGATGCAACTTTATTAATTGTTGGAACAGAAGGTACTTTAGATTATAGTCTAGATAATGGAGATGATTGGTCGGATGCAATGGTACAAACATCAAAAGACTTGAATGAAACTACATTTTCAACAGAAAATACAGGATGGGCAGTTGGTGATGAGGGAACTGTCGTAAAATTAAGTTTTGAAAGTACTGCAAATACAGTGAATAGTCGATTATCACAAGAAGACAATTCTATATCTAATTTTGAATTAGAAATTACTCCTAATCCAACATCTCATCGCATGCAAATTATTACAAACCAAGAAAATTACAATATAATTATTAGGGATGCTCTAGGAAAATTAGTATTAGAGGATACAAGTACGGATTTGAAAAAAATCATCAGCGTAACAGATTATGCTCCAGGAATGTACTTTGTAACGATCCAAAAAAATGCTACTAAAATAACTAAAAGAGTTGTCGTTACAAGAACAAAATAATACATAAAATTTTCATATCAATTTAAAAATTAGGAGTTTAAAATTCGTAATGAACTCCTAGTTCTCCCATTTCTTAATAAAGATTAAAATTATTAATCATGAAGCAAATCGTACTATTCATGACAGTTATCCTTATATCCATTACAAGCATTAGTATGGATAAAGTGGAATCAATAGAATTCAAGAATAAAGAAGATAATTCAACAAAAAAAGAGTATAGCTTTTTTAGCCTTCATACATTTTTTGACATTGAAGATATAAAAGATTTTCAATTATCTGAAGAAGGAATTTATATAGAATCTATGATGGAAAAAGTAGATAAAGAAGCCTCTGAACAGTTTCAAAAAAGAATGTTAGAACTTCAAAAACAAAAAGAATTATCAGAAAATATTTTGATGGTAAAATCCTCTCAGAAATCTATTATAGAACAATATTTAGAAGAGAATATGCTTGTTGTAAATGAAGAAGGAGAAGATCCATTAGAATATAAGTCACAACCTACAGTATCCTTACCTCATCCGAATAATGATAGATTTATAGAAAGTATTAATGTAAGCAACAATGAATTTAATGGTAATCCACAAATTAATTATAATATTACCACTCTTCAAAGTTATGATTTGAATTTTCCAATCACAGTTAGTAGAAATAATGCTACGCATAAAGTAAACGATATGGCTACTAATGTAGGAATGGGATTTAATATCAATACCCAAGATGGTATTGTACCTGAAGTGCGGGGCTTACCTGATTTTTATCGAGGTAAAGTTGCTAAATATATATATCAATATATAGCAGATAATCCATTTTCTACAAGATTACATGAAGATTATAGGGGATATAAAGAAATAGAGGCTTATGGATATCATTTTACAAAATTTGCTTTTGATGATCCTAATGCAATAGACCCTTCTGACCCATTTGGCTCTATCACTGACAACCATGACCGAATAAGAGCCTTAGTATGGAATAATTGGCAAGGTTCTAATTTTGAAGAAGTAGAATATCAAGACTTTTTTGGAAACTTTGATATTGAACCTAAGGCTATTGATTTATATCCAGATATATATCATTATAGAGCTGGGAGTTATTCAGGTAAATTTTCAATTCAACGAAAAGCAAATGGTGATTATGAAATTATCCAAGATGGAGATCAAAAAGTAAAAATAGAATTTGAATTAGATTTTCATTTTACTACTGCTAACCTCTCTTTTACCATTACAACTCCTGATGGGAACATATTTTATTTTGGGCATGATAATATAGATGGCAACGAAAACGTTCAAGGAGTAGATGCTGAATATAGAGAAGTTACTGAATATACTTCTTTTGGGTTTGAAGATCATTATACTTTTCATGGACAAGAAACTTCATCGAATACTCTTACATTTAACATAAATGATATATATATAGAATCTAGTGTTGGAGACTATGGTGGTGTAAGGTATAATACTGCTTATAATAACCATGGAGATATGCAATCAAGAACAGGTTATACTCCCAATACGATTTTATTTGGAGTTCCTTATGTGAGTAAATATTTATTATCCAAAATTGAAAGCCCTGCTACAAACGATTATTTAAATTTTAATTATAGTGATGAAGGAGATAAAAATTACTTTTTAGCTAATATAGGTCATACCTTTACAAGACCTAAGTTTGACAATAATTATGGAAATTATACTGCAGGAGTTTATGAACCTTATAGTGGGTATAATAGTTTAGAGCCTCTATTACGTCAAGATGGAAGCTTTTATTATTATGAAGGTCCCTCAACATTTTCTTCTAACTATTCTATAGGTAGATTAGATTCTAAAAGATTGCACTCCATCTCTTCTGCTTCTGGAAGGTGGCTTCAGTTTGTTTATACTAATGATAGAACAGATATAGTTAGTTTATCAAGTAGTCCATCTCAAAGAGCAAAACGATTAAATCAAATTATTTTGCATGCTAAAAATGATGGGAATTATCCAGTAGGTTATCCCATTGGTAAATGGAAATTTGAGTATGAAGATTATGAGTACTCAACTAATATAGATGATTACGAACCTAATGAATGGTCTTTAGCTAAATATTGCGAAGGAGATGATTGTTCTCCTAACCTATCTTTATACCACAAAGGGTATCATTCTATCGCAGGTGTTTCGTCAATGTTTGGACTAGAAATGGCGCATCCTCAGAATGAAGATAACCCACAAACTGCTCATCTGAATATTATACAAGACATTAATGAATTATTCAATGTAAGTTATCAGGAGGATACCTATGATGAAATATTAGATCGTAGAATTATTAAATCGCAAGTTGACCGGTTTTATTTAAAAAGAATTAAATCAATTGATATTGATAATTCTCAAAATTATATAGTAGATATAGAATTTGAATATGATCAAAATAGTGGAGATGAATTACCTCCAAGATTTTCTGAAAATCAAGATATTTGGGGCTATCCATCTACTCCAGATAAAAATTCTCCTATTTTTAATGATAAAAAATACCCTTCAAGCTCCAATTATAAGCCTTTTGATTTTATAGATAACTATGCTCCTTCCCATTCTGATGCATGGGATAGATCTATTTCGGCTGTTTATTATGCTTCTGGTTTAGAAAAACATTTTGCCTATGAATATAATGCACACCCTTCTGATGATAATGATACAGATTGCCACCATGGTCCTGGGCTCAGAGTTTTAACTATTTTAACCACCAATCCAGGAAAATTAGAAACACAAGAGTTAATGGAAAACTATAGTTATGAAGAGCCAAGTTTTGTAAAGGATGCATGGCCTGTCTTTATTCAAGATTTTTCTCCTGGAGCAATGAATTCTTCAACAGCTGGAAATCATTTTAATAATTTTGAAAATGTCTATCAGATTTCATCAAGTCCATATATTTCATCAGCTTATAGAGGACAATCAATTGTTGGATATAAAAAAGTAACAAAAACTATACCTGGGTTTGGTTATACTGAAACATTTTATTCTACAGGTGCTAGTGCTTCTCCTTACTTTTTCGCAAAAAAAGCTTCTCCTTCTGGAAATGGAGTAGGTTATCTTGACTCTCCTGCGAATTTAGAAATTATCTTAGGAAGGCCTTATCAACCTCAATCATTAGCATTTTCAGGATACACTTATGATGGATTAATAGATTCCGTTAAAGTATATAAAGAAGGAGGAACTTTAGTTCAAGAAAGTCAAAATACATGGAAAGTATATGATATAAATGAGCTTGAGTATATAACATCTATTTATAGTGCTGGTCTTTCAAGATATAGCATTTCAAATGTTCTTGGAGTATGGAATAGCATTCAGACTTATCAGCCTTCATTTGATTATTTTGTTCCTTCACCTCGTTTACTTAGTAGTACGACTAAAGAATATGGCACAGGAAGTGGTAGTGGTAACTTTAGAGAAACTACAACTACAAATACTTATATTGATTATCCTGATGCTTTAAAAGGAAATATTCGTTCTACAAGTACATCTAATGGTGGACTTGTTACATATTACTACTCTTACGATATACAAACCATGGTTGAAACAGGATCATTTTATTTAGCAGCAAGTAACAATGTAATAACTCCCGTTAAAGTCATTGGAGAAGGGAATGTAGGACATTTAGTGAATTATCAAAATGGCTTATTGCCTAAAGAAATTTATAAATTAGGTGTAGATGGAAGCCCAATCCTTAAAGAAAAAATCGTATCCTATAATAATCATGGACAACCCCTAAAGATTAAAGTTCCTCGCCGTTATTTGAATCAATTTGATGACCACTATTACGAGTGGACTACTGATGGTCTTTTAGAAAAAAAGTGGTTTAGAGATACAGAAACAGAATATACTTATGATGATAATACTAGAAGACTGACTAGTGTTACAGATGCACAAGGTCAGGTTACCCATTTTTCAACTTATGATGGCTTTGGAAGGTTAGAGCAGCAGTCTTCTCGTAATGGAGATCTTTCCAAGACTCATGTTTATTCTTTAGGAGCTTGGCAAAACTCGATTGAAACCACCTTTAGGAGATGGAAGTTTTATTCCTACCACTTTAGTAACTACGGATGCCTTAGGAAGACCTATAGAAAATAAAGCTGAAGGATTTGGATATAATGATGGAAGTATGAGTGAAGGGGAAGATTATATTACAGAAACAATTTATAATACTTTAGGAAGTCCTTTAGAAGTTACAGACCCTCATACAGGAGGGACAACAACCCATACTTATGAACCTTCTATAAGACAAATTCGTGAATCTACTACTGCTCCCAATTGGTCTCAAAACGTCACTTATGAATATGATTATACTATGGACTATTTAATCATAACAAGGCCTGTTTTATCGAATGCAGTTACAGGAGCTTATGAAAATGTAACGGAACAGTTACCCCCTGGTATTTTAATTACTAAAATGACTGATGAAAATGGACATACCTCTTATACTTTTACAGATCATAAAGGAAGAATGGTAGCTAAAAGTCCTAGTCTTTCTATATCTTCTCCTAATTCAAGTACTTACCTTTATCATTCTGATGGTAGAATAATGAGTATTCGAGGACCTCAGAATGGAAATGGTCAACCCCAATCTTTTTTCTATGTATATGATAATAAAAGAAGAGTAATTAAGAAATTTTTACCTTCTCAAACAGGGTTTCATTCCTACACTTATTATAATAATGATTTATTAGAGACAACATTAGATCCTCAAGGGAATTATTTAC
>JAHDFV010000152.1 GCA_020627985.1 Saprospiraceae bacterium
CTTGTTCTTCAAGCATTTACAAATCATTTTAACATTAGTTTTTAAATCACTTCATTATTTTTTGAACAACTTTCCTAACATTCCCATCGCATCATCTAAGCCACTTCCATCTCCATCAAAATCTAATAACTTCATAAAGTTCCCCACACCTGACTGTTGCTTTCTTTGAGCTTCAATTCTTCTTTGTTCTTCTTCTAAACGTCTTTGTTCTTCCATTTGACGTTGTCTCATTCCTTGATTTTCATTCGACAAGAATCCCATCAAATCACTTACATTGAAACCACCTTGCTTCTTTTGTTTCCCCAAAGCAGCCAAAACAATTGGTGCTAATTTAGTCATTAAGCCAAAAGCGCCTTCTTTGCTTAAACCCGTTTCTTGACCTATTAATTGAGTTAAAAGATTTGCTTTATCTCCTAGTAAGTGTGAAAGTATGCCTGCTCCATTTGCTGTTCTTTCTGAAACAGGATGAGGTGCAGCTGGATTAATATAATCACTTAAATTATCCAAAAGACTTCCATCGTGATCTTTTTCTAGAGCATTAAATAAGCTGGCAGCGCCATCTTCATTTGAAGAGTTTTTAGCTAAGGCTCCAATTAAGGTATTTAAAATACCATTTGATGCTGTTGCTGTTTGTTCTCTGTTCCCTCCAATTTGTCCTGCTATTTGATCTAGAACGACATCAGTTAATTGGCTTTGGATGATTTTCATTAAATCCATGATACTATATAATTGTATTTGATAAAAAATTTGACTTAAAAATTCTTTAAAGTCGATTACAATAATCAACATTATTTTAATAAAAGTAAAGAAGCTTAACGCTTTGATAAGTTTTAAATGATCTTCTACTCTTTTTTCAAATTAAATATACATCCTTTTGTACATTTGTAAATCATCTCAAAAAGATAATTAGAATTCATGTCTAAAGATAATAAACTTATTCTACGTCCTCATGCTGAGCAAGCTTATCAGCAAGAATTAGAAACATTAGCTAAAGTTGATGACAAGTATAAACCTACAGGTTGGCTTTTATCTCCTTGGTCAGTTGTAACCTATTTGCTTGGAGGAAAATTAGACAATGGATTTGAAATTGAACCAAAATATTTTGGTAGTCGTAGATTAATTGAAATTGCAGTAGCAACTTTAGCCACCGATCGGGCTTTATTATTAATCGGAATTCCAGGAACTGGTAAAACCTGGGTAGCAGAACATTTAGCAGCAGCTATTTCTGGAGACTCCACTTTGTTGATACAAGGAACTGCAGGTATGAGTGAAGACTCTATGCGATATGGTTGGAATTATGCTAAATTATTAGCCGAAGGTCCAAGTCAAGAAGCATTAACCCCTAGTCCTATTTTAAATGCAATGAAAAATGGCAAGATTGCAAGAATTGAAGAGTTAACTCGTATCCCTTCTGATGTTCAAGATACTTTAATTACTTTATTGTCTGAGAAAATTTTACCTATACCTGAATTGGGTACAGAAGTACAGGCACATCGAGGATTCAATGTTATTGCTACTGCTAATGATCGAGATAAAGGTGTCAATGAATTATCTAGTGCTTTGCGAAGACGATTTAATACTGTAGTCCTTCCTTTACCAGACACATTAGAAGAAGAAGTGAAGATTGTGCGCACTCGGGTAGAAAAATTAGGTAGAAGTTTAGAAATGCCAGTTGATGCTCCACCTCTTAAAGAGATTAATCGATTGGTTATGATATTTAGAGAGTTAAGACAGGGAAAGACTGAAGATGGGCGCACTAAAATTAAATCTCCTACTTCAACATTAAGTACAGCTGAGGCGATTTCTGTTATTAATTCTGGTCAAGCTTTAGCCGCTCATTTTGGTAGTGGCTTATTAAATGCTAATGATCTGGCCGCAGGCATAACTGGAGCAATCATAAAAGATCCCATCCAAGATTTAAATGTGTGGGATGAATATTTGGAAACTGTAGTGAAAGAAAGAGATGATTGGAAAGATTTATATCGTGCCTGTAAAGAGTTAATATGAAGTACGACTGGATTTTTTTCGATTTAGATAATACCCTTATCGATTTTAATATCGCTTCAAAGAAAGCCTTCTTTTCTTTAATGGATTCTCATGGTATACCCAGAGCTGATGCACTTTATCCTTTATATCAACAAATTAATTTTGAGGCTTGGAAAGACTTTGAAAAAGGTAAAATAGATGCCATCACATTGCGTTCTAGACGATTTAAAGATTTTTATTTCAAAACAGGATATAAAGATATTGATCCATTAGAAAGTAACTCTACTTATCTAAGTTTTCTAGTAGATTATACTACAACATTGGAAGGTGCTATAGACCTTTTGAACCATTTGAAGGGTAATGTAAAATTGGCAGCCATTACAAATGGTTTAAAAGAAGCACAACGTCCAAGATTGAGTCGCTTAAATCTGACCCCATATTTTGATGCAATTATCGTTTCCGATGAAATCGGTTTTGCTAAGCCTCAAAAAGAATATTTTGATTATGTCATGAAAGAAACTAATCAACCAAGTCGAGAAAATACTTTAGTGGTTGGTGATAGTTTACATTCCGATATCCAAGGAGGAAACAACTATGGAATTCCGACCTGTTGGTGCAATTTATTTGGTCAAATTAACAAGACTGGCATCGTTCCAAATTTTGAAATAAACGATCTTTCTAGCTTAAAAGCACTTCTTTAAAGATTTTTTTTAAAAAAGTTTAGATTTATTTTTTCCTTTTTCCTGCTATTTTGGATAAATTTTTCAATTTCCTATTGCAATTTTTCAACATACATATCTTATTGATCGACTGAACCCAATTCTTTTGACATTAAACATATTTAACATACCATTTTGTGACAAATAAATAAATTATTTATTTCCCATCCTTTTGGCTTGATTTTTGCTCGCTTAATGCCCTTTTTTCTTTTCGATTCTGTGTATTATCTTTGATTTATCGCAAAACAAGAAATAACCCCCCGTTTTTTTCTTGTTTACTATTTAAGACCTGCGATTATCCGTTTATCCGCTATACTCCTCGAACTAAATCAAGTCACTAATTTTATTAGTGTGACATAGTAAATCTGATTTATTTTTTAAAAAGCACGACGATGAAAAACGTATTTACACTCATTTTTTTATTATTCATTTCTATTCAATTTTCATGGGGGCAACATATTCATGAGGATGGCACCTTGCGTTGTGGACACCAAACTCACCAAGATGAACATACTCAAAGTTTTGAATCATGGGTTCATCGTAAAAAGGCAGACTTTGCAGCTGATGAAAATCTAAATAGGACAGGTAATGTATTATATGTACCTGTAGTTTTCCATATTATACATAATAATGAGGCTATTGGAACTGGGACAAATTTAAGTGAAGCTTTAATTCAAGCTCAAATAGATCAGATAAATAATGATTTAAGAAGGAATTCTGGTACAAGTGGGTACAATTCAGATAGCAGAGGTGCGGATGCTGAAATTGAATTAAAATTAGCCCTTTATGATGAAGATGATAATGAATTAGATGAGCCTGGTATAAATCGTGTAAGTGCTATTAACCTTGGATATGGTACTGGTGCTTTAAATAAAACCTTTGTTAATTCTACAGTTAAACCAGCTACTCAATGGAATCCTGAAGAATATTTAAATATCTGGGTATGCAATTTATCCGGAATCTTAGGTTTTGGACAATTTCCTGATATTAGTTCATCAACTCTAGATGGAGTTACTTTAAATGGTACTGCTGATACGGATGGTGTTTGCGTTGTTTATAAATCAATTGGTAGTACTGAAATGCCTAACCCCAATGCTACAGGAGCATATGCTAATTATGCCATGGGAAGAACCTTAACTCATGAATTAGGTCATTTCTTTGGACTGCGTCATATTTGGGGCGATGGCAATTGTTCTGTTGATGATTATTGTGATGATACTCCCATTTCTGATGGCCCTAATTTTGGATGTCCAACGACACATCAATCTTGTAATACTTTAGATATGGTCAGAAATTATATGGATTATACTTACGATAGTTGTATGAATGTATTTACAGCTGACCAAAAAAATAGAATGAGGATTGTTCTGTTAAATTCTCCGAGAAGAGTTGAGCTTTTATCTTCTGATAAAGCAACAGCTCTACCTTCTTTACCCGTAGAATTAGTTGATTTTGATGCGAGAATGATTTCTAATCAAAGCGCATCTATCCAATGGAGCACACTTACAGAACTAAACAATAATTTATTTACCATTTCTAGAAGTACAAATGGGGTTGATTATGAAATCTTACATACTACAAATGGATCTAGCCAATCATCGATCCAAATTGATTATGAATTTATAGATCGAGAAGTACCTTATGGAACTGTTTACTACAAATTGATTCAAGAAGATTTAGATGGTACAACTACTGAATTAGGAATAAAGGCTATTACTAATGATTTAAAAGGATTTTCATTTAATATCTTTCCTAACCCTGCTAAAAATAATATAATTATTAAAACTTACTCTGAAATTTCGACCAATGAACCTATCAAGATATATGATGCTTTAGGGCGTTTAGTATTTGAATCGAATATTGGTATTAAAAGTGGTGAAAATAAAATTAGCGTTTCAATAGAACAACTAGAAGCTGGATTGTATTTCGTTCAGATTCAGCAAAAAACGATTCGATTGAATAAGATATAACAATCAATCTTGACTATTACAACTCAAGGACGGCCTGGCATATTTATATGTCAGGCTTTTTTGTTGCTATCTATATTCTTTATAAAAAGAATCCTAAATGCAAGAAGCAGATAGGATTCTTAAATTAATCACCTTTTCCAAATATTCTCGACTATTCGCAAGTATTGTAATTTCTTTTTAAATAAGAAGGGAATAAACAAGCACCTATATTTTCTATACCATCGCAAAGTGTTGGATAACTGGCTAGACAATCACAAATACTTTCTTTAGAATAATAATTCCCATACCCTGTATAGTAATTTAGATTAATTGATCCTCCATTACAATTATCAATAGCATTATCAATGAATCTAACATAATCACATCCACCTAAATCACAAATTTGTCTCCAGTCAGCTTGTCGAAATACCATATCAACTGTAGCTCCTCCATTTCTATTTATGCTTTCATGTTTAATCCATTGAGAGAAATTATCTTTTCCATTTGTTGTTCTTATTTCAACAAGAACAACATCATCTATTTCTAAAAATAACTCAAAGGTTATACTTGTCTCTCTAATGTTTCTAATTTCTTGAACAGGTTTCTCACTATTATTGACATAAAGATTTAAATCGTACAATGCATTATTGCCGACATTATTCCATGAGTATTCTATCAAATCAGTTTTATTCTTATTATTTTTACCAAAGAAGGTAGGGCCAATAGATTTAGGACTTTTTAACGTTTTCCCATATCTAAAACTTGAGTCGTTTGAATCAATTGAAAATTCATCTTGACATCCAAAATTTATGGATAAAATCAAGAAAGAAATCAATACAAAAAATAAAGGTTTCATAGTAATTGCTTTTAATTTAAAATAATTTGTGCGTTTTATTCTCTCTATAAATTCTCTGTAAGAGAATTCAAGTTTAAGGCGAAAAATATGATTGGGCAATTAGAAAATCTTTAAAAAATCCCAAAACTGTTTATATTACCCTCCCAAACGAATCATTTTGATCTTATATAATGCAAGAGAATAAGCTAATACGAGTCCTAAAAACCTTTGATTCTAAGGAATTAAAGCGTTTTATGCTTTTTGTCGATTCTCCATATTTTAATAAAAATCAAAATTTTGTTGGATTACTGAATTTCATTAAAAAACATCATCCTGTCTTTCATCCAGATCGTTTTAATGAAAAAGAAGCTTTTATAGCCGTATTCCCTGATTCAACATTCAAAGAAGATGCCATCAATAAGTTGTTATCTAAGCTTTTTAAATTGCTTGGGGATTTTTTTGCTGTAGAAAAAACGATGAGTTCGTCTTTTAAAAGAGAGTTCTATCTTTTATGCCAATATGATCAAAGGAACCTATCCCATGATTTTCATCGTTTATCTAAAAACATTAGAAAGAATCTAGAATCGAAACAACCTATTTCTATTAATAATTACCATAATATATTGTTATTTGAACAAGAAGTAAATAGGGTTGCTTCTACAAAAGAAGATAAAGGTGTTGGTGATGCCAATTTCGGACAGGTTAATTCATCTTTGGATCTTTATTATATGTATTTCAAACTGATTTACACTTGCCAAGAAATAAATCGACAAAATATAATTAAAGGATTATCAACAAAGCTATATAACAAAGAAATCATTGGTATTATCCCTAAAACACCCTATATCAAAAATCCTATTATTTCTATTTGGTATGAAGCATATTTGATGCTCAGTTCTAAAGAATCATTCCCACATTACAGCAAATTAAAACAGGATTTATTTGACCATCATACCTTAATGGATGGAGCTCTTGTTCGAAATTTATTTACTTTTTTAGAGAACACAGCCATTTCTAATATGTCAGGTCAAGAATTGTATGAAGAATTATTCTCATTATATAATTTCCAAATTGATATCGATGTATTGCTGCATAAACAAGTTACAGCTCAAGGCATTTTGATTAATTATATCAATGTCGCTCATTATTTGGGTAAAATTGATACTGCAGCTGCTTTCATGAATAAGATGAAACCTTCTCTCATGAAAACACTGCCTGAGAATTTTCTTTTATGCGAAGCTATTGTTCTTTTTCATAAAGAAAAGTATAAAGATGCTTTAGGAAAGCTAAATGAAGTAAATCCAAGTAATATTAACACTAAACTTTTCGAAAGAATCTGGAGACTTAAAGTATACTACCAGCTTAAGTATCGTGATATTTTATATGACAGTTTTAAGAGTTTTAGGGTCTTTTTGACTAATAATAAAGATATAGTTTCTGATTCTTCTGCTGAAGTTTACAAAAATTACATTACTTGCTTATCACATATTTCAAAAAGTCCTGTTTTAGATTCTGAAACTTCGAATAAGATTTTTAAGAATTTTATTGAAGGAAAAGATATTGTTGAACGAAAATGGTTGCTTCAAATTCTGAATCTATAATTTTACACTCAGCAAATTCATCAAGATAGTTTTTGGGGATTTTTTTAATTTTTTCTAATTGCCACAACTCTTCTTCTCCCTTATATTGTGCTTAAATTGTGTGTGTATTAGTTTTCATTCTACCTGTTTTAATTGCTTTATGTATTAGATGAAAACAGTAAAAAGCATAAAGCACCTAGTAATTGTGAGGGGGTGAGGGCGATTGTCCTCGCCTTTTTTTAATCTTTATAGACGCACTATAAAGCTCAGATTTTTTTGATGGAAATTTAAAGCCTTTTCGGATAAATTTATCCGAAAAGGCTTTTTTAATAATATGGACAAAACATATAAAAGACTGGACTATTTTCTACACGATATATTACCGATCACCTTGCTGGTCTTTGCTTGCCACATCTCATGACAACTTTTTGGGTAATTCTATGCCTAAGCCCTTGTAATAATTTTTATTTCTTATTATAAATATAGATAATATTTTGAGTTTGCGCAAATATTAGAAATATTATTTTGAAATTTTAACACATAGCAAAACATAATATAAAATATTACTCATTTTAATTACATTCTTTTAAACTCCTCTCTTAAGGCATATGTCTTTCTAATTTTGGCATATGTTTTTTCAGCTTGTTGATAACTTAAGGTTTGTTGTCCATCAGAGAATGCTTTTTCTGGTGTTTGATGTACTTCCATAATTATACCATCTGCACCACCCATAATACTGGCCAATGCGACAGGTTCCACAAATTTTCTTACACCAATGCCATGCGAAGGATCTGAAATGATGGGTAAATGTGTTTTTTCTTTTAAAATCGCAATGGCATTAATATCAAAACAATTTCTATATGCTTTTTCATAAGAACGGATTCCTCTTTCACATAACATTATCTTCTCATTCCCATTGGAGAAAATATATTCAGAAGCTTGAAGCAATTCATCTATTGTCCCAGAGATCCCCCTTTTCAATAAAACGGGTTTATCTACTTCACCAAGAGCATCTAAAAGATTAAAATTCTGAGAATTTCTTGCTCCTACTTGAAAAATATCAATATAATCTGCCATTTCTTGGATCTGTTCTACCATCATTACTTCTGTAATAATTTTTAATCCTGCGGCTTTAGCTTGTTGATACCATTTTTTTAATCCATCCATACCCAAGCCTCTAAAGGCATAAGGAGAACTTCTAGGTTTGTAGACTCCTCCTCGCATGATCTTGATCCCATTATCTACTAAATGCTGGATCGTACTTTCAATCTGTTCTTCAGATTCGATAGAACAGGGGCCAGCCATAATCGGAAAATGACCTGTTCCTATTTTTACTCCATCTCCTAGATCAATAATGGAATCGTTGACCTTCCATTTTTTAGAAACTAGTTTATACGGATCACTTACTCTGTGAATATCTCTAATACCTTGCATTGTTCCAATACTTCGAATATCAAATTCTTTCTTCCCTACAGCGACGATATAATCTCCAAATTGAGTATTCACTTCATTTCCTTTGTAGTTAATGGTCTCCAATTTTTCTTGAAGTTTCTTTTTCTGATCGTGAGAAATATCTTTTTCTAATTGTATAATCATAAGACTTGATTTTTAAACTTGGGCTGTATTTCTAATTTGATTCACAAAATCATGAATCGTTGTTTCTAAATGATTGCTTTTTTCTAAAGCTCTAATAAATGCAGATCCTATGATGGCTCCATTTGCATATTGACATGCATTTTTAAATGAAGCATGATCCGAAATCCCAAACCCAATTAATCTTGGATTTTTTAAATTCATATTATGGATTCTATCAAAATATTCTGCTTGCTTTTTATTACTATCTGCATTACCTCCTGTTGTTGCATTACTAGAAACCATGTAAATAAATCCATTCGTTAATTCATCTACTTTTCTAATTCTATGTTCTTCCGTTAATGGAGTAATTAAAAAAGAAATTGAGATATTATTTTTTTCGAATTCAGATTTAAAATCTCTTTCATATTCGAATAATGGTAAATCAGGTAAAATTATTCCATCAATTCCAGATGATTTACATTGCTCAATAAATCGTTCTACACCGTATTGAAAAACCTGATTAAAATATCCCATTAATACCAAC
>JAHDFV010000003.1 GCA_020627985.1 Saprospiraceae bacterium
TTTACAAGCACTTACAAATCATTTTAACATTAGTTTTTAAATCACTTCAATAAAAGATAAAGATTATCGGACTAAATTTACAAAATTACTTTTTAGTAATTGAGGAAAAAAGGGAATATCTAAAATGGCTTTTAAAAGTTTTTGATCTTCTCCTTTACTGATTAATGTCTGTGTAATATCTTCAATAGTTATTTGGTATTCCGATTTTTCTATTAATTCAATCTTGTCACCAGCTTGTAAAGCTCCTTCTTGTAAAACTTTAAAATAAATTCCATTCTTTTTTTCTAGGTAAAATAAATCTACCATATTGTTTAAATTAAATCGAGCATTCAATTTATAACAAGGTATTCTAGGCTGAACAGCCATTAGGATTACTGATCCTATTTTAAATTGATCACCAATACACACTTTGTGATCTAAAAGACCATCCGTTGTCAAATTTTCACCAAAGGCTCCGAAAGGAAATTCTATTTGAGGTAATTTATTTTTCCAAAAATTATAATAAGAAATATCGTAAGAATAAATGGCTTTATTTTCACCACCATGATATTTTAAATCAGCTTGTTGATCTGTTTTTATATTTAAAAACGATACGGCGCAAGATCCTGCTTGAGGATATTTATAAATACTGGTCGAAAATATTTTTCCATTCCATTCTATCGTTTTCGGAGCACCAGTATTTACAGATAAGATTTTCAAAAATTATTTATGTTTCTTTCCTTTACAATTTTCATCGGTACAATTCCCATAAAAATTCAGAGAGTGACTATGAATTTCAAAACCATAATGTTCTGCAACAACATCCCGAATATTTTGAATTCTAGGATCGCAAAATTCTAAAATTTTATTGCATTCCGTACAAATCAAATGGTCGTGCTGACGGTAAGAATATGATTTTTCGTAGAAAGATAAATTCTGTCCAAAATGATGTTTACGTATTAAACTACATTCCGCTAATAATTCCAAAGTATTGTAGACTGTTGCCCTACTTACTTTAAAATTTTTAGTTTTCATATCAATGTAGAGTTGCTCTGCATCAAAATGATCATCTCGAGTATATATTTCTTCTAATAATGCAAAACGCTCTGGTGTCTTTCGGAGTTTTTTCTCTTCAAGATATTTAGCAAATAATTCTTTTACTTCTAAAACCTGGCTTTCTAGCATTTTAATGAAATTCTCTTTAATGATGTTAATATCTAAAGATAACAACAATTTATTAGACTTAAAGTTAGTGATTAAAATAAAAATTTCCCGTTTTGATAAATTAATTCATCATCTGCAAAAATTTCTCCACCATCTGTCATGTCTGTAATCATATCCCAATGGATTGGGGATTCATTTTTACCACCTGTTTGATAATATGATTGACCAATTGCCATATGGATGGTTCCTCCAATTTTTTCATCAAATAAAATATTTCGAGTTCTTCTATTGATGTCATAATTAGTACCAATGGCTACTTCTCCAAAATATCTTGCTCCTTTCATGGCAAAAACTTCATCTAAGAAAGCAACATCCCCTTTTGCTTCCCATTTTTTTACTTCACCATCTTCCACCCAAAGCGTTACATCTTCTAATTCTCTCCCCATATATAACGCGGGTAAGGAAAATTTCACCTTCCCATTAACTGAGTTTTCAACAGGTCCAGAATATACTTCCCCAGAAGGCATATTGGTTTGTCCATCTGAATTAATCCAAATTCGATCCTTTACAGAAAAAGAGATATCGATATCTTTTCCTTTATAATGTATTTTAGATTTTTCATTTAAAAGATCAACAATTTTTTGCTGATCTTTTCTTCTATTCAACCATTTTTGAATGGGATCATCATCAAATAAACCACAAGCATTGAAGACGAATTCTTCATACTCTTCTAAAGACATTTTAGCATTCTGAGCAGAAGACATCGTTGGGAATTGACATAAATTACGTTTCATGTCTCTCGTCGCAGTTCTCTTAGAATAAATCTTATATAATGGAGCTAAAGCATTCTTAGTAATTTTCTGTCGAGCGGGATCAACAGATTCTTCATCATTTAAATTAAATGGAGCTCTAATAAAAATATAAGCATCAAAATTCTGCAATGCTTCTTTCAAAAGTGTTGGAACATAAGATAATTGATCATCATTCCCATACGTATAAAAAGTACGATGTTGTTCTCTAAATTCAAACTCTACTTCCATATGCCCTCCAGCCTGAATTGCTTTCTTATATACTTCTCTAACTAATGGTTCAGCTAATGTAGTTGTTCGAACTAAAAGCTTCTCTCCTGGCTTGAGTTCTACACAATAATTCACAAGAAGGTTGGCATATTTCTCTAATATCGGATTCATAATCTATTTTTAAATGATGATGCTTTTAAATCAGTTGATTAGAAAGCTAGCACAAAAGTAAGGGAATTCCTTTGTTTTTATTTCATTTCAAAAATAAAGGATTAGTTAAATAGAATTGAATCGCTTTTTTTACCAAGTCTTTGTTTGATAAGGGTATCTTTTTTGATATTGTTCACTGATCATTTCTTGCATTTTGGCTCTTAATTCTGTTAAACCTTCTCTTTCTAATGCAGAAATAAAAATGTTGGGTTGTTTTAAATTATTTTCTAAGTTTTCCTTTAATTCTGTTTCAATCGAGGCTTTAACATCATCTTCTAAGTAATCATCATAATTCCTTTTTCGATAAAGATCAATCTTATTAAAAATATAAAGGGTAGGTTTTTCTATGGCACCCAAGCTTTGTAAAGTTTTATTGACAGAAGCAATATGATCTTCATATTGAGGATGAGCAATATCTACTACATGTAAGATGATATCCGATTCTTTTACTTCGTCTAATGTAGATTTAAAACTCTCAATTAAATGGTGAGGTAGTTTACGAATAAATCCTACAGTATCTGAAAGTAAAAAAGGCATCGTTTCAAAGACAACTTTTCGAACTGTTGTATCTAAAGTCGCAAAAAGTTTATTTTCAGCAAAGACATCTGATTTGCTCAAGGTATTCATCAATGTAGATTTCCCAACATTGGTATAACCGACTAAAGAAACTCTGATCATTTGTCCTCTTTGTTTCCTCCTCGTTACATTCTGTTTATCAATCTTCTCTAATTTCTTTTTCAAAAGAGAAATTTTTTCCCGAATGATCCGTCTATCCGTTTCTATTTCTGTTTCACCAGGACCTCTCATTCCAATTCCACCCCGTTGCCTTTCTAAGTGAGTCCAAAGTCCTCTCAACCGAGGTAACATATATTGCATTTGCGCAAGTTCTACTTGAGCTTTTGCTTGTGCTGTTTGAGCACGACCTGCAAAAATATCAAGTATCAAATTACTTCGATCTAATATTTTAATCTTGAATTCTTCTTCTAACATACTCACTTGCTTCCCTGATAAATCATCATCAAAGATGGCAAGCGTCACACCTTCATGCGTTTCAATATATTCTTTGATTTCAAGCATCTTACCTTTCCGAACATAGAAACGGCTTTCAGGATGAGGAAGCTTCTGCGTAAATCTCTTTACCGTTTTCGCTCCTGCCGTCATTGCTAAAAATTCTAGTTCATCAAGATATTCTTTTGCTTTTTCTTCTGTTTGGCTACCAAAAATAACACTAATCAAAATCGCTTTTTCTTCTACTTTGGCTAAGCCTCTTTTCTTTTTATCTCCTAAATCCCATTCGTTGGCCATATAATTAATGTTTATTTTTAGTCAGAAAATTGAAGTACAAAAATACTAACATGTTTTATTAAAAAATGATTCAATTCTAAATAGTTTTTTACAAGAACAAAGTAAATAAAATAAATGACATGATGTTATTTTGCATATGTAATTACTTAATAACATATCTTTATTTCATATAGCTTGCGTATTCCCTCAACTTAGGTTAATATTACTATCTGAAATGACCAAAATAATTACATGAAGTCAGCAAAATACATTAAAAATTATATTGGAGGAGCATTGATTCCACCAGATTCTGGTGAATACATTGATAATGTAAGCCCACCAAATGGTGAAATTTATTCTCATATTCCCGATTCTGATGCTTCTGATGTTCAAAAAGCAGTTGAAGCAGCTGAAAGAGCTTTCCCAGAATGGTCAACTTGTGGTATTGAAAAACGTTTTAGAATCTTAACTCGTCTTGCAGATATTATTGAACAAAATCTAGAAGCTTTCGCTCATGCTGAAAGTATGGATTCTGGCAAGCCTATTACTATGTCTAAAAGTGTTGATATTCCAAGAGCTCATGCTAATATCCGTTTTTTTGCAACGGCTATAATGCATTTTGCTTCTGAATCTCACCATATGGAAAAAAACGCTATAAATTTTACGATGCGACAACCCATAGGTATTGTTGGTTGTATTTCTCCCTGGAATTTACCTTTGTATCTTTTTACTTGGAAAATTGCTCCAGCTTTAGCGACAGGTAATTGTGTTATTGCTAAACCTTCAGAAGTTACTCCAATGACTGCGTTTTTGTTTGCGCAAGCTTGTCAGGAAGCTGGTTTACCACCTGGTGTTTTAAATATCGTTCATGGCTTAGGGCCTAAAGCGGGGCAAGCAATAATTGAACATCCTAAAATAAAAGCTATCTCGTTTACTGGTGGTACCAATACAGGAAGAGAAATCGCTAAGATTGCTGCTCCAATGTTCAAGAAGCTTTCATTAGAATTGGGCGGAAAAAATCCGAACATCATTTTTGCTGATTGCGACTTTGATAAAATGATTTTTGATACTTTGCGTTCTTCTTTTTCTAACAATGGTCAAATATGCCTTTGTGGTTCTAGAATTTTTGTAGAACGACCGATTTATGAAAAATTCAAAGATGAATTCGTTAAGCGTACACAATTTCTTAAAGTAGGAGATCCTTTCTCTGTTGTAACCGATTTGGGAGCTCTTGTGAGTCAATCACACATGGAAAAAGTGATGAGTTATATTGAATTGGCGAAAGTAGAAGGTGGAGAAGTTTTGTGTGGTGGAAAAGCAGTTGAAATGGAAGGAAGTAAAATAGAAAATGGTTTCTATCTACGACCTACAATTATCGAAGGTTTAGGACCTTATTGTAGAACGAATCAAGAAGAGATATTCGGACCTGTTGTTACCATAATGCCTTTTGATACAGAAGAAGAAGTATTGGAATACGCCAATTCTGTAGACTATGGTTTATCCGCTACGATTTGGACGCAAAACATAACACGTGCCAATAGAATGGCAGAACAAATTCAAGCAGGTGTAGTATGGATTAATTGCTGGTTGCTTCGTGATTTAAGAACACCATTTGGTGGAGTGAAAAATTCTGGGGTTGGTCGTGAAGGCGGTTTGGAAGCTCTTCGATTCTTTACAGAAGCCAAGAATGTTTGTATGAAATATTAATTTAAACATCAATGAAAGTTATCATTCCCGTTGCAGGTGTAGGTACTCGATTACGACCACACACATATACTCAACCCAAGCCACTAATTCCTGTAGCTGGTAAACCTATTATTTCATTTATTATAGATCAATTAGTCGATGTAGGAGTTACCGACTTTGTCTTTGTTATTGGTCATCTTGGAGAAAAGATTCGTTTATATTTAGAAAAAAGATATCCTAATTTAAATAAAGAATTTGTCAAACAAGAAAATCGTTTAGGATTAGGTCATGCCATTTGGACTGCAAGAAAAAAATTAAAAGGTGTTGATGAAATTTTTATTATTTTAGGAGATACTATTTATGAAACAGAATTGTCTAAATTTTTAAGTTTAGAAAACTCTTGTGTTGGTGTTAAAAAAGTAAATGCACCAGGTGATTTTGGTGTTGCTGAACTGAACGATAATGGGCAAGTAATTCGAATGGTGGAAAAACCAAAAATTCCTAAATCTAATTTAGCTCTTGTTGGTTTATATAAAATTAAAGAAGTAGAAATCCTTCTAAGTTGTTTAGATGAAATAATTTCAAATGACATTAGAACCAATGATGAATATCAATTAACTGATGCTCTAATGATGATGATTAAAAAGGGAGTGAATTTTATTCCTTTAACGATTAATAATTGGTATGACTGTGGAAAAAAAGATGTTTTATTAGAGACAAATTCGATGTTATTAAAAAAAGAAGGATTTGTTTCTTCTGATTTACCTCCTTATTATAACACTATTATTATACATCCTGTAGCCATTGGGAAAAATTGTAAAATTTCGAGCTCTATCATTGGACCACATGTTACAATTGGAGAAAATACTGTTATAAATCATTCCGTTGTTTCAAATTCTATCATCGGTAATTTTGCTAAAATTGAAGAAATCGTATTGCGTAAATCAGTAGTAGGTAATGATGCTTCAATAAAAGGCATGAGACAAAGTTTAAATATTGGAGACAATACAGAAATTGATTTTAGTAAATAAAATGAATATGAAATATTTATTCCTTCTTTTAATTTTTGTTTTGAATTTCATTTCTTGCACTACAAATTCCACAAACGAAGAATCTTCTAAAATAGAAGAAATTCAAAATCTCCCTTTAGAAAATAAAAACCACACAACAACTGACAGAATAATATCTTATTCATTTACGGGTTCATTAGAAGGAGATATTCCAATAGAAATTTCTATTTCTCAATTTGGTACTGTTTTAAAAGGAGAACTCATTTATAAAAAAGTTGGAAAACCCATTACATTAATTGGTGATGCTAGCGAAACCAATTATTGGCGAGTCTTGGAGTTTTCTGACAAAGGAATGGTTACAGGTATTTTAACAGGTGATTTTAATAATTTAAAAAAATTAAGTTGGTTTTCTCCTACTAATAGAAAATCGATTCCAATGAATTTAGAATCTAAACTCATTGAAAACTATTCTATTGATTTCGCGCCAAAAAATATAGGAGGTAGATATTTTTGTAAATTTGGAAAAGAAGGTTACACAGGTTCTTTAATCATCCATGAAGTAAAAAATGACAGTATTTATTTTGATGTATCTGCTTTAACACAAGCTCCTGCAAGAAATATGGCTATATTAAAAAATCAAGTTGGATTATTATCTGGAAATAAAACATTTATTGAGTTTAAAGAAGAAGACTATATTGATTGTGCATTCCAAATTGAATTCTTTAATGGTTTTGCACAAATCAAACATGAAGAAGAAAGAACTACTTGCGGCTTTGGACACAATGCTCATATCGATGGTTTATTTAAAAAAATGAATTAAAAGTCTTCCATCCAACCCCTTTCACCATCAGACAATAGCTTTTCACCTAAAAAGTTATCCACAGCACATAAGAAACAAGCATCTTATAGAGTTATTACATCATAAATTTTTATATGACTAACTCTAAGTTAAATTATTTATATCCTAGTTCAGCTATCACATTAGACAGAAATAAAATTAAGTTTTTATTTCGAAGATTAGCTTACGGTATTCCTGAACAAGAATTAAATAAGTTATCTAAAACATCTCCACTAAAATTAATCGATCATCTTATTTTAAAAGCGGAAAAAGATCGAGTACTTCCTCAACCTAAATGGTCAGATTGGACACTTAAAGATTATGAAAAAAGAAATGGCGAATTAAAAGATAAACTAATTGAAAAACAATTCTATGAATACATTTCGACACTTTCTAACCGAGTTCAAGAAAAGGGTTTAAAAGGTAAATTAATTTTATTTTGGTCTAACCATTTTGTAACTGAATTTTGGGATTACGAAAGTCCAATCATGCTACACAAATATTTAAAGATTATTCAGAAATATGCATTAGGCAATTTTAAAGAGTTTGTATTAAAAATTGGACTTACTCCTGCTATGTTATTTTATTTAAATGGTAATGAGAACACAGCTAAACAACCTAATGAAAACTATGCTAGAGAATTATTAGAATTATTTACTTTAGGAAGAGATAATAATTATACTCAAAAAGACATTACGGAAATTGCTAGAGCTTTTTCTGGTTACGAAGTACTAGATTGGACAAAAATTTATTTAAACAAAGACAATCATGATTCAGAATTAAAAAACATTTTCGGTGTAAACAACAGTTTTAATTATAATCAAGTTATTGATCTTTTATTTAAAAAAAGAAAAAAAGAAATCGCTCAATTTATTTGTACTAAAATTTATAAAGCTTTTGTTTCTCACCAAATAAATAAAAATATTATTCAAGAATTAAGCAATGTTTTTATCCAGCATAATTTTGAATTAAAACCTGTATTTATTCAACTGTTTAAAAGCGATCATTTTCTTTCTGCTAAATCAAATGGAACATTGATAAAAAGTCCTTTCGAACTGCATTTCATTTTCATGAATGAATTAGGAATTAAATTTAATAATGATTTACAAAAAAAAGAAGCCGTTGAAAATTTAGAATGGTGCGGTCAAGCATTATTTAATCCTCCAAATGTTGCTGGATGGAAAGGACAAAGACATTGGATTAATGCAACATCTTTTACGAAAAGATGGCAAATTCTTGATGGTTTATTATATGATGTTTCAGGAAAAGGTAAACGAGAAATTTTAATTTCTTTTACCAAAAAAATTGTTAGTAATTATTCTGACCCTGCAATAATAACCAAAGCAATTATTGATTATTTTATTCCTAGAAAATTACAATCTGAAGAAGAGTACATTAAAGCGGTAAAACATTTCAAAGGAGAATGGCCGGAAGAAGTATTCGAAACAAGATGGTGGAATTTAGATCGAGAAGATACAGAATGGCAAGTAGCAGGTTTAATTTCATATTTATTTCGATTACCAGAATTTCATCTTTGTTAAATTAATTTATATGTGTCAAGATCATCATAAAGAAAAAAGAAATTGGACGAGGCGGCATTTTATTCAAAAAGTAGGATTTCTAACTGGTGCATCCATGTTTATGTCTCCTTTTTCGATCCGAGCTTTAGCAAAAAATCCCATTTCAAATTTATTCCCTTTAAATCAGAATAAAAACATTTTAGTATTAATTCAATTAAAAGGAGGGAATGATGGATTAAACACAATTATTCCTTTATATGATTACGGATTCTATAAATCAAAAAGACCTAAAATACATATTCCTAAATCTGATTTAATTTCATTAAATAATGATTTTGCTATTCCTAATTCTATGAAACCCTTAAAAAGCTTATGGGATAAAGGAATGATGAAAATTGTAAATGGAGTAGGTTATCCAAACCCAAATTTATCACATTTTAGATCCGCTGATATTTGGGCGACTGGAAGCTCAAGCCAAAGAATAAAAAATACAGGATGGCTCGGTAGATATTTAGCTCATGAATACCCTAATTATCAAAATCAACCTCCTGAAATTCCTGCTGCAATTCAAATAGGAGAGGACAGCGATATTGTATTTGAGAGTGAATTAGGTCAACTCGGTTTTACAGTAGAAGACCCAAAAGAATTATATGAAATAGCACAATCGGCAGAAACATTTTCAAATGTAAAAGAACAATCTTATTATCATGAGGAACTTCAATTTTTAAGAACGGTTTCTAATAGTACTTTCAATTATACTAATGCGATAAAAAAAGCAGAAAGTGAAGGTCAAACCAAAACTCATTATGAATCAGATCCGCTTTCTCAACAATTAAAATTAGCGGCAAAACTCATAAAAGGAAATCTAGGAACGACCACTTACCTAGTTTCTTTAGATGGATTTGATACTCATGCGCAACAATCTTGGAAACATCAAGATTTGCTTCGTCATTTATCGAATGCTATTCATTCCTTTTATATGGATTTATCTACTTCTCCATTAGATCAAAAAGTACTTACAATGACTTATTCTGAATTTGGTAGACGAATTGAAGAAAATGGATCAAAAGGAACAGATCATGGTACCGCAGCTCCAATGCTATTTTTTGGCAAAGCACTAGGAAAAAGCAATATCATTGGTACACCTTGTAATTTACAAAAACCCGACAACGACGGAAACTTACAATTCACAACAGATTTCAGATCGGTTTATTCTACGATTTTAAAGGAATGGCTTGGGGTGAATCAAAATAACAAACTAAATATTTTGGGTGGTAATTTTAAAGGTATTCCTGAATTGATTTAGATGCAGTTAAAAATTAATTATTTTTGCGTTCTAAATCTATACTCAATGTCAAAGTACGCCTTAGCAATTCATGGAGGAGCAGGAACAATCCTTAAATCTAAAATGACTCCTGAAAAAGAAAAAGAATATAAAGATGCGCTTGAAACTGCAATCCAATTAGGAGAAGCAATTTTAAAAAAAGGAGGCACTGCAATTGACGCTGTAGAGGTTGCCGTCAGATCATTAGAAGATTGTCATTTATTTAATGCGGGAAAAGGTTCTGTTTTCAATGCTCAAGGCGGTCACGAAATGGATGCTTCTATCATGGAGGGTAAAACTAAAAATGCAGGGGCAGTATCAACAGTAACTGGAGTTAAAAATCCTATTTCTCTCGCTCGAAAAGTAATGGAAGAATCAGATCATGTTTTTTTAGTTGGATCAGGGGTAGAAGAATTCGCTAAACTTCATAATTTAGAATTCGTAGATAAAGAATATTTCTATGATGAATTTAGATATCAACAATGGCTCAGTATTAAAGACAGCGATAGCTTCCAATTGGATCACAGTACAGATAAGAAAGAACAAAAATTTGGAACCGTTGGCGCTGTTGCTTTAGATTTGGACGGCAATTTAGCTGCAGCTACTTCTACAGGAGGAATGACCAATAAAAAATTCGGACGAATTGGAGATAGTTCTATTATTGGCGCAGGCACTTATGCTAACAATAAAACTTGCGCTATTTCTTGTACAGGTAGTGGAGAATTTTTCATCAGAAATGTCGTGGCTTATGACGTTTCTTGTTTAATGGAATTCAAAGGACTCTCTCTTGAAGAAGCGAGCAAAGAAGTGATCAATAAAAGATTATTAGAAATTGATGGAGATGGAGGATTAATTGCTGTTGATGCACAAGGAAATATCGCTCTACCATTTAATACGGAAGGGATGTATAGAGCATCCGTAAAAATAAATGAATCGCCTGTAATTCAAATTTATGGAAATTAAAATTGATGATAAAATTCCATTCTCATCAACCCTTTTTTAATGAGAATGGAAATTTTATATTATGAATGATTATTCAAAAGGAGCATCAATTGGTAACACTTCTAACTTCCGTTGATCAATCATAAATCGATCACTATTGGCTAATACATGTGTAATCAAATTAGAAATGGTCATTGGTGTTCCTCGATCCAAAATTTCAGAATTGTTATGCGTTAGTTTACTCGGATCAAATACAATCACCATTCCTGAACCAATCACCTTACATTCATTTCCATTCTTAAGGATAAGTCCAGTGTCTTCTGCTAAACCAATACCCATTAAATGTGGAAACCGAGCTACCGCTTCAGCCAATCGACCGAATCGCCCTCTTTGAATAAAGTGAGAATCAATAATTAAATCTGGAATCAGATTCAATCCTTTCATCATTCGAACTGAGCCTTTTTGTAATGCTTCCGTACTACTGCCGCCATAAATCATTTCTGTAGACATTGCCATTGCTCCAGCACTCGTTCCTGCAACAACAAATCCTTCTTCATTAATCAGACGATTCATTAAGATATTATGAATAGGACTTCCTCCAATGATATCAGCAATTCTAGATTGATCACCTCCAGACATCATTACGATATCTGCTTGACTGATCAAATCGACATTTGCTTCATCAAAAGCTTCACTCCGTTCTCTAATATCTAAAACGATTACATTTTTACAGCCCAGTTTATGAAAAGCAGACAAATAGTTTTCGCCTACTTCAACAGGTATACTTGATGCTGTTGGAATAACAATAATGTTGGCTTTCTTTCCACCACCTTCTTTGACGACGTGGCTTAAAATTCCCTCTTTAACAAAATTTAAAGTATGTCTTTCGTCCTTACCCAATCCTTTATCTTCGTTCCCCCCGATTGGAATGAGTGTACCTCTTAATTTCATGATACCGCTTTGAAAGTAATTAAATTATAATTGTTGTGCACAAAGATAAAGTTTATTTGATGTTATTCTATTCCATTTGCTATATTTAAAGCCAACAATGTATTGTTAGGTCAAAACTAACAACGCCAATTTTAAAATATCAAAACAATCGCAAATGAGAATTCGAGAAATCAGGGCTATGCGAGGACCAAATTATTGGTCTATTCGTCGACACAAATTAATTGTCATGACATTAGACCTAGAAGAATTAGAAGCTTTACCCACTAATAAAATAGAAGGCTTTAATGATCGGTTACAAGCCATGTTTCCAACCATGCATAGCCATAGATGCTCTGTTGGTACTGCTGGTGGTTTTTTCCAAAGAGTAGATGAAGGTACTTGGATGGGGCATGTCATTGAACATATTGCACTTGAAATCCAAACGTTAGCAGGAATGGATACTGGCTTTGGTAGAACAAGAGGTTATGGAGAAGAAGGAGTTTACCATGTTGTTTTTAGTTACATGGAGGAAAAAGTAGGAAAATTCGCTGCCAAATCTGCTGTTAGAATCGCTCAAGCCCTTGTAGATAATAAAGAATATGATCTCGAAGAAGATATTCAAGAAATGCGTGAGATTCGAGAAAGAGAACGCCTTGGACCAAGTACAGGTTCAATTATTAAAGAAGCTCAAAGCAGAAATATCCCTTGGATTCGTTTGAACAAATACTCCCTTTGCCAATTAGGTTATGGTGTAAATCAAAAAAGAATTCAAGCTACGGTTAGTAGTTTATCGAGTAGTATTGGGGTAGAGATAGCTTGTGATAAAGAAGACACCAAACACCTTTTAGAACAAGCAGAAGTTCCTGTTCCCAAAGGAGATATTATTCGTTCGGAAAGAGGATTAAAAGATGCAATACGATACATTGGTTATCCTGTAGTTTTAAAACCGATCAATGGAAATCACGGAAGAGGAATTACCATTAATGTAAACAATTGGGATCAAGCAGTCGAAGCCCTTGAAGCAGCTAAAAAAGTCTCTCGTTCTGTAATCGTAGAAAAATTTATCACTGGAGAAGACTATCGTCTTTTAGTGATCAATCATAAATTAGTTGCTGCAGCTTTAAGAACACCTGCTCATGTTGTTGGAGATGGTTCATCTACTATTCAACAATTGGTAGATAAAGTCAATGAAGATCCTAGAAGAGGATATGGTCATGAAAAAGTTTTAACCATGATCAAAATTGATAAAATGTCTGAAAACTTATTAGAAGCCAAAGGCTATACTTTAGATACTGTTTTACCCAAAGACGAAGTATTTACTTTAAAAGAAACAGCGAATTTAAGTACAGGAGGTACCGCTCAAGATGTAACAGATATTGTTCATCCTGATAATATCTTTATGGCTGAAAGAATTTCTAGAGTAATCGGATTAGATATTTGTGGAATTGATGTAATGACTTCTGACATTAGTATCCCTCTTGAAAAAACAGGTGGTGCTATTCTAGAAGTGAATGCTGGTCCAGGATTCAGAATGCACTTGGCTCCTACTGAAGGCTTACCTAGAAACGTAGCTGCAAACGTTGTTGATATGTTATTCCCTCCTGGTACAACTTCTAGAATTCCAATTGTAGCCGTTACAGGTACGAATGGTAAAACAACCACAACTCGTTTGATTGCTCATATGATGAAAATAATGGGTCATAATGTAGGATTCACTACTTCTGATGGTGTTTATATCCAAAATCATTTATTGATGAAAGGAGATTGTACAGGACCAGTGAGTGCAGAGTTTGTATTAAAAGATCCTACCGTTGATTTCGCTGTTTTAGAAACAGCACGAGGAGGAATGATTCGAGCGGGTTTAGGGTTTCATCATTGTGATATTGCTGTTGTAACCAATGTTGCAGCCGATCATTTAGGTTTAAAGGGGATTCATACCTTAGAGCAATTAGCTCGATTAAAAGGAGTAGTGCCTGAAACCGTTTTGCCCACAGGTACTGCTATATTAAATGCTGACGATGATCATGTGTTTAACATGAGAAAAGAAGTAAAAGGAAGTATTGCTTTATTTTCTATGGATGAAAACAATCCAAGAATTATAAAACATATGTCTAATGGTGGATTATGTGCTATTTATGAAAATGGCTTTGTAACGATTTGCAAAGGAGGATGGAAAATGAGAGTAGCCAAAGCTGTAAATATTCCTTTGACCTTTGGTGGAAAAGCGAAATTCATGATTCAAAATGTATTACCAGCCATTCTTACAGGCTATATCAGGGGTTTTGATTTGAATGATATTAAGATGGCGATTACCACATTTATTCCTTCCCCATCTCAAACTCCTGGAAGGCTGAATATGTTCCGCTTCAAGAATTTCCAAGTCTTAGTCGATTATGCGCATAACCCAGCTGGAATGCGAGCACTTGGAGAATTCATTAAAAATATTGATGCGACCAACAAAGTAGGTATTATTGCAGGTATTGGTGACCGAAGAGATGAAGACAATCGAGAAATGGGTGGTATTGCTGCAGAAATGTTTGACGAGGTTGTTATTCGACAGGATAAAAACTTAAGAGGGCAAACGGAAGAGCGTTTAATTTCTTTATTAAAAGAAGGTATTGAATCTAAAAATTTAAATACTAAAATAACGATCATTCCTAAAGAAGAGGAAGCAATTAAATATGCTATTGAAAAAGCAGAAGAAAATTCTTTAATTGCCATGTGTAGTGATGTTGTTCCTGATGCTTTAGATTTAGTTATGAAATTTAAAGAAGAGGAAGCAAAAGAATTATATTAATCTCTTTTTTTAAAAAATAAAAGCCTTAAGAATTCATTTTCTTAAGGCTTTTTTAATGAAGTGATTTAAGAACACAATATTAATTCCTTTACAAGCTATTGTAACATTAGTTTTTAAATCACTTCAATGAATAAACTAATTTATTTTATTTATTTAAAAATTTTAATTCCGAAAGTGTGATTTTTTTGAGCTTTATCATACTAATAAATAAATGGATAAAAAATATTAAAATCTATCCGTCAATTAAATGACAGACAAAACAAAATTCATAAAGATAATTAAAGAACACGAAGGAATTATTTATAAAATAACTCGTGTTTATACCAATAATGATGAAGATCAGAAAGATCTTTATCAAGAAATAGTTTATCAATTATGGAAATCATTTGAGTCATTTAAAGGCAATTCAAAAATGAGTACTTGGATTTATAAAGTAGCTTTAAATACTTCGATTACACATACTAAGAAAGAAAAGAAATCAGGACGAAAGATAGAATTAGATTTTAGTATTTATCAGTTTATTAATGAAACGGATAATGTTAAAGAAGAGAGATTGAATATTCTATACAAACATATCCACGAACTCAACATTATTGAAAAGGGCATCATACTATTATATTTAGAAGGAAAGAATTACGAAGAAATAGCAAATATTACTGGTTTCACAAAAACAAATGTTTCAACGAAACTTAGTAGAATAAAAATCAAATTAAAAAATAAAATAAAAAAAGTATAGTCATGGAATTAGAAGAAATGAAAATGCTTTGGAAAGAGATGAGCGAAAAAGTAGAACAGCAACAACTATTAAATAATAAAATTATATTAGAAATGACTGAAAGAAAATATCAGGAAAAAATCAATAAATTATTTTATTGGGAATTAACCGCTACGATTATTAATATTATTGCAGCATTATTATTAATTATTTTTTACCATAAATTAGATACCACTTTTTTACAAATCGATGGAATAATTTTAATAATGGGTTTTGGTTTATCTCCATTCCTTTCATTAAAGAAAATTCTACAAATGAAAAAAATAGATGTCGTAAATAATAGCTATCAGGAAACTATTGTTAATTATACTAAAATGAAAAAAGATTTTTTCAATATCCAAAAATTTTATTTCTATATAACAACACCATTAATGGTATTAGGTCTTCCTGTTTATTTAAAATTGGCTTACGATACGGATTTAAACATGAGTCCTTTTTCATGGGCTTGTTATATTATGTTTATTCTAGTTTTCTTATTTGGTTTATCTAAGGTTATTAAAAAAACGTATGGTACACTTTCCGATTCTGCTGAAAATATTCTTAAGGAATTAGAATAAGAAAAAGATTTAAATTTAATATTTTTAATAAAAAATCCTGCTTGAAAATCAAGTAGGATTTTTTATTAAAAATAATGACACTACAAAAAAAACCAGCTACCTTACGGTAACTGGTCCTCTGTATTGCATAGCGGGTTTGCACCCACAATCTTTAGTCAGTTACAACCTCAAAATTGATTGTAGCTTTAACTTCTTTGTGTAAGTTAGCGATAGCGGTATATGAACCTAAGTTCTTTACCTCTTCTGTCATTTCAATCGCTCTACGTTCTACATCTACACCAATCTGATCTTTGATCGCTTGGATAATCTGTATATTCGTAACACTACCGAAAATCTTGCCACTTGTTCCTGCTTTCGCAACAATTTTAAGAACAGTTCCTGAAATCTTTTCAGCGATGTCCTTAAATTCATCAACTCGCTTAGCCATTTCAGCTTCATACTTAGCAATAATTCCTTCACGCTTTTCACGATTGGTATCATTTGCTAAAACAGCAAGTTTTTGTGGGATTAAATAATTACGTCCGTATCCGTTTTTCACTGTAACAACGTCGTACTTATATCCCAACTTATCTAAGTCTTTCAATAATATAATTTCCATTACTAAAGGATTAATCGTTAAATAAAAAGGATTACTTCAATAAATCTGTAACATAAGGCATCATTGCCAAATGTCTAGATCTTTTGACAGCAGTAGCAATACGTCTTTGGAATTTTAAAGAATTACCAGTGATACGTCTAGGAAGAATTTTTCCTTGCTCATTTACGAACTGTTTTAAAAAGTCCGCATCCTTATAATCAATGTGTTTGATTCCGAATTTACGGAAACGGCAATACTTCTTACGTGCATTGCCAATATTAGGATTACTTAAAAATTTGATATCGTCTCTAGATGCCATTTTCTTTTTCTTTTAAATCGTTAGATAATAAAATTAGGCGTCGCCATCTTTAGTTTCCTCCGTTTTTGGAGCTTCGTTTTCTGCTACTGGAGCAACGATCTCTTCAACTGGAGCTGGAGCTTCTTCCTTAGCTTCTTTAGCAGGAGTAGCTTTCTCTTCAACTGGTGCAGCTTCATTCTTTACTGCTGGCTTATCCTTAGGCTTTCTAGAATCACGACGATCTCTACGATCATCCTTCTTTTCTTCTTTTTTCTTAACCTTTCCGATTTTACCATTTCTTTTGTCCTCATTGTACTTAATACCATACTTATCTAGTTTTGCAACTAGGAAACGCATGATACGCTCATCTCTACGGAATGAAAGTTCCATTCTGTCAATTAAGCTTCCATCTTTAGGTTGGAATTCGATACAATAATAAACACCTGTGTTCCGTCGATTGATTGGGTATGCCAATTGGCGTAATCCCATTTCATCTATGTGTACAATCTCGCAACCTTCGTCTTTTAAAAGATCGGTATAGGTCTGGACTGTCGCTTTCGCCTCATCGCTCGACAGAACTGGATCTACGATGAAGGTCACTTCATACTGACGCATAAGCTATAAAAGTATTAGTGAGTTAATTAAAAGTATTGGAAAGAGTATCCAATACATATGATTTCAAATTGTTTCTATTTGTAAGGTCTTCACCTACAAACATTAAGAAACGGCTGCAAAGGTATACTTTTCAGCCGTTTCAAACAAATTTTATAAGACCTTATTTCAAAGGCTTTATTTTTTATATCTATGAATTCTTATTTGATATCAATCAATTGAACATCAAAAATCAATACTGCATTAGGTGGTATTGCTCCTCCGGCTCCTCTTGGACCATATGCTAAACCTGAAGGAATATATAAAGTCCCACTTCCGCCTTTACTAAATAAAGGAACTCCTAATTGCCATCCTGGTACTACACCAGATAAAGGAAATGTTGCAGGTTGACCTCTTTTAATCGAAGAATCAAAAATATTTCCATTTAATAACTTCCCTTCATAATGAACCGTAACCTTACTGTTGATATCTGGGTGTGTTCCATTTCCTGTTTTATCAACGGTATAGTAAATACCATCATCGGTACGCTTCGCAGTAATACCATTCGATTTTAAATATTCAGCTATTAAAGCTTCATCTTTTTCTGCTTGGATTTTAGCTTTATCCTCTGCTTTATAAAAGTCTAATAATTCTACATCAAAAATCAAAACAGTATTGGGTGGAATGTCTGCTCCGGCTCCTCTTGAACCATAAGCGATTTCCGAAGGAATAATAAACGTTCCTTTTCCGCCTTTCTGCAACATTGGAATAGCTTCTTGCCATCCTTGAATTACTGCAGTTAGAGGAAATTCTATAGGCTCACCTCTATCATAAGATGAATCAAACGTTTTACCATCTAAGCGGTATCCTTTATAATGTGTATTTACAATGTGAGACTTAGTTGGATGTCCGCCTTCTCCTTCATTTTCTATGGAATAATAAATACCTGATTCCGTTGATTTAAAATCTAATTTATTATCCTGAAGGTATTGTAAAATGATGTTTTTATCCTTATCTGCCTGTGTGGTAGGATTCTCTATCATAGCTTCTTTGTATTGTTTTAAATACTTTGGACTGCATGCAAACAAGCCAAGTATCAAAAAGATTGAAATATATTTAAATGTTTTCATTACAACTGGTTAACAATGAATTAAAGCATTCATAGTTGCTTTTGACTATATATTATTTAAAGTCTTTTAATTCTACTTTGAACTTCAAACAACTATTGGGTGGAATCCCACCTGGAGACCCTTGTGGGCCATACGCTAAACCTGAAGGAATATAAAGTGTTCCTGAACCACCCTTCCCAAATTGAGGAATACCAATTTGCCATCCTTTTACCACAGCATTTAAACCAAAAGTTATTGGCTCTCCTCTATCATATGAAGAATCAAATTTCTTACCATCTAATAACGTTCCTTCATAATGAACGGTAACTTTATTGTCTATAGTTGGTTTTGCTCCTCCTGCTTTTTCTACTATATAATAAACTCCTTCAGGCGTTCTTTTTGGAGAAAGATTATTTTCCTTAAAATAATCTTGTAATATTTTGTCATCCAAACCTTTTTGTACCTCGGCCTTCTTCGCCTGCTTTTCCATCATTTCTTTTTGGAAAGCAGCCATTTCTTGTTGATCCATTACATCCATTAATTCAATGTCAAATGCAATTACTGAATTAGGTGGAATATCTGCTCCAGCTCCTCTAGGTCCATAACCTAAACCAGAAGGGATCAAAATGGTTCCTTTTCCACCTTCGTTGAATAATGGAATACCTTGTTGCCATCCTTGTACTACTCTTCCTAATGGAAAAACAGCAGGCTCTCCTCTATCATAAGATGAATCAAATGTTTGACCATCTAATCTAAATCCTTTATAATGAACTTTAACATTATCAGAAACAGTAGGTGTTGCGCCATCTCCTTTTTTCTCTACGATATAATAAATACCTGTTTCAGTTCTTTCTGCTTTTAAATTATTTGACTCTAAATAATCTAAAATAAGGTTTTGATCTGTTTCTGCTTGATTACTTGGATTTTCATAACGTTGACCATCGTAGTTAGATCCTCCACAAGAGAATAACAATAAGAGAGGCAATGCCCAAGCCATTAAATGTAATTTTTTCATTGTCTATTATTTTATTGAATGCCTAAACGGGTTAATGCTTAGTATTTTAAAAAACTGAGTGCAAAAGTACATATAAATAGGGAAAGAATGTGTGGAATTTATTGAGACTAATGATTATAAAAATTTTTATCAATTTCCATTATCGGAATTCTTACTTCAACTTTCGTACCGATTGGATTTCCATTTTCATCTTTTAAATCAATGGTTTTTGTAGAAAGTTGCTTATTGGAACCATCGTTAAATAAATCTAATCTTTCTTTGGTAATCATGGCTCCCATAGATCGGTGAGAAGAATCTTGATATTCCTTTTGCTGCACAGAAGCTAATTCTCTACCAATGCCATTATCCTCAATTGTACATATTAGGTTTTCATCATCAATCATTTCAAATGATAATTTTACAAAACCATTCTTCACATTTCTAACGCCATGTTTAATACAATTTTCAATGTATGGTTGAATAATCATTGGCGGAATCCCCATGATATCTTCCTCTACTTCATCATCTATATAGATAGAAAAATCAAAATCTCCTTTAAATCTTTCTTTTTCTAAGGTTAAATAATCTTCTAAAAACTGCACCTCATCTTCTAAAGGAATAACATCAAACTCTGAAAACTCTAAACTATTCCGAATTAATCTAGAAAACTTAGCAAAGAAGATCGTGGCTTGCTCTGGATTATCACTTGTAATATACCCTTGTATTGAATTTAAACTATTAAAAATAAAGTGAGGATTCATTTGAGCCCTCAATGCTTTTAATTGTAACTCAGTAGTTTGCAATCTCAATAATTCAGTTTCTCTTTCTTTCTTCTCTGTTTCATACTTCACCTCTAATTCTGTTACAACTCTATCTCTTTCTTCATCAATAAATTTATCCCTACTTTCCGTGAATCGCTTACGATATTCAAATGCTTTTTTATAATCATCTAGTTCTTCATAAAAATCAGATAAATCTTTATATACAGCAGACATTTGTTTATAATCATTACTTTTTACCGCCAATTTAATTGCCGCTTTATAATGTTTTAATGCTTTATTTATTTTGCCTTCTCCCCCAAACAAATGGGCTCGATATCGTTCTAAAACTGAAGCATTAAAATTAGCATCGTTCCCTTTTGACTTCAGGTACAAGGCTTTTGCATTTTTATACATTTTTAAGGCCTGCTTAAAATCTCCTTTTATGAACCCAATTTGCCCCAAGTTTGCATAAGCACTTGCCTTCACTTCATTATTGGGAAAACCATAGGTATTTGATTTGGCTTTCTTAAAGTACTTTGAAGCCTTTTTATATTTCCCTAAAGCCGAATATGCATTACCTGCATGATTATAATACCAGGACAACCTCATTTTAAAGCCAAAAGTTTCACAAATTTCAATGGTCTTTAAATACGATTTTGCACTTTCTTTTATTTTTTCCAACTTCATATATGAATAGCCTAAGCCACTATAAATCAGCGCCAAAATATAATAATCTCTTACAGTTATTTCTTCTTTTTGAGATTCTAATATCCATTTGGCTTCAAATAATAAATCAATCGTTTTATCATATACAAATCGGCGAGTATATAACTGAGCTTTTCGATGTAAAAGTTTGGCTTTTATCGATCCATCCATTTCTTCAGATACAAAACGACTGGCTTGCTCTAGATAAATATCTGATTCATCTAATGAATTTAAATTAAAATAAGAGCCACCTAATTCGATATAAGCGTTGGCTATTTGATCATTAATTCTTTGTTCTTCAAAAATCTTTTTAGCCGCTTGCAGATGGAGAATCGCTCCATTATAATTATACTTTTGGTTTTCTAAAAATGATTGGATGGCATGAGCATATGCTTGATATTCTTGGTTATTATTTTCTAATGATAACTGCTTTAACTCATTTAAATATTTAATCGATTTATCATGTTGAGTAAAACTATAATATTCCGAAAGTTCCTTTAGTAAAGAAAGACGAGCATTTAAGTCAACTATTTTTTCTAGTTGCTTTTCTTTTTTTACTATTTTTTGATTGAAGAGCTGAGCTGCTTTTTGCATGATTCGATATTTGCATTTCGAAATTACATATAAATTATTAAATATTATATATAAGTGTTCCTACAAAAAATTTGAAGTAGAAATAGTATAATAGATTCTAAAGAATTGAATTTTCAATTTAGCCTAAAATCGGATCCCATTATCATAGTTATATTGATTATATCCATGTTTATCAATAATAAACCATTCTTGATTTTTAACCCATTCAAAAGATTCTTCATCATAATACTCTTCAAAACGAAGATGTTGAGATGAGTTCGTTTTTTCTTCCATCATCTTCATCATTTTAGGTGAAGTTTCAATCTTATTTTTTTGTAAAAAAGAAAGGAAATCCTGATTAAGATTTTCTTGATGAATGAACGTATCTACCATATTTTGAGATTGATCTAAATTTCGCATTGTTTCACTAGAATCAATCAAAGCTTGTTGCTCTAAAAAATCTTTTTGATACAATCTAAAATAACGATAAGTATAAAGCCCCGAATATTTTGATATCGGACTTTTACCATATTCAATCAAATCTCGTTTTCTATTAGATGAAAATAAAAGACGTAACCAATCTTTAAATGCTTTTTTTGAATGTACATCTTGATATAATGAAGCCCATTTTTTTCGGGGAATTAAAAGATAATGTAACGACCTATCTTTTTGATTGAAATCATTCCATAGAAACTGAGTCAATGTTTTATAGATTGCTCCTTTATTTCCACATCCATAAGCCCATAAAGAGACATACCATGCCCAAGGACTTCTGATGCTTCCTAATTTAATTTTAGCATCCCAATTTTTTTGTGCTTCTATAGGTAATTGATCAAATGTGATGTGCTTCCTATATTTCTTTCCTTCTATTAAAGGAAGATTGGATAGTAATTTTTTGATATGCGTACTTCCCGTTTTCTGAAGATCGAGGTATACTATTTTATGTCCAACAAACAAGATTTATTTTATCTTTATGGTATTCACAAAATCTTGAAGCTTCTTTTGAAGTTGCATATAACTAGGCTGATCCAATTCTTTTTGATTACCATACCATACTCGTTCAAAGATTCTAGTTACGTCTCTAAATGGTTTATGTAAATCCGTTTTCCTTAATTCGCGAGCATAATCTCTATTGGTTTTATCTCTTTTCCATTTGATATAATGTTTAGCTGACAACTCCTTAATCGCCCATAAATAATACAAACGGATCGCCATCATATAATTTCCTTCTTTCAATGAATTTTCAATTAAAATTTCCATATCAGATTTATGAAGGTTTTGTTCCACTTTCTCGATATCTACATTCGTTGAAATCGTTGCACCTTTCTTTTTCGTTTTTTCAGGGGCAGCAAAACTTCCTCCACTTAATTTATATACCACAAATGCTAAAAATAATATACAGAGAATAAGCAATAGTAATTTAAAGAATCCAGACAAGGCGCCTGATCCTACATCCCAATTCCAAGGACTAAAATCTCTTGATCGATTATTATTTCTACTATTGGTAGTCCCTCCATTTGTTGTTGACGTATCTTCTTTTTCTTTTTTCTTAATTGCAGCTGGAGTATAATCGATTTCTCCTATTGCTTCCTCCCAGGCTTTATCATCAAATTTTCTTGTTTCAATTGGATTTTCATAATACGTTTCCTTAATAGTAGATGCTTCTATTTGTTGAAAATTCAACAATAGAAATCCTAAAACGATAATGAATATGTAGTTATTTTTTTTCAAATTTTAAATTGTATCTACAAGATAATGAATTCATTTAGCCTTCTCTTTCTAAACCTCGAATTCTTTTTCCTGTACCTATTTTTTGAATTTTTTCAAATAAACTTTTTGCATCCGTTATTTCTATTTGAGAATAATATAACAGACCTGATCCTATAACAAGTAAAAATGATATTAGGGCAAACATAAACTGAGCTATAAAGGTAACTAAGATAACAAGTACCTGATCCATAGTATCTTGAGATGCCGATAAATTATAACCAAAATTCTCAAGTATGAACATCATCACTGGAGAAAAAATTAAAGCTAAAATCATGATTGAAATTAATCCAAAGATTAAAAACAATTGGAATGTATTCCCTAATCTCGTGAATAAAAGTTTAAAAGCTCTTGCTAATGCATTCATTATATTCGTCTCTTCAAGCACACTTATAGCTGCCCATAATAAGAGTAAAGGAATACTAATGACAAAAAGAAACTTAAAAACCCCAAGCACTTCTCCAGCAAGTAACATCATATTTCCAATTAATACTATTATGGCTACTTTCGAAAAGTCAATCCATTTATTTTGCCATCTATCAATACTTGGCAAATCTGTTGTCAATTCATGATATGTGTTCTTTACCCATTTCAATCCGAAGTAAGCCACTAATGTATAAACAATCGAATTGGCAATAAAATGTATAGAAAGCGGATTACCCTTATAATTGAAAAACTGTCCAATATATTTAGACTCCTCAATTACACCACCAGTAATGAAGTAAAACAGATCTTCAAACACTCCTTCATATGAAGCAGGATAAGCAAATAAATCTGTAGGTTTTCCATTACCCAACAATAACACTCCAGCAGTAAAAATACTGGCAGCGCCAAAAGCAATCATAAAAATATGACCTACCTTTTTTCGGTAAACGACAAATGAATCTTTAAAAATTTCACCTGACGTTTTTATTCGATCAAAACGAAGACTGGTATTTTTTTCTGCTTGCAATTTTTCTTCAACTTCCTCAATTTTCACTCCTTCATAATGCCCCAAAATAGATAAGCTCTTAACTGCAATAAATAATAAAGGAGGAATAGAAATCATAGACACAATAATCATGTTTGGAACATTAAAAAAGAACAGTAAGCCAATTAAAAGCATTAATAACATCCCTGTAATTCCTCCTATTAAAGGAATTTTGTTTGTAAAATTTTCAGTGTTTTGGATATAAGGCCAAACTACATAATAGAACAAAACAAAAAAGAGATTAAACGTTATAAATGATGCTCTTAATATATCAGGGGTATCTGTCAAACGAGTAATATAACTTTCAATAAAAGCTGCGGCTAATATCAAAGGAATTGTACCAATCATAATTTGGATTCCCTTACGAGCTGATATCATGAAGGCTTGAATTCTAGAATATGTGCCAGGGAAGACTAATCCTTTCCCCATTACGATACCACCTACTCCTGCAAGGATAGCAGCAGGTATTTCTAAAGAACCATGAGTCCAAATACCCAAAACAGAGGGAAGCAATTCTCCTTGTTCAAAGAAGAAATATTGAAAGGCTCCAACGTATAAACCAAAATAAATTAAGCTAACTACAGATCCTATTGTAAATAATGCACCGAACATAAAATAACGGAATGACACCATTAGATTATTTAGAAATATGCCAATAAACATGGTTAATGCAGATTGATCTTTATAGACGGCCATTGGGTCCCCTGACTGTATATTAGCCAAAGTCATGTTTATATAATCATTCCCTAAAAGTTGACGGGCGAATTCTTCTTCTTCTCCCATTGTTCCTGATAAACAACCTCCAATAAAAGGTATCCAAAACAACAGAATACCTAAGAATAATTCCCAACGACATTGGTACATAATTCTTGGTAGATCCGTTACCCAAAATTCTAAAAACTTATTACCCGTTGTTTTTTTATTTCTATAAATAGAATAAAAGATTTGTTGGGCTAAACCATTAAGATAAACTCTAACAGATCGATTAGGATAAAATGTTCTAGAATAAGAAAGATCATCTGTAATTTGAACATACAGATCATTCAATTTTTCAGGATCAGGATTAGATTGTTGCATTGTGCGTTCCAGCTCAATCCACTTATCTTTTTTCTGCTTAATGAAATTTGTCTCCCGCATGGGTAATGAAATATCGTTGTTTTTACAAAAAAACGAAATGAATGCTAAAGAATCATTTGTTTTCTACAAATTGACTTAAGTATTCGATTTAAGGTTATTCTGAGTTCAATGATAAAGGTTTTTAATATATGAATCTAGTTTTTAGCAGAAATTATGATCTTGGAATTGGTTTATAAAATGTATGATCTTCAATTCTAACTTTCCGCTTCCCACCAATTTTATAGGTTTTGTGTCTAAAAATAAATCCAAACAACCAGCCTAACAAAAAAGCAACGCCTACAACTACCAATGTTCCCCATAACCAAGGTTCGCCTAAAAATAATGCTGCAATAACAGAATAAACGCCCCAGCCTAAACCAAAAGTCCACAATTGATACCGAAGCAACTTCCCTAATTTTTTCACCTTAAAGGTTCTTATTCTTTCTATTTGATTAATATGAATTGGTCCTAATTGAGTAATTATTAAATTGGCTTCTGGATTGAGGTCTTTAATAAATAAAGTATGAAAACCATCTTCTCCTTTTAAACGGACTGTTATTTCATCACCTATATTATAGTCTAAAGATTTTACCCGCCCAAATTTATCCATTTTCAATTTGACTTGCGCATAAGCGTCCATATTTAATAATGAAAAAAGGATGGAAAAAAGAAGGGTAATTCTCATAGGATTGATTAGTTTAGAAAAAATTTATCTATTAGCATCTAAAGTATGAAAAATAAATTATTGATTTTATATCTAGTATTATCTATACTCAATATAATTGCATCAGCAATAGACCATTCTGTCTTGATTTATATCACAAAACCACTTTTAATGTTGGTTTTAATTGGATATTTTTTGAAACAGGCACATCAACCTACTAGTACATTCAAAAAGATAATCGTTGCAGCATTATTTTTTTCATGGTTAGGTGATACCTTTTTAATGTTTGTTGAAAATCCTCCATTTATCGAATGGTTTTTCTTAATTGGATTAGGTGCTTTTTTAATTGCACATCTTTGTTATATTTCTGCTTTCCTCAAAATACCAAGTCAAGAAACTTCTTTTCTCAAAAAACAACCATGGTGGATTGCTGTTTTTCTTGGATTTCTTTTGTTGAATATTTACACCTTATGGTCAGGTATTCCTGCAGACATGAAAATTCCAGTTGTTATTTATAGTTGTGTTATTGTTTTGATGGCAATTACTTGCTTGCATTTAAAAGGAAGAATTCCAAAAGAAGCTTTTCTCTATTTATTTGGAGGGGTGCTTTTATTTGTACTTTCTGATACTTGTATTGGTATTAAAAAATTCAAGTACTTTTTTCCTTTCGCTCAAGCAACAATCATGATATTATACCTTTCTGGTCAATTATTTATTTGCCAAGGAGCAATAAAGATTCATAATTATATCAACAAAAAAGGGAATCATGATGTTTGAATAAAGAATCAATGATCTTACTTTTTAAAAATAGCTTTTCTAAATGAAATGGTGGGACATCATAAAGGCTTTGCGTGAGCAACAAAATAAACAATCTCAACCTGAGAAGGGTTGTGCCCAACCTATTTCCCATCAACTCATCCAACGAAGTGAAGAAGATGAAGCTGAATTTCTAAAATGGAAAGAAACAGATTGTAAAGAAAAAATACTGCTTTACATCTCAAAAAATTACAATACTTGGCAAACAACAACCTGTGAACAATGCGATGCCATTGACTTTTTAAAGCTGCCTTCTTTCAGAGGATTTGTAATCCATTTCATGGATTTAAAATATGATTGTAATGAAGTAAAATACCTTTTTGATTATTTAAAAGAAAAGGTATTAACCTTAGGGTATAAAGTCCAAGTTTCTGATGAACGTGTATTTGAAAAAGCAAAATGGCTTGAAAAAACGGAACGACATTATTTAAAACCCGTTGTTAAAATAAAAGCCAATGAAAAAATTGAACAGCGTTTTGGCAATATTAATATTGAATTGAAATTCAGAGATGATGAGCCCATGCATTTAAAATTTGCCGCCGCTACATATCATGATTGTCAATTTAAAAATGCAGAAGAATTTCAAGAATTAATGAAATATATTACCGCTTAAGTTTTAGCTCTTCTTAATCTTTTGCTCAATTTTTGTAGTTGAATATCCATCAATAAAAGGTAGAATTTTTACTTTTCCGCCTTTGCTTTTAACTTCAGAATAACCTACTATTTCTTTCGGTTTATAATCTCCTCCTTTTACAAGAATATTGGGTTCTAAATCAATTATTAATTCAAGTGGAGTGTCTTGATCAAAAAAGATAACAAGATCTACCATTTCTAGAGCTGCTAATAGATGACTTCTAGTTGCATCATCATTAATAGGACGATGTTTTCCTTTTAATCTGGAAACAGAAGCGGATGAATTTAAGCCGATAATTAAACGATTACCTAATTTTTTGGCTTGTGCTAAATAGTGTATATGTCCATAATGTAGAATATCAAAACAGCCATTGGTAAAAACTATTGTTTCACCTTTAGACTTCCATTTCAATACTTTCTTTTGAGCCTTTTTTGCTGAAAGAATTTTATTCTTTATTTTTTTCAATTGCTTTTTTCTTCTACTTCTTTTTTACCATCCATGAAATAACTAATAACAAATGGAAAAAGAATTAGTCCTAAGATAATATTTAAAAAGTAAATAGGCCAAAAAGCAATATTAGAAAAAGAAAAAGCATCAGCATAATTTAATCCGTAAAATTGATTTAGACAAGTCGTTACTAAATATTGATATGCACCTAAACCTCCAGGTGAAGGTATTACGATTCCTAAGGTTCCAAAAATAAACACAATTAAACCTGTAGCTGGTGAAAGGTTTTCAGTTGCTGAAAAAGCAAAAAAGCCAACATAAGTCATAAAATAATACATTATCCATATATTAATAGAATGTAAGATAAACAACCAAGGCTTATCTACATTCTTGACAGACATGATGCCTTCCCAGACTCCTTTTAATTTCTCTTCAAAAAATCTAAATATTTTATTTTGTCTCAATTTTGCTCTATTGAAAAAAGCAAAAATACATGCTAGAATGCCAACAGCTACAGCAAGCCAAACAATTGGATTTCCTAGTAATCCTTCTCTAGGGTCTCCCATGTTTTCAACTACAAAATTATAGAGCATATCAAACTCCATTAAAAAACCTAAACTCATAACTAAAGCAAGAAAAGTAACATCAATTGCCCTTTCAATAGCAATGGTTCCAATTATTTTTTCAATGGGAGTTTTATCGGTAAAACTAAGGTATCCTGGTCGCGCTAATTCTCCAGCTCTAGGTATTAATGAATTAACAAAATAGCCTGTCATTGTAGCAATAAAAGCCGTTTTAAATGTAGTTGGGTGACCTATAGATTTCAACATCATCATCCACCTAAGAATACGACTAATATTTGAAGTCATATACAATACAAGGACTAATAAAATCCAACCAATTTTTACATTACTAAAATCTTGATAGAGCTTATCTAGTAGGCTACAATTTTCAGGAGCTATATTATTTTCAGAACAATAAATTTGGTATGCACTTTCTTGGCTAGTATACAACCAATACATAATAGCAATTCCTATTCCTAAGAATAGAAAAAATCGTAAAATAGACTTTAAGTTCTGATTCAAAACCAATATTTTATTGAGAGTAAAATACTCTATTTTAGGTAAACGTAAACTTCGTAGTTTAAGTTACTTCTTTATTCGATTATTCTCGTCAGGAAAAACTAGGATCGGTTCGTAGTTTCTAGCTTCTTCTTGTGTCATTAATCCATATGATATGATTATTACAACATCACCTACTTGTACTTTTCTTGCTGCTGCACCATTCAAACAAATAACACCAGAACCCCTTTCCCCTACAATAACATAAGTCTCTAAACGAGCTCCATTGTTATTATTTACAATTTGTACTCTTTCTCCTTCTTGTAAATCTGCAGCTTCAATTAAATCTTCATCTATAGTAATTGAACCTACATAATTTAACTCCGCTTGGGTTACGGTTACTCTATGAATTTTTGACTTAAAACGTTGTATTAGCATCCTCTCTAGTTTTCATTTGTTATCTAAACACAAATGTATTAAATTCCTAGATGCTATGCAGATATTTCTGTGTCTGTAGCTACTTGTTTTGAAGAGAAATATTTTTTAATTTTTTTCATCCAAGCCATTGGCTCTTTATCTTGATCAGCAATCAACTCATTTTCATCATTAAAATCAAAGGCAGCTACGATTTCATCTTTATAATTAAAGAATTCTCGAGACATTCTAAGTTTTAAAGGATAGGTTGTATCCGCATAAATTGTTAAGAAGTTAAATTCCTTTTTCAAATTGACTTCTCCTTCAATTTCTTGAATATTAGAACCTGTTATTGCTTTCATTTGATATAATTGAGCTGGGCCATCTTCCTCTTTAATCAACCACGTTTTTTTCTTTTTCTGAATCGAACCATATGATTCTAATGGCCAAACTGGAATTGCATATTGGATGTTTTTGTTTTTTATTTTTTTGGCAATTCCTTGATCCAATACTGTTCTTCTTTTTCCCATAATCCAACCTAAAATTGGACTGATATAAAAGTCTTTAAAATATTTTAATGAAGTACTCGCTTTCTTAAAAAAGAAAAAAGCGATTACTAATAGAATTAAACTAATTCCTAAAGCAATTTCAGGTGATACAAAATATACTCCCATCATTACTAAAGAAGATATTTTTTTCAATATTTCTGTTACTGTATCTACAAAGGGGATTGGAGTGACAAATGCCATAATTTCAAAAAACAAACGGACAGTTGTTACAACAAACATATAAAATGCTGAAAATGCCATTAACATCACAGTATAAATCGAGGTACCGAAAAAGCCAAATTCTCCATGAGGAGAAGTTTCTCCTATAGCTGTTCCAACCATTTGCAAAAATAAAGTAAGTACTACGACTACAATGGCTGTATTATCTTCTAAATAATTGACTGCCACTCCTAATGCTTTTGAATATTTTGTGATATTAGGTATAGATGTAATGATGGCAATAAGTAAGAAAAGACCAAAAACAATCCAATTTCCGAGTAGTGGGTGAGTCATTAAATATTCATTATTACCTAAACCCAACATTGATGAAGCTGAAGCTAAGAATAAACCCCAATATGGTGAAATGGCAACAGGACCAAGCATTCCTAATTGTTCTGATAAAAGGAGGTTGGTTTTTAATGCAATGGCAACATCAGTTGTTCCACTTTGAGCCATTAATACAGAGAAACAGCCCAATGTCAATAGTCCTAAACAAAATGCCTTGTAAAATTGCGGCTTAATTTGATTCCATTGTTGTTCCATTGGTATAAAATTCATTTAAGATGATCTAGTAATTTATACATAAAAGTAAAAACTATTAAGCCCAAACTTTACAGCCTTCTGTACAATTGGTGCAAATATCAATTTGATCTCTACCTTTAAGTAACATTTTACGGAACCTAACATATTCTTCACCATGCCATAATTCCTTAAAGGTTTCATTTTTTAGATCCCCTAATTTATGATCTGCATCTTTATCAAAACAACAAGGAACAACAACTCCATCCCAAGTAATGACGCAAGAGTGCCATAATTTCCAACAATGATTTAATAATTCATTTTTAACGGTATACTTTCCTTCTGAAGTTTTAGCATAGCGTGAATATTTTTCAATCGTAGGAATTAAATCATTTCCATTTTCATAGTCATAGACTTGAGCTGTTTTAAGTTTTACTTCATCTACTCCTATTTCTTCCGCTAATTTGTATATCTCTGGGATCTGATGTTCATTAGGTTTGACAACTAAGAATTGGAAAATTAAATGTGGGGTGGGCGAATTCATTTTCTTCTTCCATTTTACCATATTTCTGGCTCCTGCTAAAACATTCTCTAAATTCCCTGCTTTCCTATAATTTTGATAAACTTCTTGTGTTGTTCCATCTACAGAAATAATCATACGATCTAATCCAGATTCAATCGTTTTCTTAGCATTTTCATCATTTAAAAAATGACCATTTGTAGATGTAATGGTATATATGCCTTTATCGTTGGCGTATTTTACCATATCTAAAAACTTTGGATTGATATACGGTTCTCCTTGAAAATAGAAAATGAGATACATTAATTCACGTCCCATTTCATTTATCATATCTCTAAAGAAATTCTCCTTTAGATTTCCCGTGGGGCGTGTAAAAGCTCTTAAACCACTGGGACATTCTGGGCATCTTAAATTACAAGCCGTTGTGGGTTCTATTGATACCGTAAATGGCATACCCCATTGAATTGGCTTTTTTGTCCATTTAGTGATATAAAAAGATGAGATTACTTTAATGGCGTTCCAAATTCTTCTAAAAGAAGTTTTAGAAACGAAATTTAATGTATCTCTGTAATAAAATCTTGACATAAAGCGTGTGATTCTCAATCTATTATTCTAAACGCTACACAAAGGTAACCGTTGCTTAGAATAAACAAACTTAGGTTTAGATAAGATTTGATGGAAGCCGTTTTTTTAATAAAAATTTAAGTTTATCAAGCTAATATTAACTACGTCCATAAAAAAAGGAGCAAGCTTAAAGCTTACTCCTTTTCTAATTATTGATCTTATAATTATTTTTTAAAGACTTCAATCTCTTTTGATTCAACAACTAAATCTGTAAACTTACCTTTAAAACGAGTTGCTTTTACAATGTGATTATCAATCCAATGGTAGTTTCCTCCTCTTGGTTTATCCATTAATAAGCCATGATATTTAAAGCCGTGCTTATCTAACCAAGTAATGGTTATTTCTCTTGTTGCTTCTGTTCTGGAAGTAAAGAACGTAATAATATGACCTTCGTCATACCACTTATTCAAAATCTTTAAAGCATCCGGATATGGCATAACTGTTACCATTCTTTCTGGCTCTTCATTAGGAACATCATCACATACTGTTCCATCAATATCAATTAAGTAATTCTTTATATTTTCAGGTAAAACGGGGCTTAAAGTTTCCCCTTTTTCATTGAAAATTTGTTTTAACTCATGATTATCTTTGTTACTCATAATTCTTCTTTTTGTGATTATTTACTAGGAGTCATATTGTAATACGATAAATATATAATTCTGTTACAAACATCGTACTAAGCTTTCCTAATTAATAAAATCGTCAAAAATTTATATTAAAAAAACAGGTAGAATTAAATTCTACCTGTCTCATTTATCTTTATAATAAAATAGGTATTATACATTTGCTTTTTCTTCAGCAAGATGGTTTTTTACCCAATCTAATGTTACTGATTTTGGTCTTTCTAATGGTAAACCTAAAGCTCTTGCCCAACAAGCTGAAGCCAAAACACCCATTGCTCTACTAACACCAAATAATACGGTATAGAAGCTATATTCAGACATTCCATAATGTACTAATAATGCACCAGAATGAGCATCTACATTTGGCCATGGGTTTTTAACTTTACCTAAACTTTTAAGGATTGGTGGTACAACATCAAATGCTTTCCAGATTACTTCAATGATATCTGAATTTTGAATGTATTCTTCAGCAAATCTTTTTTGAGCCGTAAACCTTGGATCTGGTTCACGTAAAACAGCGTGTCCATAACCAGGAATTACTTTACCTGCTGCTAATGTATTATTTACATAATCAGCAATTTGTTCTTTTGATGGTTTACGAGTTCCAAGTGTATCGATCATTCTAAAGACCCACTTGATGACTTCTTGATTTGCTAAACCGTGCAATGGTCCTGCTAATGCATCCATTCCAGCAGAAAGTGATAAATAAACATCACTTAAAGTAGAACCAACTAATTGAGTCGTATGTGCAGAAGCATTTCCTCCTTCGTGATCTGCATGAATGGTTAGATATAAACGCAATAAGCTCTTAAATCCTGGCTTATCTATCCCTAACATATGTGCAAAATTACCGCCCCAATCTAAAGAAATATCAGGATTGATAATATCACCATTATGGTAAGATCTTCTGTAAATGTATGAGGCAATTCTTGGTAGTTTTGCAATCAGATTCATTGTATCTTCATAAGTAGCATCCCAATATTCACTCTTGTTCATTCCTTCAGCATATCTTCTTGCAAAAACACTTTCTGTTTGCATAGAAGAAATCGCAATAGTAAACTGAGTCATTGGGTGAGTCGTTTCTGGTAAAGCATTTATTACATTAAATGTATGCTCAGGTACGACACTTCTTCTTTTCCATTGTTCAGATAACCATCTAACATCCTCTTCGGTAGGTAATTCATCTACTAACATTAACCAAAATAATCCTTCTGGTAGCGGTTCTTTATCTCCTGGTGCTGTTGGTAATAATTTACGCAATTCTGGAATAGAATATCCTCTGAAACGAATCCCTTCATTTGGATCTAATTGAGATGTTTCATAAAGCATACTTTTTACACCACGCATTCCGCCCATCATTTGAGCTAAAGTAACTTCTCCTACTTTTAAGTCTGCGTGTTCTTTTTTTATACTTCTAAATTCAGTATAAACTTCTAATGCTTTTTGTTGGAATTTCTGTTTAAGCGGATCCATTGAGAATGATTTCCTTAATTAATGAATAAATAGTTTCTATGTCCTATAAACAAATTTATGACCAATTGTTTGGGACAAATTATAAAATCACGCAAATTTAGCAATTAATACGTTAAATTTTACCTTTATAGCCTTACATTATTCGTTCTTTAGTTGATAAGACTCTTTTAGATGTTAAAAACAGATACATCTATTCAAAATTCTAAGAATTTGGAGTTGTTTTATCAACCTTTTATCCAAAGTTTTTAAAATTAAAGTATGCGATTTTTTGCTGTTTTATTGTTTATATTTTTGATCTTTTCTATTGGATGTGGGAATGATGAAATGAATTATTCTCCTAAGCCTCGTTGTTATCCTAAAGTAGATTTACCTAAGAAAGAATACCAATCTTTTACAGAAGGTTATTGTGATTTTACTTTTGAATATCCAACTTATGCAACTATTGAACAGGATAAAAAATTCTTTGAAGATAAACCCAAGCACCCTTGCTGGTTTGATGTTATTATTCCATCGGTGAATGGTCGAATTCATTGTAGTTATATTTCTTTAAATAAAAATAAAGAAGATACATTTGACAAAATGATGAGTGATGCTTTTAAAATGGCAGAAGAGCACATTATCAAAGCAGATTATATTGATCAATATCCTGTTAAAAAAGAGAATGGTGTCTCAGGAATGGTCTTCGAAATAGATGGACCTGCTGCTTCGCCTTTTCAGTTTTTCCTAACTGATAGTGTGGAGCATTTTCTTAGGGGATCCGTTTATATTCATTCTAGAGCTGAACCTGATTCCTTAGCACCAATTATTGAATTCTTGAAAGAAGATGCTGCTCACCTTGTTGGAACAATAGAGTGGAATTAAAAACTATTTCTAAATAAAAAGGGAAGTCAAATTGACTTCCCTTTTTATTTATTCATTATATAAAACATTAAGGACTACATTACCAACAGCACCTAAAGATTTTTTACTGATAACATCCATATTATCATCGTGTGTGTGCCAATATTTACCAAAACCACCATCAGCAGGTCTGTTTATAATATCGATGGTTCTTACTCCTCCTTGGTTTACAAAAACGTGATCATCTGTTATTCCTCCAACTCTTGCGTCTACAAAATAATCTCCATATCCCATGTCTTTTGCGGTTTTCCAAACCTTATTCATAATGTCTGGAGCAAATTGCATTGAATAATCTTCTCTTCCAAAACGAGCCCCTTTTGAACCTACCATATCCAATAAAATTCCATACTCTGCTTTATAGCCTTGAACATGTTTGTTTTTTGCCCAATACTGTGAACCTATACACCAGGTTAAAGAAGTATCTTCTGTTCCATCTCCATCTTTCCCTTGATCTTCTGCATCAAAGAAAATAATATCTACTCCTATATCAATAGGATTTTCTTGTATTACTCTCGCAATCTCCAACAATACACCTACGCCACTTGCGCCATCATCAGCTCCAAGAATAGCTTCATTTTTACGTTCGGTATCTTGATCTGCTTGGAAGCGACTATCCCAATGAGCACATAATAGTACCCTTCTCTTTTTTTCTGGGTTGATTGCTCCAACAATATTTACAGCATCTGCAGATTTTCCAAAATAAAAATCTGCTTTATATTCTTGCATGTATACTTTTGCTCCAAATGATTCTAATTTGTTTTTCAACCAATTGCTACATTCTTTATGGGCTTTTGTCCCAGGCATTCTTGAACCAAAATCAACTTGTGATTTTACAAATGCATATGCAGAATCTCTATTAATATTGGGTATCTTTTTCTCTTCGATGGTCGTTGTTGTCGTTGTTGTCGAATTTGTTTCAGGCAGTTCACAACTAGAAACTATAATGCCTAAAAGAAAAACAAGGAATACTAAAATATATTTATTCATAGAAAAATGTTTTGTTAGAATGCTCCAACAGATTCATTATATAAAACAGTGGTCACTACATTACCCGTTACACCTAAAGTCTTTTTATCAATGATACTCATATTATCATTATGTGTATGCCAATATGTCCCAAACCTACTATTTTTTGGTCTATTGATGATATCAATAGTAGGAATAGAACCGCTTAACATGGTATTAATGAAATAATGATCATCAATAACCCCTTCTGATTCCTCATCAACAAAATAATTAGAATAGCCCAATTCTCTAGCTAGTGTCCAAACCTTATTCATTGTTGTTGGAGCAAAAGCCATTGATGTATTTTCTTTTACAAATCTAGCACCTTTAGATCCTACCATATCTAATAGAATACCATATTTTGCTCTATAATTGTTTTGATGTAAATTTTTAACCCAATATTGAGAGCCTAAACACCAGCTATTGGTTGTTTTCTCATTTCCTTGATCTTCTACATCAAATAAGATAATATCTACGCCTAAATCAATCGGGTATTTTTGTAATAATCGTGCTACTTCTAAAAGAACTGCAACACCACTTCCTCCATCATCCGCTCCTAAAATAGCCTCATCTTTTCTCGTTTTATCTTTATCCGCTACATATCGGCTGTCCCAGTGTGCACACAACATGATTCTTTTAGATTTTTCTGGATTGATGGCTGCAATGATATTCGTTGCTTCAGCTGAACCACCAAAATGAAAATCTGCTTTAAATTTTTGAAGCATTACTTTTGCACCATAGTTTTTGAATTTAGATTCTAACCATTTAGCACAGGCGGCATGTGCTTTTGAACCTGGAACTCTAGGACCAAACGCCACTTGTTTTTCAACAAAATGGTAGATAGAATCTTCTACAACATTTGGTATTTCTAAAATTATATTTCCGTCTTTCGTATCTTTTGTTTTTTTATCGTCTACTTTTTTTTCTCCTGTACAACTAGAAAGTAAGGATAGAATTCCAATTAAAGACCACAATAAATATTTCATGCTTTTCTTTTTTATTATTGACATATCAACAAATAGAATGAATGTTTTAATTCGTAAAAACTATTTGTAATGTCTAGACGAGTGAAATGACAAAATAGTGGCATTGAAAAAATATAATTATGTATTCATTCATCGTCTAAATTCAACACCCAATAATGATTGATCATTATTGGGTGCAAAAATAAGATTTATTAATTATTATTTTCTAAAATGGTATATCATCTAAATCGTCATTCATACGAGATGATCTAGTTATAACACCTGATTGTGCCTTTTTAGGTTCATCTTCTGTATTTCCTCCAAAGAAATCATAATCTGAATCATCCAAATTATCAAATTTAGCAAAAGTATCTACCCATTTTAGTTTTACGGTTTCTAATGCTCCATTTCTATGTTTGGCTACGATGATTTCTGCAGTACCTTTAAGAGAATTTCCTTCTTCATCTTCTAATATTCCATAATATTCTGGACGATAAATAAAGGATACAATATCTGCATCTTGTTCAATGGCTCCAGATTCTCGCAAATCCGATAACATTGGCTTTTTACTTCCACCTCTAGATTCTACCGCTCTACTTAATTGTGATAAAGCAATTACTGGAATATTTAATTCCTTAGCAAGACCTTTTAGCGCTCTAGAAATGGCAGAAATTTCTTGTTCTCTGTTTCCGTTTTTATTATCAGACTTGCCTGACATCAATTGTAAATAGTCGATTACGACTAATTGTATGTCGTGTTGCATCTTAAGCCTTCTGCATTTGGCCCTCAATTCAAAAATATTAATACCAGGAGTGTCATCAATAAAGATGGGAACTTCACTCATTTTTTCAATGGCTGAATGAAGTTGTTGCCATTCATAATCTTCTAGGTTTCCATTTCTCATTTTAGAACCAGGTATCTCTGCTTCTAATGAAATTAATCTTTGTACTAATTGTACATTAGACATCTCCAGTGAAAATAATGCAACAGGTTTTTCGAAATCCATTGCAGCATTCTTAGCCAAAGCGAGAGTAAAACTCGTTTTACCCATACCTGGTCTAGCAGCTACAATAATTAAATCAGAACTTTGCCAACCAGATGTTAAGCGATCTAAATCTACAAAACCTGTAGGAACACCTGTCAAGCCATCTTCTTTAGTTGTCAATTCTTCCATTTGTTTTTGGAAACGACTTAAAATGGAGCTCATTCCTTCGTATCCTCTACTTAAATTTTGTTGAGTGATCGAAAATAAACCTTGCTCTGCTTCATCTAATAATTGGAAAACATCCGTAGTTTCTTCAAAAGCATCTTTTATCGTCTTGGTAGATACTCGAATCAATTCTCTTTGAATGTGCTTTTGTGCAATGATTCTTGCGTGGTATTCTATATTAGCTGCAGAAGCTACTCTATTGGTTAATTCAACGAGATAATATGCTCCTCCTATTTTCTCAAGGGAGCCATCTTTTTTTAATTCTTCTGTAACCGTCAACATATCGACGGGTTGCGAACGCTCAAATAAATTAAGCATCGCTTTATATATGGCTTTATGCCCTTCGGAATAAAAACTTTGTGATTGCAAAGTATCAATTACAACTGGTAAAGCATCCTTATCCAACATTAAGGCTCCAAGCACTGCTTCTTCTAAGGGAATTGCTTGTGGCGGTAATTTGCCAAAAACAAAATCTGAGAGTTCGTTGCTGGTTCGTTTTAGGTTTCTAGTCCTAGCCACTTTTTTCATTGGGTCATCCGACATTAATCTTTTCTTTTAGAAAGAGATAAACTGTTCCCTCTCGAATGGGTTCGAGGGTAGGCCCGTAGTTTCTCAATAGTATTATAATAAATAAGATAAGGACTTTCAATCAGTAAAAAAATTAAAAGGAGATTAAAAATATCAATGGTGATATTATTCCTTTATCCTTATTAAATTGAATTCCTTTGATATAGTAAATGTTCTTAAAATTGCTCAATGCAAAGCTAATACAAAACTATAATTAGTCGTTTATTTGGTTCTGGTTCTTCATTTATCCACAACTGTGGATAACTTTAAAATATTTGTGGATAACTATATCCCTTTAGTGGAAAAAAAAATGATCGATCCTATAAATATAAAAATTAGAAAATATTTATTAATTGATAATATAGTTATTGATTTACATTAAATACTCTAAAAGAACAAGTTATAATACAGTTGGTCATTAAAAAAATATATAAGCCTTTTTATTAACAAACAAATATCTTTGTTTTGATGATTTGAAACGAATAGATGACAAAATGTGAGAAAAAATAATAAATATTTTAAACTGCCCTAGCATTTAAATCAATTTGATTCAAACTACATTTTTTTGTTTAAAACTAAAAACATTTCGGCAAACATGCAAGTTACTCAAAATCTAATCTAGACAAGGCTATTACCCTACAAAAAAGAGCTTGCTCCTATAAAAGAACAAGCTCTATCTATTTTTACGTTGATCAATCAAATTAGTTCAAAGAGAAACGAATTTGTAAACCAGCGGAAGTGTTAGTAATTGGGAAAGAAGCTGATGTAGCAGGGATCGTTCTACTATAATCATAGAATAATCTTAGACTCAATTGTTTATTGATCGTATAATCAATTGAAGGTGATAAACGAATCGTTTTCATCCCTCTTGTTGGTACACTTACCCCTTGATCTAATAAATGATTAACTGTAATATCATCTCTCCATGAGAAATCAAATTTAAAGGTCATATCATTTCCTTTTCCATCTTTACTTTTTCCTCCTTTATCTTTGCTGTCCTTGTCATCTTTACCTCTATTCTTCTTTAACTTTAATTTATTACCTGTAAAGTCTCCAAAATCTAAGAACTTGATATACACATTTTTCAATCTATATCCTAAGCCTACAATAAACTCATCTGAACGTGTTTCACTTAATTGATAATCGGTAAAACTCATTGCTAAGTTTCTAGATTTCTTCCAATCCAATCTAGCCGTAAGGTCATTTTTGAAACGCATATCGACTCCAATTAAAGGGGATAATTGTTCAGAAATCACTAAGCCAGGCACCTCATACTCTGAATAATAATTTTCTGTATTTACATTCTTTAAATTTTCTTCAAAGTCAAAGTCTGTATTAAAGCTATTAATACTTAATCCAGATTTATAACCGTGTTGTAATGTAAAGCTTGAAAAGATTTTATCAAATCCTTTTACTTTGTGTAAACCCTTATAATTCAACTTCCAATTCGGTAAAGGAATCATTCTGAATAATCCTGGTTTACCATTGTCAGATTTCTTTAAAACATCTAAAGCTGCTTTGTTAGGATCCTTTCCTCTATATGCTGATAAAAATGCAGGAACTAATACATCTAATTGATATCGCCCATATCCTTCATAATAATTAGCATCTTCGTCATGATCAATTAAAGATCCGTTATCATATGCCTCATTTAATCTTGCTGAAATGATTTCTCTATTGGCTTCAAATTGTTCAAATAAAGCGAAGTAATCTTTTTTGAATAATGTTCCTAAAGTAAAGTAAGACATTTGGAACGAGCCCATATCTCTCGGTGCTAAATAATCAAAATCACTTGTTGGATCTACTTTCTTATAATAAGCAGAACTATTTTCAGTGAATTTACGGTTTGCTTCCAAATCAATATTAAAGTCATTAAACGGTTCTATGGTTACTTTAGCGGAAATATCTTGAGAGTGAGTTCCTAATACTTGTTGATTCAAATAAATACTCTCTGAAATCCATCCTTGATTTTGATTTAACCAAGCTTCATCAGCTTGTTTTAGACCAAATACATAATCCCAACCAGGAGCAGAGAAATCATTATTCATTCCTAGTAATCGTTGGTTTTGTGTAAACCCTGGAACAATACTAGAGAATTGTTCTGAATACGTAAATCTTGCTTTTCGAAGCATCATCAAAGGTCTTAAAATAGCTTTAGCAACAGCTGAAGGTTCTTTATCTTTCTTATCCTTCTTTGCCTTCCCGTCTTTGCCTTTGCCATCTTTTCCTTTATCATCAGCTACATTCTTATCTTTATCATTTTTCTTATCCAGTAGATCTTTTGCTCTGTTTCCTGTTCTACCTTTTGAAGACTTTTTCTTTGAATTAATTTTCTTCAAATATTTAGACTTATTGTATAGTGTCGTGAAATCAATGTCTCCATTAATTTGTCGAGTTTGTCCATTTTGAATAACATTACCTAAGCTAACACCATCTACATCGAAACCATTTAATGCAGCAGCTTGCCAAGAGTAATTGGCGTTGTACTGTGCTTTAACTTTTAAGAAATCTAAAAATGGGAAATTTTTAAATGGCACATCAAAGGTTACATTTACGTTTTGTTGAAATCCTTTGTTCCGTCCCCAATCTTTAATGTTACCCCAAATTTCTTCTTTTGCTTCATCCGTTCCTATAAATGTTTCATCTAATTCATCAATTACAGTATTGGTCACTGCATTGTAATTAAACTTCAATGACTTAGATAAATCCCATTTTAAATCATAAGATCTATCCCAATTGAATTTTCTATTATACCATGTATTCTGGCTTGGATCAGAGAAACGATAAGTTGTTTCTTGAAACTGACGCTGCATTCTTGTACTAAAAGAAAATGAATTAGGATATGGATTAAAATTAAAGTCGGTAAAGAATTTCAAATACTTAGCCGCACCTGGTTTCTTCACTGCCTTTTTAAAGGGTGTTATGTATTTTACTTTTGTAGAAAAATTATAATCAATAATTCCTTGATGATCTTTTAGTTGATCATTTGCGATTAAAGGTGTTCTTCTTTCTGTATTTGAATAAGCATAAGTTAAACTTAAGTTTTCAACATCCCAAGGCATTGGTTTTTTCTTGGTGTTGGTTCTTTCTTTTCTAACATTTGTTACATTGACACTTTTAATTTTTGTAACATCTTGTGCTGATTCCTTAATTTCTTTCCGTTCATCTCTATCAGAAGTAGAATTCAATTTATCTTTTAATTCAATATCTAGATCATACGGATCGTATTGAGGATTCTTAGTTATGTTAGAATATTGAGCGTAAACAGGTATTTTAATTCCTGCTTTCTCAGGGAAGAAACGACCTAACTCTACATTACCGGCAATATCATATTGAATTTTTTCTTCTCTACTTCTTTGTTCTAATTTTTGCTCTAATCCACCAAATCCAATTGAAGTATAATTTGTTGACATGTTAATATTACCAAAATCGGCTAATTGAACATCTAAACGAGCCAATGCACCCCAGCCTCCTCTTTCATCAAAGCCACTCATTCGTAATTCATTACACCATATTTCAGCACATTTTGAAAGTCCATCATCTTCTGTGTTTCGAACTCCAATCATAATGCTTTTCACTAATCCTAAATTAGGATTTCCTTTTACTCCTATATTATTAAGAGGATTTTCAGGATCAGGAATTGAGTATAAAAAGTTTAGTGCTGCATTGGTTGAATTCCTTTCTTTCTTTACATCTTGTAATAGAGCAAGTTTTAATGCAATTCTATTGGCTTCTGGCCAAACTTCTTCTGCATATGCTCCTTCATCTAAGCCTGTAACATCTCCAGACATTTCTAAAGGAATCTCATACTCATAATAGTTTTTTTCGAAATCCGAACCTAGCCGTATAAACATAGTTAATTCTCCTGGAGCGATATTATCATCATTATCTGGTTCGGCATGTACAAACATTTTCAATTCTTTAAACAGACGTAAGTCTAAGTTTAAATTCTTAAATATTCCCCTTGCATCGCCATCCTTTAGGTTACAAATATTCATCGCAAGGGACTGTTCATTTTGAAGAGCATTGTTAAATGCAGATCCTATTTGTTGTTCTCTTTGAACTCCAGGAGGTAATACATAGTTGTACGGATCTTTAGCACTATTTTCTTCTAAATTCACTTCATTTACATCAAAAATAGTTTCATTGTTTTGATCGACAACTGTACCAATACCTGATTCAGCTAAAGAACGAGAATATCTTCTCCATTGATTTCTTACTAATTCGAAACGCGCAAAACGCATAACAGCTGGCGTATCAAATTTATTCATATACATTCTAATAAATCGAATAGATCTAAAATCTTGAATGCCTCCAACCCTAGAAGTATATTGATCTATTGGCACTTTAACTCTATACCAAATTCTACCATTGTCTGCATTAGCTCTATCAATCACAAAATCATTTAATTCCATTTCACCTGCATTAGATGCCCTTTTGATTGGAATTTTATATTGATAGTATGATTCTGTTTCATTCAGTGTATTATCCTTATTGATATCTTCAGAATCAGGAATATTTGTTGCTGAATTTACTTGGTTTACAGATTGAGCCGAATTTCCTTGTGGATTATTATAGTTGAGATATCTTTCAAATACTTGATCGTTTTCTGTAAAGGAATCATCATTATAATATATGAAATTATCATTAGAAACATCTTCTAGGATTTGATCTTTTATTCCATTAGGAATGGTTGGATCATTTTCAATCGCTGAAACATAATTAGCATATAATTCTCTTTCACCTGCATCATCTACACCATCTAATCCTACATCTTGTGCATTTCTTACATTTTCATCATTATCAAATGATCGAGTAATCGCACTTGTTCTTGGAATTCTTGACCATTGGGTTTCATCCGTTGTTGTTTCAGATCCTTCTGCTGGTAAACCATTTTCAAAAAATAATCTTGAATCCCTTAATACGTCCTCTGAAATGTTACCTAAATTGATATTTAGTTCTCCATCACTAACTAAAGAGACAGATCCATCTGATTCAGGTAGAAATGGGCTTAACATCCAAAATTCGATAAACTCAACATTTGCTGCTTCAAAGTTATTGGTATTTAAAGATCTTTGAATACCTGCCCATCTTGTCTCTGGATCTCTTAATCCTCCACTATTGTTCAAACCTGACGAATAAGCCGTACCTCCAGGTAAATCAAAATTATAAGGACCTTTTTCATCAGGATAATAAGCTAAATCCAGCGTACGAATATTATTGTTAGCAATATTATTTCCTCCTATTGTTGTATTCGGAAAAATCTCTTGTATACTTACAGCACTCGTATAAAAGTTACTATTAATTTCTGTTGTATTAATCGAACGATCGATTTGGTACCAAGCTAATCTTGCTCTATTTACACCTGAAAGTGTTGTATCAATAAACTCTGCTTCAGGAAAATCAGGGTTATTTCCAAATTGATCTCCTTGAGGAACAGAAGCTAATGTCCATGCATTAGCAGGAATTCTTAAATCTAAACTCGTTGTTGAGCCTTCAAAATCATCTACATAAACAACACCTTGATCTTCTTGTGAGATGGCTTTCGCATGACCAGGATTTAAGTAAGCTGCTTCAGCCATGAAAGAAACATTAGAAGGAGCTTTAGTATTAATTAAAGGTATTTTATCTACCATTTTAGTAATCCAAGGTGCTTCTGTTGAATATTGAACATCTGCTCCATAAATACTATTATTAATTGGATCATCTCCAATATTTACTTTTTGAGTAAATGGCCTTTCATATAATTTCATGACCGTACCCCCTACATTGAAGTTTTCACTAATTTTATAATCTGCTCTTAAACCCAATAAGGTTTTGGTTTGGAATCCAAATAGGGTATTGTCTTCAAAGGAAACATTAATGGGAACTCCAGAATTTAAAAAAGATTCATTGATGATTTTTACTCGACCAATATTATAATCAACTGTATAATCTGAACCTTCTTGTAAAACTTGTCCACCTGCTCTTACAACAACCGAACCTCTAGGAATATTAAAGGCACCTAATGATATTTCTGAAGAAACACTTGAACGATAATTACCCCAAATTGTGAAACGATTAAATTCAGGATATTCTCTTGCAGCAACTACTGTAGAATCATATAATTGTTGATATGTAAATTGATCAGCTTCTGCTGAAATAGCTGGATTAACAGTTGTTGAAGCATCAAGTATGCTTTGTTTTAAAGCAGTACCAAATGGTTCTAAAACGGGGAACATAATTCTACCGTTCCTTGAATTTATAGTTATCCCTTCAACAAAGTCAAAACGTCCATCTGGTTGAGGATCATTTTGATTGTTTAAATTATCTAAATTAAATACTTGTAATAAAGGTTTTCCTTCTAATGCTGTTGCTGGTAAAAATCTTTTTTGCCCTCCACCTGGATCTTCATAAGCGATATCCAATACGAAATCTTCTCTACTCACTTGAAATGCTCCTATTGAATAGATATTTTTCATCATTAAATCCCACATAGGAATATCCACTCTAGGAGTTGTACTTTTTAACATTTTTACATAAAGCACATTTAAATCATCTGGATCTACAGGAACATCATTCGTAAACTCACCAATTTTATATACTTCTCCATTGTAAGTATATTCCATTGCAACTCCAAGTACATCTTCAGGTTGTAAAGCAACGTTTAAAGAAACAAATCCAAGCTCAGAATTGAAATTATATTCATTCGCTGAAAGCATTCTTGCTCTTACTTTTTCGAAGTCTCTTGCTTGTTGTAATTGATACGTTCCTTGTAATTGAGCTACAGCGCCATCAATTTGTCTAGCTGTAGGATTATTAATAATCTCATTATACATTGGATTTGCTTCATTTGTTGGTAAAGCATTTGTTCCATTGATATCTGGATTTGTTGGAATTAACGGCGCTTGGAATAAAGGATTTGTATTTGCAATTTTATCATTATCTCCTTCACCTAAGTCAGCTATTGCAACAATATCCCTTACGTTTTCAGTTTGGTTTCTAGTATTGGTTACCCATACTTCCATTCTTTGAATCGTAAATAAACTTCTTACCTGTGGCATTTGTTCTAAAGCAGGCTCAAAGGTTTCTCTGTTAAAGTGAGAAATAAAGAAGTGCCTATTTTCATCATAATCATCTGTAGAAACTTCAAAGTTTTGGACCTGACTTCCTCCTTGTATTTGGATTTCGTTTCTTTTAGATTTTTGTTGTGAAGCAACACCTGTTAAAGTCATTCGACCAAAGCGTAATTCTGTTTTTACACCAAATAAACTTTGGGATCCTTTAATTAATGAAGATCTTAATGGTAGACTTACATTACCTGCTTCAATTTTTTGAATGATATCATCTTCTCCACCAGAATACTCTAGTTTCATTTGATTTTCAAAATTGAAGGTTGCTTGAGTATTATAACTTGTACCCAATTTCATCTTATCTCCAATTTGGCCTGTAACATTCATTTGAATGTTCATATCAAAATCAAATCCTCCTTGTCTTCTTTGTCTTTCTGGAATAATGGGATTATCCACTTTTTGATAATCTGCCCCTAATGTTAAATCAATATTTCCTTGAGGTTTGATTTCAATTTTTGTACCACCAAATAATTTGTCCAGCAAATTTTTAGGTACATCAATTTCCATCATTGGATCGGTTTTGCCACTATCGCCATACGAGTTTTGAGTATTTCTGGAGAGTTTATCGAAGTAATCACTT
>JAHDFV010000153.1 GCA_020627985.1 Saprospiraceae bacterium
AAAAGGTATTTCTAAAGCAAAATAACGTAACAACGATTGTTGTTAAAGCTATCAAAACTCTTCTTATGTTTACATTAAATAAAACATGTTTTTTAGAGGCTAAAAACAAGAACAGATATCCAGGAATTAATAAACCTAAATCTTTAAAGAAAGAAACTTTAGGTTCTAGTTTTATATAATCACCGAAACAACCACAATCAGTTACTTTCATATTGTTTTTATTATATTCGCCCCATTCTCCAAAACTAAAAAAGTTAACTCCTTCAGGTAAATAACCTGTTAAATATGTAAATCCAGTCAGGAATGTAAAGGCAATAATAATTAATAAAAATAACCAAGCGGTTAGTTTTCTTTTGTAGCCCAAAAGAAGCATCATTCCTAAAACGATTTCTAGGATAATCATAAATAAGGAGACAGCAAGTGCATATTCATTAAAGAATTGAAATACAGGAGTTAAAAAACTGAAAAAATGAGTTTCAAATTCTCCAAAATATTGTTCCATTTTATACGCCGTTCCCTTCGGGTCAATCGCTTTTACATAGCCAGAAAAAATAAAAAAGGCACCACAAAAGTTTTGTAAATAGGTCAATAACCAATTTTCAATTTTTGCCCATTCAGGTTTACCTTTTTTTAATACGAAATTAATTAAAGTTAAAATCACAGCTGAAATAGCTATTCTTAATAAAAGTCCAGATAAAGTCATATCTATTGGTTTTTAAAGTATCTTATACTATTTTTTATTCTCTTTTAAACGGATTAATGCGAATAATGCATAATTAATGATGTCCATATAATTTGCATCAAGACCTTCTGATATGATGGTTTTTCCATCATTATCTTCAATTTGTTTTACACGCAATAATTTTTGCAAAATTAAATCAGTAATGGATGAAATTCTCATATTTCGCCAAGCTTCTCCATAATCATGATTCTTCTTAATCATTAATTCTCTAGTAATAGAAGCATGTTTATCATATAATTTTTTTGCCCTTTCTAAAGGTAATTCCATACCTTCTTCCTTAGGGAGTTCCATTTGAATAAGCGCCAAAATACTATAATTGACTAAAGCCACATATTCTCCATCTATGCTTTCACCTACTCGGTTCTCTCCCGTCTCTTCAATACTTCTTATTCTTTCAGCTTTTATATAGAGCTGATCTGTTAAAGAAGTTGTTCGTAATATTCTCCATGCCGTTCCATAGTCTTGTGTTTTTTTCAAGAAAATTTCTCTGCATCGATTCAATTCAGTATCGTATTGAGCAAGTGTTTTTTTCAAATCTTATTATTTTAATGCAAATATACAGAATGACTTTCAAGTGTTAAGTATGTTTGCATCAGTAAAATTGCGCTTTTAATTATGTTAATACAAAGGTAAGGGGCTAAATTTATAATCTTGTTAATGAAAATTCAATTGACTCCTAATAAAACATAATGCGAAGGAACTATTGTTTACATTTGAATTCTTTAATATTATAATCGAACATGTTTATCAATTCTCAAGGCAAACTCTTTCATTTTGATCAACCTATAGTAATGGGAATCATCAATACTACACCCGATTCTTTTTTTGAAGAAAGTCGCAAACTAAATGTACAGGAAGCATTAAAACAAACAGAGAGAATGCTCTTTGAGGGTGCAAGTATTATTGATATTGGAGGTATGTCTTCAAGGCCAGGAGCTAAAATTATTGATATTGAAGAAGAAAAAAAGAGGGTATTGCCTATTATAAAATCGATTATTTCAGCATTTCCTAATGTTATACTTTCAATAGATACTGTTCATGCTGAAGTAGCTAAAAGTGCGGTTAATGAAGGTGCAATGATAGTGAATGATATCTCAGCGGCTAAGATTGATGATGAAATGTATGCAGTTGTAAGCGATTTAAATGTGCCATATATTTTAATGCATATGCAAGGGAAGCCTACTGATATGCAAGAAAAACCAAATTATAAGGATATTACTTTAGATGTGCTTGATTTCTTTGTCGATGAAATTGCTAAACTCAGAAATAAAGGGGTTAAAGATATTATAATTGATCCAGGCTTTGGCTTTGGTAAAAGCATAAAACATAATTATGAGTTATTAAAGAAAGTAGATGCTTTAAAAATTTTAAATGTTCCTATCCTAGTAGGTGTTTCAAGAAAATCAATGATTTATAAAACACTTGAAATTGAAGCTTCATCTGCATTAAATGGAACGACTGCATTACATATGTTTGCTCTAGAAAAAGGGGCAAATATTTTGAGAGCTCACGATGTGAAAGAAGCGATGGAGTGTATTCAATTGTTTAATGAACTTAACTCCTAAATTTCCTCCTTTTTTTCTTTTTTCCTTTTTGTTTAGAAAATAATTTTCTAAACAAGCTACCAGTCATAGCTCCAAATCCACCTAAAAAGCCTCCAATAAGAGCAGAAATTAAAATGAGCAAGAAACTATTTTCTAGTCCAAATAAATCAGCCATTCTATTAGAAAGAATACTTTCATTAGCTTGATCTATGATATAACACCAAATACCCCAAACTAAAAAAAGACCTAAAAATCCATAAATCCAACTTTTCCAAGGAGCAATTCCGATCAATGCTCCAACGATTGCTGAAAAAATAGCAACTGTCCACCAGGGTAAAACAAATGATACTCCAACTGCAGATAAAGCGACTAAAAGAATGCCTAGTAAAAATTTCATAATTATATAATTCTACCTGCAATATAAATATTTCTAGAATATTAAATTAAAGAAGAATAATTTCTAAGGTTTAATATATGCCAAATTGGAAAAATTTCATAATTAAAATAGAACATATTAAAATTATAACGAATATGGTATTCATTTTGCCTGTCATAAATGGGAAAGCATTTAATACGATTAATAATCCAAAGATGGTAAAGATTACATGAAATCTATAATTATATTTTTGTCTATTTTTTAAAAAATCTTGATTCGAAAATATAACCTTATTTTGGAAAGACATTCCCCTAACAGGTATATCGTTTTTAAAAGAATTTAATTGCATATAATCTTTATAAGAAATATCAATAACAAGTATATGCCCACTTTTTAATTGAAGTATTTCATCAATTTTATGATGTACACTACCTTTTAAAATATTGAATTGATTTTGATATTCTTCTGTAGAAAAATGATATTGATATTCTCGATGCGTTCCTTTTTGAATTGAAATAGGGTAGGATAAAGTGACAGCAATCTTTTCTAATGCCAAAACTGTTGGTTTTTCATATTTAAGCACAAAAAAGCTGATTATAATAATACCTAAAAGAAAATAAAATATATTGAATTTCTTTTTTTGATTCATATTATTTTATTTCCTTTTTTAAAAGATTAAATTGATTTGCATTTAGTTTACATTCTTCATATGCTTCTTGTAATTTCTTTTCTAAATTTAAAAGTGTTTTTATTTCTTTAAATAATACAAAAGTATTTTTATTTGAATAAGCATTTATTTCTTTTCTTATACGAATGAATTTAATAACTGAATTGAAATATATTTTTACACTTTTAATTAGTTCAATATCATTTATAGATAATTTTTGAGGTAAATCTATTTGCAAAAAATCAAGATGAAATGTTTCAATTATTTGCATAGAATCTGAAATTCTTTTTCGCAATGAAATCATTTTTTTAGAATTATTTTTAATAACTCTATTGATAATCGAAATTTCTTTAAATTCTATATGAATTTCTTCGAATTCTTTAATTTCTTTCAATAGAATATTTATTTTATAAAATACTTCATTTCTATTCATCTCTAAGAATTTGAAATAGAATATAATTCTATAAAAGTTTTGTAATTGTTATTATTATTTAATATTTCAGGATTACCAATTACAACTAAATGATTCTTAGCACGAGTTAAAGCTACATTTAATTTACGGTCTAAAGTTTCATTATTTTTTGAAGAAACAATTGAATCTAATTGTAAAATGGTATTCGCACATACGGAGATAATAATAATTTTTCTTGCTCCCCCTTGATATCGTTCAACCGTATCAATTGTTAAATCATTAGGGTTAATTCCTTTTTGATTTAATTCTTCTCGAATACAAGCTATTTGCGCTCGAAAGGGCGTAATAATTCCAACACTAGAAAAATCAAATTCATCTCCATAAATTTGTTGAAATCTTTCTATGATTTCAACGGCCATTTGAGCTTCCTCTTCATTCGTTTTATCATTTAAATCTAATTGTTTTCCCTTTATAGGAATAAAGCAAACTCTTTGTGATAAAATGGAATCTTGAATCTCAGGTAAAGCTTCTTTTTGTTGTAAATGATATTTAATTTCTTTAGGTAATATATTTAATGTTCCTTCGTAAAATTGTTGATTCGGAAATTCCATTATATCCTCATGCATTCTTCCTTGATGACTGAGTTGAGCATAAGCATAATTATAACCTAAATTTTTAAATCGAAAGAAAAATCGTTCAAATAAAGAAGTACGTAAATCTTGTATACCTAAAGCTTTTAATGCTTCATCATGTACCAAACAATGACTTTCATTTTGAATAGTCACAGCAGGCAATTGTTTATGATCTCCAATCATTAAAACTTTAGAAAATAAAGGCAGTAAACCGCATAACATGGTTTCTGTAATTTGACTGGCCTCATCAATAATTACTCGATCAAAATCTTGTAATTGAAATAAATCTTTTTTACCAATCATAGAAGCAACTGTTGCTACAACTATTCGATGCTTTTTAATAATATTTCGTACATCATTTCTGGTAGTAGCACCTTGTATTAATTCAGTTAATAATCGACTTTTAAATGTTTCAGATGTCGAAAATTTAGAGCCAATTCTAAAAAATTCTTCCTTCATGTTTTCTCTATAAGAAAGAATGGATTGGCATATTTCATCTGCTGCACGATTGGTGTAGGTCAACAATAAAATATTTTCTTGACTATGATCAAAAAGATAGCCCACAAGATGTTTTAACATCATATTCGTCTTGCCAGTTCCTGGAGGACCCCACAATAAAAATAAATTGCCTTGATTGACTAATTGTATAAAAATATCTTTTTGTTCATTAGTCATTTCTTCAGGTGGAATCACATTATTATTACTAGGCTTTGAGGGGGCAATACGTGTTAAAAATAAATCTCTCTTTTCTTTAGATTGACTTGCAAAAGATAATAATTCTTTATATTGATTATTATAACTCGAATCATATAAATCGTGCTCTAAATTCCAATGTTTAAATGTTCTAAATAATTTATCATTTAATTGCTTAGCTCGTAAACGAATATGAATGGAATTCTTATCCATCCCAATAATAGTACATTTAAAAATTTGATGCGAAAGAACGGTACTTTTTTCATTTATGAATGGATATAGAACACAAATATCCCCTAATCTAAAATTAGCAAGTTTAGACGTATTTTGGGATTTATGGAATATTAAAACAGGTTCATCTTCTTTATCTGGAAATTGATGTAATTCTAATTGATTTAATACTTCAAAATCATCTCGTTTTTCAGGCAATGCTTTTGCCCAAAGATTGGCTTGTCCTGCGATATTACCATTTTTTGATGCTCCAATTTTTGCCGTAAAATGTTCTCGAGCAATAAATCCAATCATGGTATAGAAATATTTTTTTTCTATATCATCTAATGAAAAATAATGTTTATTAAAGAAAGTTAAATTAGTTGCATCAAATCCTTTCCAATCCATACATCTATTGGGATGTATTAATTGAAGAGCTTTATAGTTTTCCGATGACATTTCAGTTAACATCATTTCTATTGCAAGCAATTGATTTCTAACTTTCATAGCTTCCATTTGATGCGGTTTAGACACCTGAGCGAAACGCAATCTGGATTGTTCTAATTTAGAATATAAAATAAAATTAGTAGGATTTATTTTTTTACCATAAACGGATTTAACCAATAAATCATAGAGCAGAGTTTGCGTATAATGATTTAAACTTAATCCTTGTTTATTGGGCATATAAGGTTTGCCGCTTTTTAATTCAACGATAGAAGCTTTACCATCTTCATTCATAGACCATAAGTCTAAACGTCCTTGTATTCCATATTCTTTAGAATAAAAAGAGGGTTCTAAATAACTATCAGTAGCATTTAAATTTTGTTCAGGAAAGTCTCTTTGTATTGTATCAATTAAATGAGTATAATGAAGATGAGATTGATGATAAATTTCTCGAATTTCTGAATCTTCCATCGTACTAAATCCAATGGGATTTTGAGTAAAAATATGACTAAATAATTCCTTGAAACCTTGTTCGTTTCCAGACATTAATTCATCCAAGAAATAATTAGCAATGTTTCCTATCGATAAATATTTATTTTGATGAACAGGAATGAACTTTTTTAATAAATATTTTTTAGGTTCTATTTTTTGATGACTAAAACATTCAGATATTGAGGTAATATCAATTAAATAATCTGGAAGTACTACAAAACCTTGCGGTCTATAAACTCCTTGTTCATCAATTTCAACATCTAATAAATTGACACTTAAAGGAAATCCAAAAACTTTCCGAATTAATTGTACCGTAGAAGTAAAAGAATCATTTCTTCCTATAATGTTATATCGAATAAATACATTTTCTAGAGGATAATCTTCATCTATTGCTGTGAAAGTTTCTTTTTCGGGATCATCTTTTATTAATAAAACTCTTTTATATTGAGCATATTTTTTAATGACAACTTCTTCCTTCTTGAAAATACTTTTATTCGGTAAAAAAGAATTTAATTCATTAGGAACATCAATTTTAGTTAAGCCTTTGATACTTTCTGTTAAGGCAATTAAACCCATTAAATAAATATCATTTAATGGATTCGCTTTTTTATTCTCAAATTGATATTTAAAATAATTTTTTCTAAAAGCATAAATATAATATAAAGACTGTTTGGGTATCGAGAATTTATGTCCTACAAAAGCAATTCGAGTCCCAAGATCTGCAAACTTAATTTTTTCCTCTTTCGTCGCTAATATGAAAAGTTGATTAATTGATTTAAAAAGAATAGGTAATCGTTCCGCTTGGTTCGGGTATTCTGTAGAAGAATGTATTTGTTGAATTTTACGATAAAATATTCGGGCTAATTCTGATGGTTGTTGTAAAGTCATAATGTGTAAAGGTAGGAAAACATCATTTAAAAAATACGATTAATTTGTAAGCTATTACTAAATTTTGAATGTTAATAATGTCTTTTTAATTACTTATATCAATATGTTAGGATTAAATAAAATTAGCTTCAGGAACTTTTTATTATATTTAATTCGTTATGATTCTGAAATAATCTTTTAAAAAGTGGTAACGTCCGGACAATACTACATCAAAATTACAACATCATGAATTGGCGAAGACTGAATGGTCAAAAAATTGAATTGCCGATCAAGCAAGCCGTTGAGGATACTATTATCCGAGAAACGAATGCAGGGCACAAGTTGAAAGTTTGTATTGGGACGGATTCTCAAGTAAAAGGAGGAACGACTGAATACGCAACCGTTATTGTATTCTTACGAGAAAAGAAAGGGGGCTTCATGTACATCAGTAATGATCGTTCTGAAAAGAAAATGAGTATTAGAGAACGAATGATTAATGAAGTAGGGAAATCTGTAGAAATAGCTTATGCTTTGTGCGATCTATTGGATAAGTACAATGTTGAATTAGAAGTACACGCTGATATCAATACAGATCCACACTTCAAATCTAATGTTGCATTGCGAGATGCTATGGGATACATCTTAGGAATGGGATTTGTTTTCAAAGCAAAGCCAGATGCATTTGCTTCTTCAAGTTGTGCAGATAAAATGGTTTAGTATCATAAAGATAAACCTTAAATAAAAGCCTAATTCTTTTATAGAATTAGGCTTTCTTTATTTTAGTTCTTACTTTGTTGTTATGAAACATCTATACTTATTAGTCTCTATAATTTTAATCCCATTGATCCTTCAAGGGCAAAGTGATTTTTATAATAAATATCAATTTACAGAAGCAGATAGTTTAAGAGGAAGCTTATCTTTTGCTCGGACTTGTTATGATGTAAAAAGATATGATCTTGATATTAAAATAGATCCAATAGAGCAAAAAATTGTTGGTTTTGTAGATATGACATTTCAAGCAACAGAAGAATTTCTAACGCTTCAAGTGGATCTTTTTGAAAACATGAATATTGATGAAGTTCTAAGAATAGATAACAATGAAAGATTAGAATATAAAAGAAGATTTAATGCTGTTTTTATTAATCTTGGAGATCGAATAAATAAAGGGGATCAAAAAACGATTAGAATATTTTATTCTGGGAAACCAGTAATAGCAAAAAGTCCTCCATGGGATGGTGGTTTTGTTTGGGATAAAGACAAAAAAGGAAGAGATTGGATTGGTGTGGCCTGTGAAGGGGATGGAGCTAGTTTGTGGTGGCCCAATAAGGATCACCTTTCAGATGAACCAGATTCTATGACAATTTCAATTGCAGTACCTAAGGAATTAACATGTATTTCAAATGGTCAATTTTTAGGAACAGAAGAAATGGAAAACGATTATACCAAATATTTATGGAAGGTGACTTACCCGATTAATAATTATAATGTTACAGTAAATATAGGTCATTACGAACATTTTTCTGATGTATACATCAATCCAAATAATAAAGAATTAGCCTTAGATTATTATGTTTTAGATTATAATTTAGAAAAAGCAAAAAAACATTTTCAACAAGTAAAACCAACTTTATCTTGCTTTGAACATTACTTCGGAGAATACCCCTTTTGGAATGATGGTTATGCTCTTGTTGAAACATCTTATCTTGGAATGGAACACCAAGGAGCGATTGCTTATGGAAATCAATTCAAAAGAGGATATTTAGGTAGAGGAATTCCCAGTGATA
>JAHDFV010000154.1 GCA_020627985.1 Saprospiraceae bacterium
TCTACCAAAACGCATATGTGATAAATTCTTAAGCCATTCGAAGTAAGAAACAGTAACACCTCCTGCATTGATATACATGTCAGGAATAATCATGATACCTTTATCAATTAATATATCTTCAGCACTAGCCATAACTGGACCATTGGCTGCTTCAGCAATAATTTTAGCCTTTATTCTAGGCGCGTTTTCTGCTGTAATTTGATTTTCAAGTGCTGCTGGAACTAGAATATCACATTCTAATTCTAATGCATCTTCTCTTTTATTCAAATTCGTTGCTCCAGGGAAATTTAAGATCGAACCAGTATCTTTTCTATGCTTCATTAAAGCATTGATATCAATACCATCTGGCTTATGGATCGCACCTTCATATTCAGCAACACCTATTAATTTGACATCACCCTCATTGATAGAAATATTGGCTGTGTGATAACCTACGTTTCCTAATCCTTGTACTACCATTGTTTTACCAGCAATTCCTTGTGTTAAACCAATTTTAGCCATGTCATCTTTGAAGCTTATCACTTCTCTTAAAGCATAAAAGACTCCTCTACCCGTCGCTTCAGTTCTACCTTGTATACCATTTTGATTTACAGGTTTTCCAGTAACACAACCTGCAGCATCAATTTCTCCATGCTTAAATGTTGCATATGTATCTAGAATCCAAGCCATTTCTCTAGAACCTGTTCCATAATCAGGAGCAGGAACATCAATACCAGGACCAATGAAATTTTTACGTATTAATTCTGTAGTATACCGACGAGTAATCTTTTCTAATTCATATTCACTATAGCCTTTAGGATTAATTTTCACTCCTCCTTTCGCTCCTCCAAAGGGAACATCTACAATGGCACATTTATAAGTCATTAAAGCCGCTAGTGCCATAACTTCATCTTGATTAACAGACATGGCATAACGGATTCCACCTTTTGTGGGTAATCGGTGATGACTATGTTGTACTCTATATGCTTCTATTACTTGGACTTCGTCTCCTATTCTGACAGGAAACCTCATCTGATAAACAGCATTACAAACTTTTATTTGTTCTAAAAGTCCTTTAGGTAATCCTGTGTGCGCTGCAGCTTTATCAAAGTTACGTTCTACACTTTGAAAAAAACTAGGGTGCTTTCCGCTCATTTATTCTTTAATTTGACGTTCTAAATTAGACATTTTTTTTTCGATGATAGTCAAAAAAACTATTATTCCAATATAGATGGCAATAACCGTTGCTAAGACTACATAAATTTTACCAGAGCTCTCCATTACAGAAGGAGAACTTTGTGCTAATACCCATTGACTGAACAATGAGAATAACACGAGCATTATCATTTTTCTCATTCTTTTTAGTTTTTTGTGTTCTCGTATAGAGATCGCAATTTGGAAACTTAAATCCAATAAAACAAACGATTCTCTATGTTTTTTTCTACTTTTCGAAAATTTAATTTACCAAGAAAGGCTTATACCTACTTTTATTCTAAAACAGAGATTCAAATCAATCCCGATCAATCCAAGTTTCTTTCAATTTTAGGTAACGATAAGATAAATTAGCTAACCAAATTCCTAGAAGTGTAAACCCTATAATTGCAGGATAAAAAACCATTCGCATTGTATGATCTAAATCTTCTCCTCCAAAGCCTGGATTGCCTCCATTTCCTGGGTGAAGACTATCGTAGAGTCTTGGTATAACAAACAACAATGGAATTAATGTTGTAAAAGCAAATATATTATACACAGAAGATATCCTTGCCTCACGTTCATAATCTTCAAAAGAAGAACGAAGTACCATATATGCTAAATAAATGAGCATTGCTACAGCTGACATATTTTGTTTTACATCGAAACTCCACCATGCACCCCAAGTCCATTTTGCCCAAATAGCTCCTGTAATTAATCCTAATATTCCATAAAGTATCCCCACTTGTGTTAAGGCATAAGCAGCATGATCATGTCTTTTTTCTTTTGATCGTAAATAAAGAATGCTGTAAATCATAGAAATAAAAAATATAATCAGCATGGCAAACCATAGGGGAACATGATAAAATAGATTCCGAATGGTTTCATATAATATATTTCTATAAGGAAAAGTCAGTTTTTCATTCTTATGTAGTTGCCCTAATTGATTTGACCAAACAGCAGTTGATTTTAAGGCTAGGCTATCTTTATTTGCGGATATTTGTAATGCTCCAGGGAGTAATGCATATCCATCTATTTCATTATCTACTATTAATGTTGCACTTTGCGATGTTCTATTATTGGCTAAACCAATTGATGGCAAATCAAAATTTGCAGTCATTTCAGTATTCGATTGAACTTTAATATCTGTACCATTTAAAAAATGAACCGAATCTAACTTCAACCATACTTGAATTTCGTTTGCTTCGTCAAAATGAGCATTATAAGCATTGATTTGAACATTTATTTTCTCACCAAGCAAAGCATTATCTGGGTGTATATCTAAAATACCTGTATTCAACGGAATCAATAACCCAGCAATTAAAGCATATGCAATCAATAAAGCTCCCAGAATTTTCCACCAATGTCTTTTCATGTATTCTTTTTTAATCTCTCCACAAAAATGGGAATAAAATATAAGCTAATGCTAATAAAATGGCATCAATTGCTAAAAGTGTCATTACATCTTGTGTTACAGCTGTGTCTGTTATTACACCTAATGCATTTGCTGAAATTTTTATTAATGAAACTAGGATGGGAATAATTAATGGGAAGCCTAAAATGGCAATTAAAGTAGATGCATTTCTAGCTTTATTTGCAATAGCAGATATAAAAGTAAACGTAACCGCCATCCCAATACTACCTAAAAAAATAGCCAAGAAAAATAAACCTTTGTCTCTTACTGGATCTCCTGCAATAATACCAAATACAAAATAAGTAAGGACATTCAACAGAATCAATAATAAGCTATTATAAATGACTTTAGAAAATATAACTGCGGTTGGATTCATCAATGAATAATAATACAGTTGCCTTTGACCATTTTCACTTGAAAAACTTTTGGTTACTGCATTCACAGAAGTAAAAAGAGAGATGATCCAAAAAAGAACATTCCAGGTGGGTGGTGAAACTCTAATAAACCCATTATAAACAATAAATACTGTTGACAACACATATAATAAGATACCTCCAAGCGCATATTTGCTGCGCCATTCTAAGAGAAATTCTTTGGTAACTAATGTTCGTACTTGTCTTAATATTTCCATTGGTACAAAGGTAACGATTATAAAAAAAAGGTGTTGAGTTTAGCCCAACACCTTTTTTTATTTCTTAGATGGAATATTAAAGTCCTAATCCTCCTCCCATCATTTTTCCTAAGTCTTCAGGATTTACTTTTTCATATCCTTCATCATTGTATTCAAATATAGATTTATCTAATTTAGCACTTACATTTTGTGCAGTAAACGTCATGGATAAACCATTTCTTTTAATTGTATATTCTAGTGGAAAACCATCTAAATTTTTGTAATCAATTCCTGCTTGGTTACTTAGTTTACCTGGATTTAAATCTATCTTTTCAGTGATGTATAAAATCATTTCAGATCCATTAGCATCTTTACCTGTTGCTTGATAGCAATTATATCCAGCGATTTCTTTATTTACAGATTTGTCGTAAGTGTATTCTACACTCATATCTTTTGCACCATTTTCAGCCTCTCTCTTTTTAATATCCTCTGCGGTTAAATGTATTTTCATTTTTTTAGCCATCATATTCATCAGCGTAACTAATTCTCCTTCTTTCTTATCTTCATAAGATTTTATTGTTACCATACCTCCCATCATTGACATGGTAGAAAAAGTCTTATCTTCTGAAATATGAGCTTCCACAGTTGATCCTTTCATCATCTGTGCTTGCATATCTTTAGAATCAATATCTGTTACTTTATATTTTACAACTCCTTCTTTTTTGACTTTTTTTTGTGCAAATAAAGCCGTAGCCATTAAAGTGAGGACTAATGTTGAAAAGAATATTTTTTTCATGATTTGATTTTAATTAATATTTTAAAAATTCATTTATACTAATAGTATACTATTATAACGAAAAAAGGTTGATAGATATACAATTTTTAACCAAATTATAACAAGAAAGGCTGCCTAAAATCAGACAGCCTTTCAAATATAAACCTTTAACGATTATTTATATTTAGTCCATGATCATATCAGGAGAACTAAATTCACGTCTTTCTTCTTCTTTAGATTTAACTTCTTCTGTATGTGTTACCAGAAGATCTTGATATTTACGGCGTCCAGTTCCTGCAGGGATTAATTTACCTACAATTACATTTTCCTTCAATCCAAGTAAACCATCGCTCTTCGCACCAATTGCTGCAGTACTTAATACTTTAGTCGTTTCCTGGAACGAAGCCGCAGAAATCCAACTTTGAGTACCTAATGATGCTTTGGTAATCCCTTGTAATAAAGGACTAGAAGTAGCAGTTCTTGCATCTCTAAACGATACTGTTTTCTTATCATTACGTTTTAAGAATGAGTTTTCCTCTCTTAATTGACGTAAAGAAACAATTTGACCTTTTTTGAAGTTTGTTGAACCATTTTCATTCTCAATAATTTTCTTATCAAAAATCCAATCATTTTCATGCAAGAAGTCATACTTTTCAGCTGCTTCTCCTTCTAAGAATTTTGTATCACCTGGATCAACAATTTGTACTCTACGCATCATCTGACGAACAATAACTTCTAAGTGCTTATTGTTAATCGGAATACCTTGTGCACGATATACTTCTTGAACTCCATTCACTAAATATTGTTGAACCGCAAATGGTCCTTTAATATTTAAGATATCTCTAGGAGAAACTGCACCATCAGATAATTTCATACCTGCTCGAACAAAGTCACCATCTTGAACAAGAATATGTTTAGATAAACCGACTAGATATTTATGACGTTGGTTTCCATCTTTTGTACTAACGATAATCTCTCTATTACCCCTTTTGATTTTACCAAAATTAACGATACCATCAATTTCAGAAACAACTGCAGGATTAGAAGGATTACGTGCCTCAAATAATTCTGTTACCCGTGGAAGACCACCCGTAATATCTTGTACTTGACTTAATTTACGTGGAATCTTAACGATTTTTTGACCAGAACTGATAGTTTCACCCTCATCAACATCTAAATATGATCCTACTGGTAAGTTATAAGATTTTAATACTTCACCCTCGGGAGATACGATATGAACCGTTGGTATCATACGTTTCTTCTTAGATTCAATAATTACTTTTTCTTGGTGTCCAGTTGTACTATCTTGCTCAATACGGAATGTAACACCTTCGTTTACATTCTCAAATTGAGTTACTCCTGAAAATTCAGAAATAATTACATTGTTAAATGGATCCCAATTACAAATCTTATCTCCTTTTTTAATTTCTTGACCTTCAATATTAACTAAAAGGTTAGAACCATAAGGAATATAATTTGAAGTATATAACTTATTCGTTTTAGCATCAGTAATTCTATATTCCGCCGAACGAGATAAAACAACAGTACTTTCTTTACCATCCTTATCTGTATGCGTTGTAGTTTTTAGACCATCAAAAGTCAATACACCATCAAATTTAGAAGCTAATTCTGAATCTGTTGTTGTACGTTGAGCAATACCACCGACGTGGAATGTACGAAGTGTTAACTGTGTACCTGGCTCACCAATTGATTGTGCAGCAATAATTCCTACTGCATCTCCTTCTTCTCCTAAACGACCTGTTGCTAAGTTTTTACCATAACATTTAGCACAAACACCCCTCTTCACTTCACAAGTTAAAACAGAACGGATATAAACAGTTTCTATACCAATTTCTTCGATATGAGCTGCCATTTCTTCTGTAATATATGAACCAGCTTCTAGCAACATTTCATCTGTAACTGGGTGTATGATATCTTCTAATGTATATCGACCACCAATTCTAGAAGCTAATGTTTCTACTATTTGCTCATTATCCTTTAAGGCTGTTGTTTCTAAACCTCTTAATGTTTCACAATCTTTTTCCATGATAACAACATCTTGAGATACATCAACCAATCGACGAGTCAAATAACCTGCATCGGCTGTTTTTAATGCTGTATCGGCCAAACCTTTACGAGCACCGTGAGTAGAAAGGAAATATTCTAGTACAGATAAACCTGCTACGAAATTTGATAAGATTGGATCTTCAATAATCGCTCCACCAGTATCACCTGATTTTCTTGGTTTTGCCATTAATCCCCTCATTCCACATAACTGCTTAATTTGTTGAGCAGATCCACGTGCACCTGAGTGTAACATCATATATACTGAGTTGAACCCTTGTTTATGCGTTTCCATTTCACTCATCAAATTAGATGTAATGAAAGAATCTGCTTTGGTCCAAACGTCAATAATTTTATTATAACGCTCATTATTAGTAATGAAACCACTGTTATATTGATCCCAGATTTCATCTACCTCTTCTTGAGCATCGTTTAATGTTTTCTCCTTTTTCGTTGGAGTAATTAAATCTCCTAAGTTAAACGACAAACCACCTTTATAAGCCCAATAGAAGCCCATATCCTTAATATCATCTAAGAATTTGGCCGTTTCTTCTGTATTGGTTAATTCAAGAATTTTACCAATTACTTTCCGTAATTGTTTCTTGTTTAATTCTTCATTTACAAAAGGAACAGATTCGGGAACGGCTTCATTAAAGATGACACGACCAACAGTACTTTCAATAACTCCTAATTTAAGACCGCCTGTTTCTTCATCTCTAACTTTAGCTCTTACTTTAATAACAGCATTTAAATCAACTACACCTTCATTATAGGCAATAATTGCTTCTTCTGAACCATAAAACGTTCTGCCTTCACCTCTTACTTTGAAATCGCCAATAGAACGTTTCTCTTTCGTAATGTAGTAAAGACCCAATACCATATCCTGTGAAGGAAGTGTAATAGGAGAACCATTTTGAGGGTTCAACATGTTTTGAGTAGAAAGCATCAATACTTGAGCTTCTAATATCGCTGCATGACTTAAAGGCACGTGAACGGCCATTTGATCACCATCGAAATCGGCGTTGAATGCACCACAAACTAATGGATGTAGTTGTATTGCTTTACCTTCGATCAATGTAGGCTGGAATGCTTGAATTGATAAACGGTGAAGCGTAGGGGCTCTGTTTAACATCACAGGATGCCCTTTCATTATATTTTCAAGAATTTCCCAAATTATAGGGTCTTTTCTATCAACTAATTTCTTTGCTGATTTTACTGTTTTTACAATTCCTCTTTCAATTAGTTTTCTAATCACAAAAGGCTTAAACAACTCAGCAGCCATACCTTTAGGCAAACCACATTCATGTAATTTAAGTGTAGGACCTACAACGATTACTGAACGACCAGAATAATCCACACGTTTACCTAATAAATTCTGACGGAAACGACCTTGTTTACCTTTAAGTACATCACTTAACGATTTTAAAGAACGTCCTCCTTCTGCTTTTACAGCATTAGACTTACGAGAATTATCAAATAGTGAATCAACTGATTCCTGAAGCATACGTTTCTCATTTCTAAGAATTACTTCTGGAGCCTTAATTTCTAAAAGACGTTTTAAACGATTATTACGAATAATAACTCTTCTGTATAAATCATTTAAATCTGAACTAGCAAAACGACCACCATCTAAAGGTACTAATGGACGTAACTCAGGAGGAACAACAGGTAAATATTGAATGACCATCCATTCTGGTTGGTTTTCAACTCTACTCATTCCATCTCTGAATGCTTCAACTACTCTCAAACGCTTTAATGCCTCTGATTTACGTTGTTGAGATGTTTCATTAGCTGCTTGATGACGTAATTGATATGATAGTGAATCTAACTCTAATCTTTCTAAAAGACTACGAACAGCATCCGCACCCATTTTAGCGATAAATTTCTTAGGATCACTGTCTTCTAATGCTTGATTACCTTGTGGCAAAGCATCTAAAATATCAAGATATTCTTCTTCAGTAATAAGATCCATCTTAGCGATATCATCAGATTCTTTAACACCTGCTTGAACCACTACATATCTTTCATAATAAATGATAGATTCTAACTTCTTAGAAGATAAACCTAACAAATAACCAATTTTATTAGGCAAAGATTTAAAGTACCAAATATGAACAACAGGAACAACTAATTTAATGTGTCCCATTCTCTCTCTACGTACTTTCTTCTCTGTTACTTCAACACCACAACGATCACAAACAATACCCTTATAACGGATACGCTTATACTTACCACAGTAGCATTCGTAATCTTTAACTGGTCCAAAAATTCGTTCGCAGAATAAACCATCTCTTTCTGGCTTATATGAACGATAATTGATCGTTTCAGGTTTAAGGACTTCTCCATATGATCTTTCTAAGATCTGATCTGGTGAAGCCAGACCGATAGTAATTTGATCAAAATTTGAATCGACTCTATTATTAACTTGATTCTTTTTAAATGGCATAGTTTGTTATTAATTAAAAGTGTAATAAGGGATAATTAATAATGAAGGGTAAAACTTGTTGAAACTACAACAAGTTTTACCCTAGCCTTTATTTAATCGAACTTCACATCCAAGGCTAATCCTCTTAATTCATGTACAAGTACATTAAAGGATTCAGGGATGTTCGGTTTAGGAAGATTATCTCCTTTGACGATCGCTTCATAAGTCTTAGCTCGACCTACAATATCATCAGATTTTAATGTCAATAATTCACGTAAGATATTAGCTGCACCAAATGCCTCTAATGCCCATACTTCCATCTCACCAAAACGCTGTCCACCAAACTGAGCTTTACCACCCA
>JAHDFV010000155.1 GCA_020627985.1 Saprospiraceae bacterium
TGGAGTTAATACTCTAAAGTATGCGACATTAGATAAATAATGATTGGAATTGATTTCTTGACTTCTTTTATAATAAGCATCACATTGATCCCGCTCACCTAAACCCAGAGAAACTCTTATCATTCGACCACAGGCTTCTAATTCTAAGTTAGGATCAGAAATGGGTCTTTCTAAATGATTTTCAGCTAAATTCAAATATTTATAAAAACCTTCCCATTGATCTTCTGAAACATGTTTTGCCCAAGAGCCTGTTCTTATTTTATAACCTACCATGGTAAAATATTCACCAGCAATTACATTTTTCAGTTCTGAATCATGTTGATCAATATACAATTCAACAGCATTACTATAATCTTCATCTGAACATAAACCATCCAGAAATCTCGTTCTTTGCGTGAGATTTAATTGTAAAACTCTTTCGTCAAAAGAAGCATAATGATGTTGTATTAATTCTTGTGCAATTCCACTTTGTTCTAATAAACCAAATGATTTATCTCTTTTGATTTGGGGTAATTTGTCATGTAGATAAAGTATAGGTAATCCTAAGATATTCATATTAAAATATATTCATTTTGATTAAAACAAATATACTTACTTTATCCATTAAATACTGAATTTTAACGAGAAGGAACTTTTTGTGTTTTTTAGTAGTTATCTTCTTGTAAAAGTATCAATTATGAGAACTTTCAATAACACATTCATCCAGGTGTATTCTGCACCATTACTATGCTATACTAGCCACAGGGGCTAAGCTAGCATTCCTGTGCCTCTGTATAATCCAGAGTTATTTTCCTATTTTTTTTATTATCGTCTGATGTTTTGTTGACCATCAACAAAACTAATGCTAGACAGATGTTAGAACTATTATTTAAATTTAAGTTATGAAAACTAAAGTTCTTCATCGATTAAGAAATATTGGTATTGCTGCTCACATTGATGCAGGAAAAACCACTTTGACGGAACGTATTCTTTATTACACAGGTAAAATTCATCGAATTGGTGAAACCCATGATGGCGGTTCTCAAATGGACACCCAAAAAATGGAAAAGGATAAGGGGATCACGATAAGTGCTGCTGCTACTCAAGTGAATTGGAAATGGAAAGATCAAGATTATACATTCAATATCATTGATACTCCAGGACACGTTGACTTTACGATAGAAGTAGAACGAGCATTAAGAGTATTAGATGGAATGATCGCTTTATTTGATGCTGTTGCTGGTGTTGAACCACAATCGGAAACGGTTTGGAGACAAGCGAATAGATATCATGTTCCTAGAATTGCTTTCGTCAATAAGATGGATAGAATGGGGGCTGATTTCGAAAAGGTGGTTGCTGAAATTGAAGATCGATTGAATTCACAATCTGTTGCCCTTCAAATTCCTATTGGATCTGAAGATACCTTTTCTGGTGTAATTGATTTAGTAGAAATGAAAGCGATAGAATGGGTAGATGAAGATCAATTCATAATCAATGAAATCCCTGAAGCTTATTTAGAAGAAGCGAATCAAGCTAGACGAGTTCTTTTAGAAACATTAGCTGGGGTAGATGAGGTATTCTTTTCTCTTTATTTAGATGAGGAAACCGTTTTAACAACGAATGAAATTATGAATGCCATTCGCCGTGCAACTTTGTCTTTAGAGATCGTTCCAGTTCTTTGTGGCACAGCCTATAAGAATAAAGGAGTTCAACCTTTAATGGATGCTGTTGCCGCTTATTTGCCAGCTCCTTCGGATACGCAATTTGTAGAAGGTCTTAATCCTGAAACAAAAGAAGAAGTTCAAATCTCTACAACGATAACGGCTCCTTTTACTGGATTAGCTTTTAAAATTGCTTTTGATCAACAAAACCGGAAATTAGCGTTCATTCGTTTATATTCTGGAAGCATCAAAACAGGGCAATCTGTTTTAAATATGCGTACTGGAGCTAAGCAAAGAATGGGTCATTTATATTTGATGCATTCTAATAAGCAGGTCTCTATTCAGAAAGCTGAAGCAGGTGATATTATTGCTTTAGTTGGAATGAAAGACATTCGAACAGGTGACACTTTGGTTGCTGAAGGAACATCCATAACATTGGAATCATTATTTATTCCTGAACCTGTTATTGGTGTAGCATTAGAACCAAAGCAAACGGCTGACTTAGATAAATTAAGCATAGCCTTGCATAAATTAGGAGAAGAAGATCCTACATTTAGAGTCAATGTCAATGCTGAAACTGGTCAAACCATCATTGAAGGAATGGGTGAATTACATCTAGAATACTTAGTAAGCAGAATTCAGGATGATTTCAAAATACCTTGTATAATTGGTGAACCTATGGTGAGTTATCGAGAAGAGTTAACGCAAACCATACGACACAGAGAACGGCTGAAAAAGTTTACGGGTGGACCTGGTTTATTTGCTGAAATTGAAGTAGAAATAGGTCCTGCGGATGTAGATTATATCTTAAGTGATGCTTTTGAAAAAGATCAAAAGCGCTTACAATTTGTCAATGAAATTGTAGGTGGAGCTATTCCGAAGGAATATATTTCTAGTGTTGAAAAAGGTTTTCAATCCATGATGAATCAAGGTATTGTTGCGGGTTATCCTTTAGAACACATGAAAGTTCGATTAGTAGATGGTAAGACACATGTAAATGAGTCTAAACCATTGGCTTTTGAATTGGTGGCTAAGGAAACATTTAAAATTGCAGCGCCAATGACTAAACCTCAATTATTAGAACCTATGATGTTGGTTGAAGTATCAACAGCTGAAGAATATATGGGTAATATTATTGGAGATTTGAATCGAAGAAGAGGGATCATAAAAGGTCAAAATTCTTCGAATGGATTAGTTGTGATTAAAGCAGATGTACCTTTGTCAGAAATGTTCGGATATATTGGTCAATTGAGAGCCTTAAGCGCTGGAAGAGGTACTTTTACAATGATTTTTTCACATTATGCTGCTGTTCCAGAAAAGATAGCGCAAGCTATTGAAACCAAGGAAAAAGTAAGCTAGTGATTTGTAATTTTGAAGGAGGAGTCATCTATTGAGGTGGCTCCTTTTTTAGGATAAAACCCCGACTTACAATGCTGTAAGTCGGGTTTAAGTAATTGTCTGATAAACAAATTTTTCGCCTTGTCAGGTGTTTGTTCACCTGACAAAAATATCGATTCTCACTAAAGAGCTGATCAAACATTACTCATGATTTATATAGCATGATAAATGCTTATTTATCATCGCCAAAGAAAGCAAGTATTTTATCTGCTAATTCTAATCCAATATTAGATTGAGCTTGTAAAGTAGATGCACCAATATGTGGCGTTAATGAAATACTACTGTGTTGAAGCATCGCATTACTTGGAGTTGGTTCTCCTACAAAAACATCAATACCTGCGCCTGCTACTTTACCGCTATCCAATGCTTTAAGTAGTGCTTTTTCATCAATCACTCCACCTCTTGAAGTATTGATTAAGCGCACACCTTTTTTCATTTTTTCTATTTCAGGTTCACCTAACACATTACCACCTGGTACATGAACAGTAATGAAATCAGATTTTGCTAGCATAGTATCCATTTCTACTGTTGGAATGACGACAGTAAATGCCGATTGATTACCAGGAGCTTCTAAAGAAATACTTGCTTCTTCTAAATAAGGATCTACAGGTAAAATATTCATACCTAATCCTAAAGCAATTCTAGCTACTTCTTGTCCAATTCTACCAAAACCAATAATACCAATAGTTTTGCCTCTTAATTGCATTCCTCCAGCATAAGATTTTTTTAATCTTTTAAACTCTGAATCACCGATATTTGGCATTAAACGATTGGCATCGAATAAATAACGAGATAAAGAAAAGATGTGAGCAAAAGTTAATTCAGCAACAGACTGTGAAGAAGCAGCTGGTGTATTGATAACCGTTCTGCCAATGCTTCTCGCATATTCATGATCAATATTATCAATACCTACACCCGCTCTGGCAATGATTTTTAAATTAGGACAAGCATCAATTAATTCTTTACGTACTTTGGTTGCACTTCTAATAATGATCACATCAAAATCATTCAATTTTTCCATTAATTCCTCTTGAGGAATTTTTGTAGTTACCACTTCATAACCCGCTTCTTCTAAAAGCGTTTTACCATCTTGATGTATACCATCGTTAGCTAATATTCTAATCATTGCTATTTTTTTTGTCAAGAAAAGAAGCCAAAAATGCTCCTTGATACTTTTGGTTTTCAATTAAAGCGCAAATGTAGGCTTAGACTTTGACAAAAGCCATATTTGATATACTAAATTTTATTAAATTGTGCATCAAATTTCAAGGAATGGGTAAACGGATATTTTTTTTCATATTATTGATCATAGGTTTAATTGTTTTTTACTTTCTTCAAAACCAAAAAAGCAATGAAAAATTTGTAGCCCAATTAGATGAAAATATTGAAATAGAGTATGCATTAAATTGGGATGGCAGTGGGGAAATGTATGATCAAATTATTCTAATCAAAAAAAATGATAAAGAAATAAAGCTCCAAGGGAAAACACCTGTAAGAGAATTACAAGTCTACTTAGATTCATATCCAATTGATGGAGTGGATGTTAAAATGATTTTTATATATGACCTTTATTTGGGTTGGGCAATCATCAATTATAATGATTTTACCATTTGGAAAGATTTTACAACTTTACCGACCAAACAAGAACTCTTAGTGAAATTACGCTTAATAGAGAATCCTATTCTAGACTTTGATGGTACTCAATTTAATCATAGAATTGATTGACATAAACAAGTAACTACAGATACGATTATCGCTAATAAAACAGCAGTAATAAAACCCTTTACTTCAAAACTTTTCATCAGTTTACTTGCTAACCAAATAATTATAGCATCTAAGAAGAATTGAAAAAATCCAAAAGTTAAAAAATTCAAAGTTTTATCAGGAGTGATAAACTCTAAAAATCCTCCGAGGAAGTAAGTTAAAACAGCGATAAGAATTGAAATGATAACTGCACTTGAAAATGAAACAACGGTCACTCCTTTTAGAAGATATGAGCCTACAATAAAAGAAACTGCTCCAATTAATGTACTTATGATTAAACTTGTCATTTTTTCTTTTTTAAATAAAATAATCAGGCATTAAAGGTTTGCCAGGTGTATGTGCGTATTTTTCTAAATCTGCTTCAACTAATCCTGTTTCAAATAAAACTTCATCATCGATAAAAAAGTTGCCTGTACAAGTTTTACTATCCCTTTTAAGTATATGAAAAGCAGCATCTCCCATGATGCTCGGTTTTCTAGACATCGTCATTAATTCATCGCCAATTACATTTTTTATAGCTGCTGTAGCAATTGTGGTTCTGGGCCATAAAGCATTAAAAGCAATACCATCATCTTTGAATTCTTCATGCATACCTAAAACACACATACTCATGCCATACTTTGCCATTGTATATGCAACATGATTTTGAAACCATTTAACCTCCATATTTAAAGGAGGTGATAAATTAAGAACGTGAGGATTATCACTTTTTTTCAAATGTGGAATACAAAGTTTACTCGTCAGAAAAGTACCCCTTGTATTTACAGAGTGCATTAAGTCGTATCGCTTCATTGATACTTGTTCCGTACCTGATAAGTTGATGGCACTAGCATTATTGATTACGATATCAATTCCACCAAACTGAGCAATGGTTTTATCTATAGCATTTTGAATCAATTCTTCTTTTCGAATATCCACAATCACAGGTAAAGCTTTACCGCCCGCGTCTTCCATTTCTTTTGCAGCCGTATATATTGTACCAGGTAGTGCAGGGTGGGGTTCCGCTGTCTTAGCAGCGATAACAATATTAGCTCCTTCTTGTGCTAAGCGAATTCCTATTGCTTTTCCAATCCCTCTACTTCCTCCTGTAATAAAAACTGTTTTCCCTTTAAAGCTCATAATATGTTGTATTTATTTACAAAAGTAGGAAAAAAATATTTCTGATAATTATATGAGGGTTGATTTATATATTAAAAAATAATATATTTGATGGTAATAATCTTATCATATGGAAGCTAAGTATAAAATTCTAGAGTTTATTGATTCATTTAATGAAGAAGTTAAAATATTAAATCAATTAGATGAAGAATTGTTAAAAGAACAAGAATTAGCAAAAAAATCTCTTATTCAGGAAAAAAGTCAGATCGGAAATACAGCAATCAGTTTTTATAATAAAATGATTGAAATCTCATATGAGATCATGATCCATAATTTGAAATATATGGAATACAGAACATTATTTAAAAAAATGGTACAGCTTGATGAAGACAAACTAAAAAAGTTTTACGAATTGTCTTTAACCACCAATGATTTATTAGAGAAGCATAAAATTCTAATGGATAATTTACAAAAAATGATCGAAAAAGAATCTATTCCTAAATCATCATAATTATTCTACATACAAGACTAATCCTTTCAAATAGGATCCTTCAGGATGAAACAAACTAACGGGATGATCAGCAGGTTGGCTCAAACGATGTAAAATACTTACTTTTCTTTCAGCTTCTAAAGCTGCCGCTACAATTGTATTTTTAAACAAAACTTCGTCAATCACTTGTGAACATGAAAATGTAAACATCATTCCTCCTGGATTAACTCTTTTAAATGCAAGGGCATTCAATCTTTTATAACCTTGAACTGCATTATGTTTTTTGCGTAGACTTTTAGCAAATGCTGGGGGGTCAACAATGACAATGTCATAATTATTCTTTTCATCTTTTAAATGAGACATCACATCATCAGTATGCGATGTGTGATTATCATTGTTAGAAGTTAAGGCTACATTTCTCTCTGTCCAATCCATAGCTTTTTGTGAAACATCTACAGAATGAACTTCTTTGGCTTCGTTGTCTAAAGCATAAATTGAAAATCCTCCAGAATAACAAAATGTATTTAAAACAGATTTTCCTTTAGAATAAGTACCTAATAATTTTCTATTGACTCGTTGATCTAAGAAAAATCCCGTTTTTTGACCTTGCATCCAATCTACATAAAAAGAATGTCCATTTTCTTTTACAATTAATCCATTTCCTGTAAACGCTTCGCCGATATATCCATTTTCAACGTTGATTCCATATTCTTTTGGTAGCACTTCCTTGCTTTTATCATAGACGAATTTGATGAGACCATTTGAATTTTTGATTATAGCTTTCGCAATATTTTCTCGATCTAAATGCATACCAATAGAATGACATTGCATCACTGCTACTTCACCATAAATATCTACGATTAAACCAGGTAATCCATCTCCTTCTGCATGAACAAGTCTAAAACAATTGGTGTTCTCAATGGATAAATCGAGAATTTCTCTTTTTTGAAAAGCCATTTTCAATTTGGAATTCCAAAAAGCAGCATTAATTTCAGTTTCTTCAAATGCTAAAATTCTTACGGATATGCTACCATTGTGATAATGTCCAATCGCTATAATATGATCATAAGCATCTTGGACTTGAACTGTTACACCATCCTTTAAATTTTTAGGTTTCTTATAGATTGCTCCAGAAAATATCCAAGGATGAAATCTCTTAATCGCATTCTCTTTTCCTTTTCGAAGGATTATGGTAGGATAACTGCTCATGACGTATTGATTATAGATTGAATTATGAACACAAATGTATTCTTATTCTATTTAAAAGAGTATCAATTTTCATTATGATGAGAATATAATTCGATAAACGAATTTTTGAATTGTGCTAGTAACTTCTTATAAGTTTTATGATACTCCTTATTTGTGACACGTTAAAACGAGTATTTTATCTTAAAAATACTTATATTTGGCTTAGCTAAAATGGATGAATTAAACGAATTTGAGATATGTTATTATCACTTCCAATAGAACATTTTGATGAAAAACTAATTGATTTAGATTTATCTAAATCTTTAGCAGAACAAAAAGATGATTACAGGAAGGCAGCAATATCATCTTTTGAATTAGGATTAATCTATTTGAAAAGAGGAGAGTTCGAATTATCAGAAACTTTTTTGAAGGAAGCGATTAAAAATGCTACCATTCTAAGAGATAAAGTGTATCAATATAAAGTTTCTTCAAAATTAGCTTTATTATATCTTTTTAAAGGCTTTACAGAATCTTCCATTAATAAATGCTTTGAGATTTTCGCATTTAATTCTGATGAAGATAGTTTTGAGAGTTTCAATATTTTAAGTTGGATTTATTTAGAACAAGGAGATGAATTAAAATCGATGAATTATTTATCTAAAGCCGATATGGTAATAGATGAAGATAGTCCTTATCCTGAACGTCAATGCCTTTTGAATTTATCAAAAGGAAAAATGAATTCTTATAGAGAGTGGTATAAATCTGCATTACAGAATTTTAATAAAGTATATTTTATATCAAGGCAATCTAAACTGCCTTATTATGAAATAATATCTTTATATGAAGCAGCCAATATATGGAAAGATAACGATGTTTACTCAGAAGCATTACGTTTAGTAAGAGATGCTAAAAATACAGCAGATTCATATCAATTTAATTTTTACAAGATTAAATGTATTAATTTAGAAATTGAATGTTTAATTCATTTAAAAGAATTTAAAGCTGCGCAAAATTTAATACAAGAAGCTGAAATCATAAATAATAAATTTAATTTCTATCATGCTCAATTAAATACTTTGTTATTTAAAAAAGAAATTTTTAATAAACAAAATAAGAAAACGAATGTAAAAAGAGTTGAAAAAGAAATACTTGAATTACAACTTAAATTAGATCAGGTAAACTCC
>JAHDFV010000156.1 GCA_020627985.1 Saprospiraceae bacterium
AAGAGATAGACGAATATCATACCATTCTTTTAAAAACGGCAGCTCTTTTACATGACAGTGGTTTTACTATTAATAATAAAAACCATGAAAAATTAGGATGTAGAATAGCAAGAGATATTTTACCTCAATTTGAATATAATTTAGGAGAGATCGAGGCGATTTGCGGAATGATTATGTCAACTAAAATTCCTCAATCTCCTACAACCATTTATGAAGAAATCATTTGTGATGCAGACCTCGATTATCTAGGAAGAGATGATTTTTATGAAATTGGAGCTTCTTTATTTAAAGAATTAACAGCCTATAAAGTATTGGATGATATTAAAGAATGGAATCGAATCCAAGTAAAATTCCTTGGTAGCCATACTTATTTTACAAAGACCAATCAAGAAAGAAGACAACCCAAAAAGAAATTGTTCATCAAAGAATTACAAAATTTAATTGAAACGTATGATTAATTAGATTTCAATGGTTCTGAAAATTCCATAATATCTACTAGTTCAGGACAGTCTTTTTCCATAGCAGCCATCATGATTTGTGGATTAGTAGATGCTATTTTTTCTCCTTTTCTTCTTTTTAAATCAGCCATACAAGTTTCAAACTTAGCATAAGCAGGAGCAATTTTAGGTTTTAAGTTGAGTAGACCTGTTTTATCGTTGTTTTTGTGGAACCGTTTCGTATCTCTGTTTAATCTTATGATATCCCAAGAGCAATTACACATTTCACGAACTAATTCAGTATCAGCAGCTGTAATTTGACCTTTATAATCATCTAGATTGGTATTGGTTTGAGTGGCTTCAACTGCAGCACCTCCTTTCTCAGTAAATTCATCATCTTTAACGGTTTGTCTTGACGTTGAACAACTTATAAACATGATTATACCAACAAATAAGATTATGCGATTCATTTTTTATGTGTTTTAGGATACATAACGTAAAAAAACTCCCGAAATATACTTATTTCGAGAGTTTTTCACATAATAAATAATAAAAATATGTATTTGAAATATGTATTTTTATTGTAAACTATTTTAGTTTTCCATTGCTTCCGCAAATTTAGGGCAATTACGTTTTAAAGCTGCTTGTGCTTTTTCTTCGTATTCTGCGTTACCATCAATTCCTGGATACTTCGTTTCTAAAGTAGCCATACATTTTTCCATTTCTTCAGACTTAGCTGTAATCTGAGGAATTAATTCTGCAATGGCTTTCATATCACCAGATGCCTGTAAAGACTTACTCTTTAATGCTAGATCCATAACATCTTTAGCACAAGTACACATTTCATTAGATAATGCGTCAAAATCTATTCCTGCAGTTGCAGATGGTGCAGAGGTAGTTGTATCAGCGTTAGTTGGCGCAGCAGGTGCTTTTTTCTTACAACTGGTTAATAATGCTCCACAAATGGCAACCATTAATACAATTCTAAAAACTTTCATTTTGATTTAGTTTATTTTTAACAACAATGTTTCTGCGAAAGTAAATCTAATTTGAAAAGAAATAGTTAAGACAGGAATCTTTTTTTAATTAGAGGGAATTATTTTATGAATTATAGACTTATTCTATGAAAATAGCCTGAAATTTACTTAAATAATACAATGATTCACTATAGTCAATATATTCCTTATAAACCCATTCCTTGATTAGTACTCATAATTCATGGGTTTTCCTATTTTTGCACTACATTATAGCATGGAGTTGTTTCAAACAACTTATTTAACAAAACAATACTTATGGAATTGAACGAACAAGAAATCGTTCGACGGGAGTCGTTACAAAAAATAAAGGATTTAGGCATTGATCCCTATCCCGCACAAATGTTTGATGTCAATGCTTTTGCAGCAGATATCAAAGCTAATTTTGATCAAGAAAAAAATAATTATCAAGACGTAAGTCTAGCAGGTAGGATTATGATTGTCAGAGGTAAAGGAAAAGTTTCTTTTGCTGAATTACAAGATTCTTCTGGTAGAATACAATTATTCATCAAAAGAGATAATATCTGTCCAGATGAAGATAAAACACTTTACAATCCAGTGATCACAAAATTATTAGACATTGGTGATTTTGTAGGTGTTAAAGGAGAAGTTTTCGTAACGAAAACAGGAGAAACTTCTATTCGTGTTCAAGAATTTAAGTATCTAAGTAAGGCACTGAAGCCTTTACCAATTGTAAGAAGAGTTAAGAATGAAGAAACAGGTGAGGTAGAAGTATTTGATGCATTTACAGATCCAGAACTCAGATATCGTCAACGTTATGTTGATTTAGTAGTAAACCCAAATGTAAAAGATATCTTCATTAAGAGGTCTAAGGTCATCAACACGATGAGGAGTTACTTCGATGATCAAGGCTGGATGGAAGTGGAAACACCGATATTACAACCTTTACATGGAGGTGCAGCAGCTCGACCATTTGAAACACATCACAATTCTTTGGATATGCCATTATACATGAGAATTGCCAATGAATTATATCTGAAAAGATTAATTGTAGGTGGTTTTGATGGCGTGTATGAATTCGGAAAAATGTTCAGAAATGAAGGAATAGACCCAACACATAATCCTGAATTTACAGCAATGGAAATCTACGTAGCGTACAAGGATTACATTTGGATGATGGGCATGGTAGAAGAATGCTTAGAAAAAGTGTGTACTGCTGTAACAGGTGGTACGAAAGTGATGGTAGGTGATAATGAAATTAATTTTGCTGGACCTTATCGTAGAATTTCCATGTATGATTCCATTAAAGAATATACTGGAATAGATGTTTCTGAAATGGATGAAGAAGCATTGCGTAACGTATGTAAAGAATTGCATATTCCCATTGATAATACAATGGGTAAAGGAAAATTAATTGATGAGATTTTCGGAGAAAAGGTAGAAGAACATTTAATACAACCTACCTTCTTGACGGATTATCCTATCGAAATGACGCCTTTGGCTAAGAAGCACAGATCTAAAGAAGGATTAGTAGAACGATTTGAATTATTCGTAAATGGTAAAGAAATCGCTAACGCTTATTCAGAGTTAAACGATCCAATTGATCAAAGAGAACGCTTTGAAGAACAATTAAAATTAGCGGCTAGAGGAGATGATGAAGCGATGGTTCTAGATGAAGATTTTCTTAGAGCCATTGAATATGGAATGCCTCCAACTTCTGGTTTAGGAATTGGTATTGATCGTTTAACGATGATGTTGACCAATCAATCTTCTATACAAGAAGTGTTGTTTTTTCCGCAAATGAAAGCTGAGAAATAATTTTATTCTAGAAAAAGAATAACGCCTGATAGACATTGATTGTATATCAGGCGTTTTTGTATAAAAGAAAATTGTAATTTAGGATTAGGATATTATATCTTTTGAATTCATGTAACAAATTATACTTTTAAAAGTATAATTAATTTGTATTGCTTTTCAAAAACTATCCGAAATTATTTCAAATAGGCTAAAAAATTAGCCATCCTCAAACTATCTTATATTAACTGTTTTTATATTTCATTTAATACTATAGTATGAAGCATTTTACTTTATCGTTTCTTCTTTTATTTATTATTCATTTTAGTTTCGCTCAAAACCAAGAATTACTTTTAAAAAAAGGAAGAGTTGAATTAAGTAATAATTCAACTCTAATTAAAACTAAAAACTTTGAAAATGCATTGTACCAAGATGCTTATTATGTAGTTTTAGGATTTGAAGGTATTCCCTCTGAACAAGAGCAGATTAATTTAAAGAATCAAGGAGTTGATTTATTACATTATATTCCTAATAATGCTTACTGGGCTAAAGTGGAACGTTCTTCTTTTTCTAAAATGAATTGGAGAAAAGGAATAAATAGTATTTCGATTTTAGAAAACGAATATAAATACGATCCAATTATGGATCAATTGGGAGATCGTTTATTGGCTTATGTTGTTTTTCAAGAAAATATAGAAGAGAATGAAGCAAAAGAAATATTAGATGGGCAATACATGAAATGGGAGAAACATCATCCATCTATGGTTAAAATTTTCGCCAGTAAAGAACAACTTAAAAATATTTCATCCTTCGCTATTGTCAATTATATTTCTCCCACTTTTGAAGGACATGATGAATTAATCAGCCAAAATATAGAAACACATCGAATTAAAAATTTAACGCATGCTTCAGGTCTAAATTTAACAGGAAATGGAGTTATGATGTGTGTAGGAGATGGTGGTACCATCGAAAAACATGTTGATTTAGAAAATAGAATTTTAAATGAAAATTCAATTGCAACGAGTAATCATGGATCAAATGTAACAGGAATTATTTGTGCTGAAGGTCTTCTAGATCCCGACGGAAAAGGAATTGCAACGCAAACACAAATCATTGCAGAATACTATAGTAATGTCATCTTTAATACTGCATTTTATACGTTATATGGAGCGGTTCTTTCAAATAATAGTTATTCAGGTAATGTAATGTCTAATGCTTGTTTAGAAGCAGGTACTTATACGGCAGAAGCACGACATGTAGATGAATCTCTTAAGACTTTGAATCAAGTTACACACGTTTTTGCTTCTGGAAATGATGGTGATCAAGATTGCTCAACAGATACAGGTTATCCTGCTGGATACAGAACGATAAGAAATGCTTGGAATTCAGCTAAAAATACTTTAACCGTTGGAGCAACAGATCATCAAAATGTAATCGCATCTTATTCTAGTCGAGGACCAACAGAAGATGGAAGAGTTAAACCTGAAATCGTAGCTACAGGATCTGCCGTTTATTCTGCGAGTTCCTATAACAATTATTCACAGGGAAATGGTACAAGTTATTCTACACCAACAGTTTCTGGAACTTTAGCCCTCCTATATGAGCATTATAGAAATTTGAATTCAGGTACAGATCCTAATGGTGATTTAATGAAAGCCATTGTTTGTAATACAGCAGATGATCAAGGAAATGAAGGACCAGATTTTTTATATGGATATGGATCTTTAAATGCATATAGAGCGGTCAACACTGTGACAAATGCACAATATTTTACTGGATCAATAGCGAATGGTATTCAAGATACACATGTGTTAACCTTGCCAAATGATGCCAATCAATTAAAAGTGATGTTGTATTGGCATGACGAAGAAGCTTTAATTGGAGCTAATTCTTCGATCGTAAATAATTTAGATCTTTCAATTAGTGATGGAATGACAACTTCATTCCCTTATATTCTTGATCATAGTCCTGCTAATTGCACTAATCCAGCAACTACTGGTCTTGATTCTGTAAATAATATGGAACAAGTTGTGATCGATAATCCATCTGCTGGAACTTATACGATTTTAATTGATGGTAAAACTATACCATTGGGAGTACAAAATTATGTGATCGTTTATGATATAATTGAAGATCATTTGACACTTTCTTCTCCTTTAGGTGGTGAAATATTTGAACCCAATGAAACTGTAAATATTACTTGGGAAGCTTCAGGTTTTGATTCCAACGATTTTACATTGGAGTATACATTAGATAATGGTTCCTCTTGGAATAATATCGCAACAGGAGTTTCAGGTACTGATAGAAATTATCTTTGGACAATTCCAGCCGTTATTTCTGATCAAGCTAAGGTAAGAGTAACATGGGATGCTGTGAGTGGTTTACCATCAACAGAAAGTGCATCTACCTTTACGATTATTGATAATCCAAATAGTATAAATATTGCTCCAGATTGTGATAACAATATAGTATTAACATGGTCTGCTTCAACTGGTGCATCGGAATACGAAGTTTTAGAATTTACAGGAGGAACATATACTGTTATTGCCACAACAACTTCAACATCTTATACAGCGACAGGGCTAACGAATGGTCAAGAATATATTTATGCTGTAAGAGCAAAAACAGCATCAGGTATTGTCAGTGAAAACCCAAAACCTAAAAGTGCTTTAGCCATGGGAACAGCTTCTGGACCCATTGCAACTTTCCCATATTTTCAAGATTTCGAAAATGGCGCAGGGGATTGGTTTTCAGATGGGAAAAACGATAGTTGGGAATTGACAACACCAGCTAATACAATAATAGATAGAGCTTGTGAAGGTGATATGAGTTGGGTTACAAATGCAAATGGCAATTATGATGAAGGATCGAAAGGATATTTGTATTCTCCTTGTTTTGATTTATCCACAATGACAAATCCAGTATTATCATTAGCAATGATTTACCAGATTGAAGATTCTAATGATGGTTATGGTGCAACATATTATGATTATTTACAAGCCCAATATTCTACAGATGGAAGAAATTGGACGAATTTAGGAACGAATGGAGCTGGACATAACTGGTACAATAATTATGTAGGAGCCCATGTTTGGGATGATGAAAAAGACTATTGGCATAGTGCATCTTTTGCTATACCTGTAACTGCAAGTAGAATTAATTTTAGATTTTTAATGTATTCAGATGGTTTTACAGAAGAAGAAGGTGCTGCCATTGATAATATTTTAATTTATGAAGATCAAAAAATCTATCCAGCAACGACAACTTCCTTGGGGAATACTCAAGCAGTTTCTGGTTCAGATTGGGTTCATTTTGATGTATCAGGTGATCGTTTGGTATCTATTCAACCGAATGGAAATGATTTAGGAAATGTAACGGTGGATGGATATATAAATACAGCTGGCATAAGAAATGATGGTGCTCAATATTATTTAGATCGAAACTGGAAAATTACTTCAGATCATACTCCAACAAATAATGTGAAAGTAAGATTATATTATTTAGACTCAGAAGTGGAAGCACTTAGAACGGCATCAGGTTGTGCTCATTGTTCAACATTAAATGATGCATTTCTTTCTGGTGTAACTCAATATTCGGGTATTAATGAGAATGGAGATTTAGCAGATAATGATTCAAGTGGATTTTTATATCATTTACCTGAAAATGTTTCGGTAGTACCTTATGATACAGGTTATTATGTAGAGTTTGAAGTAACTAGTTTTTCAGAGTTTTATATTAATGGCGGAGATTGTGGTAGTCTAGATGGTTTTTTATGTGAACCCTGTGATATGCCCACAAACTTTGTAGTAGATTTAGGAAATGATCCAAATAAAGTAAATTTATCTTGGGATGCAGTAGAAAATGTAAATACCTATCAAATTAGATATAGAAGAGCTCTAACGACTACTTGGTCTCATTTGATAGCTAACGCGACTAATAAAAATATTAATAATCTAGTACAGAATAAAGTATATGATTATAGAGTCAGAAGTAAATGCAGTGATGGCACTTGGTCTGAATTAAGTACCATTGATAAATTTAGAACAGTTCAGTGTCTTGCTCCTTTGAATACAATTGTTACACAAATAAATAATTCTAGAGTAAAAATAGAATGGGATCAATATACTTATGCAGATAAATATCAAATCTTTTATAGAGAACAAGGGACAAATGATTGGTCAAAATTAGTAACGTATTTACCAGGTATGAATTTTAGAGTACTAAATAATCTAACATCAGGCATCACTTATGAATATAAAGTAAGATCTTTTTGTGAAGTATCTTATGGACCTTTTTCTGAACTAGAAACTTTTATGATAACTAGTTCAAGAGAAAATCAAGTTTCGGATTTGTCATCCGTTCAAGTTTTTCCGAATCCAGTATTACATGATTTAAATGTAGAAATGATTTTAAATAAAAAAGAAGAAATTGTTTTTACAATCTATGATGTTTATGGGAAAACCGTTTATAATAACAAAGTAATAATGAATCAAGGATTTAATCAGAGAAATATTATACTTACAAGCGAATTTACTACAGGTCAATATTTTATGAAAATTACTAATGGAAATACGACTGAAATCATTAAATTTATAAAGCAATAAACATTAAATTTATTTTTTTCTATTAAAGACCATTACATTATTTGTTATGGTCTTTAATTTTTTGTAAAACAATGAAAATTATCTTCATAAATGAGTGACTAAGTTGTGTTTAATATGTCACAAGCATATAAATTTAAATAAAAATTAACATAATTATGGACTTTGACATTATGAAAAGCCTTCAAGGGCTAGGCGATCAATTAGTAGCTTGGGCACCAAAACTAGTTGGGGCTATTGTTGTTTTAATGATTGGTTTTTGGATTGTAGGTTGGGTGATGAAATTGATAGGGAAATCAATGGATAAATCAGGCTTAGATAAGGACGTTCAACCGTTTTTAAAATCATTAATTGGCGTATTATTAAAAGTATTGGTTTTAATGACAGCAGCGGGTGTTGTTGGAATTGAAGTAACTGCTTTTGCAGCTATGCTTGGCGCAGCAGCTTTTGCTATCGGTATGGCATTACAAGGTACCTTAGCTCATTTTGCTGCAGGTGTAATGGTTTTGATTTTCAAACCATATAGTGTTGGTGATTTAGTAGATATTCAAGGTGTAGTTGGACATGTGGAAGAAATTCAAATTTTTAATACTATTATCAATACTTTAGATAATAAAAAAGTAATTATGCCAAATGGTTTAGCTACGAGTGGTATGATGACGAATTTGACTTCTAATGGTAAATTAAGAGTTGATTTAAATGTAGCAATGCCTTATGAAGAAGATTTTGATAAAGTACAAAATATCATTAGAACTGCTTTAGACAAAGTTTCAAGTAGATTACCTGATGAGCCTACGATTGAAATCGAAAAATTTGATGAACACAATGTGCTTTTAGCTGTTCGTCCTTTTGCAACAGATGCTACATATTGGGATGTTTATTTTAATTCTTATAAAGAAATTAAGAAAGCAT
>JAHDFV010000004.1 GCA_020627985.1 Saprospiraceae bacterium
TATTAACTTTATCTACTAATCGGTTTTGTTCAGAATTCGATGTTTCAAAAAATGGATTTTTAACATTAAGGCCACTACCACTCTTAATCTCATCACGTAATAACGATCCAACTAAAATTACCGCAGAAATAGGGTCCTTAGAAATTTGAGAATCGTCAACAACTCCATAACAACCATAATACCCAGCCACTTTGTACTTTCCATTTTTCTTTTTAAAATATCCTCCTATATGAATCATTGCACCATCAGCTACCCCATCTTTTTTTCTTTTCACAGCATCATCAATAGGATCCCCATTGTAATCTGTATCCCAATTACTAGGAGTTGGCTCTGCATCTATTTTACCTAGGGCATAAGCTCCACTTGTATCGCCATAATCCACAGTTGCAGTAGCTCTTACAGTAACATCTTTTTTGGGTTCTGAAGATCTATTGACTAAAGTTCCATCACCTTGGTTGTACCAACCATCTCTTGTAACATTAAAAGTCCCCATTATTGTCTTCTTTCCCTTCTGATCTACATCATAAACTATCATTTTATATGTTGGAACTATTATTGCCTTAGTTTTATGAGAACCATTAGCCGAATAAACATATGACACAGTATACCCAGTAATCTTGTCTGTAATCACAATTTCTGGTTCAAGGCCGTCTCTATCTATCGCATTAATAGGCATATTACCTGCAAATTGATAGGGAGTATAAAATGGATATTCAGGAGCTAGCGGATCTACCGACAAGAATTTTGCAATACTCGGATTATACAATCTAAATCCATAATCCTGTATCAGCTGAGAACCAAAACTCGGATCATTCTCCTTCCCATTAAACCCAAATCGATAATCAGGCGTATTATATTGCCTTCCAGGCATCGCCCAGCCAAAAGGATAACACTTATACAAAAAAAACTACTCTCTTATCTAGTAGTCTTTTTTGTATTAATTATTGTAATTGTTTAATCCCTTATAAATTGAAGCTCCCCTGGCGGAACATCGACTTCAACTGTCGTCTCACAGCCATTGGCATCTGTAATGGTTACGGTATGTAAACCTGCATTCAACATGGTAGCAAGAGAATCGAGTTCTCCATTATCCCACAAGAAATCATAATCAGGTGTTCCTCCTGTAGGATGGACAGTGGCTGAGACATCATTTCCGTAACATATTTGAGTGGAATCAAACTCCATGGTTCCTTCTAGTAAAGGTGGTTCAGGTACGAAGATAGAATCTACTTCGAAACAACCATTAGCGTCAGATGTTACGGTTAAATAGTGCCATCCTGGTGATACATTCTCATAGATAGAATCAAAATCAACATTATCCCAATTATAATTGTATGGATAAACACCTCCAGAAACTTCAGCAGTAACTGTACCTAATTCACCAAAACAAGCAATAGAGTCTACTACAATCATGGAATCGATATCAGGACTAGTTAATGTAGTGATCATTATTTCACCTTGTACATTACCTCCTACTTCACCTCCTAAATAAAAGGCACCACCATCAATCATAATAATATAAGTAGTGTTAGGATTCAATCCATTTAATTCATAAGAATAACTTTGTCCACCTCCTTCATTACAACCATCATAATAATCACAAATGACTTGATCATCATAAATTCCATCACAAATATCAGTGTTATCTGCATATACTGAAAAGGCAAATCCATCATCTGCTCCAAAGGTATTACAAGGTGCATAATTTGGATCATTTTCATCATAAATTACATTTAAGATATCTATGGTAATTGATCCACCTGCACAATCTGATTCAAAAGTAAAATATACTGAATGTTCAGGATCAGGATCAGTAGAGCCTGTACCCGTACCACATTCAGGGTAACCTGGATCAACTCCTAACGTTTCTCCAGTAGCGGAAGAAGTGTTCCAACAATAAGGAACATTGGGTTCCATGACAATCGCATTTAAGCAATTATCCGCTCCACATTGTTCGGATACACAAATTTGAAAATCTTCATTATGAAAATCACCTCCACCATCAAATACTTGAACATAAACTTTTGTTCCCGCAGGGGCTGCTACTTCAAAGGCTAATTCAGGATTTGCTTCACAATTTAATGGTGTTAAACCTGATGTACAATCTCCCGTATAAGCGACCATTGTTAAATCATTATTATCAGAAAAACCATTATCATCATTTCCTTCAATCAAAGCTGCTCCTGAAGGCGGCATTGTAAAGCAATACCAAGTATCACCACAATTTCCATTTCCATTACAACTTTGAACATAAGCATCATTAATCGAAATGGTTGGATATCCATAATTTTCTGTATCCCAAATACCATCTCCAACAAAACAGGATTCATCTTGAACGGTTAAAGGTATCGCATCAATACATTCATTATTTTGTGGTTCGATAGTTGTTGCATAATTTGGAAATACATCCGTAATAATAATATCAAAATTACCTGTCGGATTAATCAACTGTCCATCAACTTGAACATAATAGGTTTGACCTGGTACAATACATGAAGTTTCTAAAATAAAATCAATAGATGTATTTGGGAATACATCTGAGTCTATTAAAGATAAATCACTGTGTAAACAACCAGCACCTGCTGTATTTTCAAATAAATATATTTCTGGTAGTAAATCTAACAAACCATCTGGGTCAACTTCAATAGTGATGTGCCCTGAAGGAGGAGCAATAAATTCATACCATACTGTATGTTGAGCATATCCAAATATCCCTGGTTCTCCCAATTCAACATTTGCACATTCATTGGTTTGGTTGGTTAATGTTTGACTAGAAGTGATTGGTGGGAATACCGTAGCATCACAAAGATCATTATTGATTGGAACCGTAGTACTTCCACCATCATCAGAAAGATTTAAAGTGAAATTACCTGTTTGTAATGCTTCTGTAATAGTCGAACCATCAATTTGAATATAATAGGTTTGGTTTGGATCTAAACAAGTTATAGTCAAATCTTCATCCCATAAAACACCTGCTCCATCCCATTCATGCCCCAATGGAATCATTTGAGTAGGATCACAAGTACCATCAGCTGAAGCATAAACTGCAATTTGTAAATCTACATCATCAGCTAGACTATTTGCATCAATAAAAACATTACCTGATGAAGGAGGTGTAAATGTAAACCAAACTGTATTATTAATAATATCAGTACCCAAGCCAAAACCAGGGTCAGGTTCAAAAGGCTCAACTGTTGAACAGAGATTGGAATAAGATCCTCCTATTGTTCCAGTATTTTCAGGAACGGTCCCTAGACTGGTTGCCGTTGCACAAATATCATCATTTGTAGGGAACATGCCTCCGCCATCATCAATGATTTCAATATGGAAATATCCTTCAATACCTCCAATTAAATTATCAGCACCATCTATTTGCATGTAATAGGTTTGACCTGGAACTAGGCAAGTTACTTCTACTGTTTCAGCATAAAAACCAGGATCATATTCACTTTCTATTTCAGTCATGGTACCCGTACATGAACCATCTGAAGATTCATAAACGGCTAATTGCAAATCTACTTCATCACCAATATTATTCGGATCACTTGTTAAGTTGACTGTTAAACTTGACGAAGCATTTGCTCCAGGAGTATTGGGTGCTGTGAAGGTAAACCAAACGGTTTGATCTAATCCAAAAGCATCTGGAACGACTTCATTTGCTTCTACATCTGCACAGAAATTATAATAATCTGTTCCAGCAGGTATTGTTCCTCCTACGGGTACTTGACCTAAATCTATAAAGTCGCAAATATCATTATTTGTTGCAGCTGGATTCGCTGTAATTGGTGTAATTTCTAAATCAAAATATCCTTGTCCAAAACCAATATCTCCAGCGAAAGTAGTTAAACCATCAATCATGATATAGTATGTCATATTGGGTAATAAACACTGAACTTCTACATCTGTAATGAATGTAAATCTCGGAGGTATTATATTCGTAATGATGGGTAAATTTACTCCTCCATCACAAGCCATTTCAGTTAATGCCCCTGTACAACCGTTATTATCAGATTCAAAAACGGATATCTGAGGAATGATCATATCATATTCTGTAAACAAATCAAATTCATCACTAGTTACTGTAACATTTACAGCGTAAGTACCAGGAGTAGCTGGTGTTTCGAAAGAGTACCATACTGTATAATCTGTATCAAAACAAGTATTGGGATCATTTATATCATTTGCGCAAATGTTATGTTCTTGTGTAGGCAAAGCAACACCTCCCGCATTGAAAGGATCACCATAAGCCATCATATCTACTGCATTACAAATTAAATCATTTGCTTGAGTTGGAATAGGTGCAATCGTAGTAATTTCAATGGTAAATTCTCCGATTTCTTGAGTAGTAATTCCTACTCCATCTGGTTCTCCATCGATTAAAATGAAGTATGTTTCCCCTTCATTTAAACAATGAATTTCTTCTATATCTACATCTAGAACTAAGTTATCATCTTGACCCACTAATTCATAGAAAGTACCTTCACAAGGTTGTTGAGTTGCTGGATCATAATCTGACACAAAAACAGCCATTTGAAGATTAATACTTTCATCATCTAAAAGTCCTCCTTGAGATACCGCTTCTATCATTACACTTCCAGTAGCAGGTGCAATAAATTCAAACCAAACTGTAGAGTCAGGATCAAAAGCATCGAGGAACATTGTATCAATACCTGGTGTTGCACAATAGTTATTATATACGGTAGTACCCCCAATACTATTTCCAATATTTGGACCAGGTTGACCTAAAGGTATCGCAACACATGGTTCATCATTACCTGTAGGTGGCGGTTGATCAATGGCTTCAATTGTAATGGTAAAGATTCCTTCTAATAAATCTTGATTTTGAATAATACTGGATACATTTGGATTTCCATCGACCAAGATGTAGTATGTTTCTCCTGGAGTTAAACATTCTGCGACCATGTATTCATCATTGGCAGCATCATTAATATCTATACCTCCATCTATAACATCATTAGAAATCAAAAAGTCTAATAAACTTACTTCACTGTCCCAGGCTAAAGGATTTCCTAGGTTTACATCATTTTGATTGGCCGTAGGAGAACCACCACAAGTAATTCCATTTACCGCTTCAAAAACGGCTAATTCTATTTGTAAGGCATCTTGATAGGAAGGCAGCGGAAATGGGCAAAAAGTTGTACCATCTAAACTGGGTTGATTTTCAGCCCAAATTTGAACTGCTCCTGATGTTGGTGCAATAAATGAATACCAAACCCCTCTTTCATTCGTAAATCCAAAGTTATTAGGCTCAACTTCAGCAGAAGCACAATGATTGCTTTGATCTGCTAAAACAATTGGACCTCCTCCTACAATAGGTGCTCCTAATGAAATTACATCACAAACATCATTATTTGGAGCTGGGGGAAAGCCTAACTCCGTTATATCTAATTCAAAATAGCCTTCTGTTCCATCTCCAACTAAAGCAATATTGGGATCACCTTGTACCATGATCCAATAGGTTTGATTGGGAGTTAAACAATATAAATCCATTGATTCATCATATGAATCATTTGGAGATAAGTCTAGTCCACAGGGAGAAGTTAAAGAATGCTGTTCATCTATAAGATCTAGTGTTCCTGTACAAGTATTATCATTGGTTTGATAAACTGCGATATATGTATCAAGATTGGTTCCTATTATATCTAAGATATCTGCAGTTGAGTTGACATCAATATTTACAGAACCACTTGCAGGAGCCGTAAATTGAAACCATACTCCTTGTTGATCTGTATCATCTGGTATTCCCCATTGACCTGGTACTGGATCTAAACCACCCGTTCCATTGATTGCTGGTGTTGCACATATATTTGATTGTGTATTGAAAGCTGTAGTAACAGTACCTCCATTGGGTGGCATTCCTAAATCTTCGGCTGTACAAATATAATCTGATGCTTGAATAACACCATCATCATAGATACCAATACCAAAAAATCCATGTTCTTCATCAAATAAGTTTGCAACATCTAGAACATTGCTTTCACCATCAACAAGGATAAAATATTTGGTATTTGGCTTCGGGCACTGGAGGGTCATTGATTCATCATTCGAAAGATCAATAGGATCATCAGAATCAGCCACTAAAATTAAAGAAGAAGGATCAGCGCAACCATTTGGTGCTTCAAATACTGCGGCTTGAATCAAAATATCACCAATTAATCCATCAGAAGAAATTTCGATATCTAATTCAGTACCTACTTGTGGACCTGTGTTGAAAGAAACCCAAACGCCCCATTCATTATTGAAGACTCCTGGATCTACATCTCCTTGTGCAGAACCCGTAGCGCAAAAATTATTATAAATGTAATTATTTTCATCCCCTAAACTACCTCCAAAGGTTGTTAAACCCATTTGTATAGCATCGCAAATGTCATCATTGGATTGACCTAAAAAAGAACCAGAACGAGTAATTCTAGCTCTATAACACCATGTACCAGGGCAACCTCCTCCCCAAGTATAACAGACTTGAGGAAGTGTAGTTGTACCATTTGGAATAGAAGTAGAAATTGATTGAGCGGCATCTCCACCTCCATCACAAATTCCAGTAAATGCACCTGCAACGCAACCCGCACCATCATTTTCACAAGCATGAAAAGTAAAATTTAGATTATTTGGTAAATCTGAAGGACAATCATAATCCTCATCTATCAAATCTAAATTTACACTTCTCGTACAACCATTACATGTTGTTTCATAATAATTACAGTCAAAGGTTCCAATATCTCCTCCATTAAACCACCAAGCAGGGTCACTATCACCAGTTACATCAAAAAGTACATTATCACAATCTCCAATTGTTGTACTTACTTCATAAACTTCAACTTGAATATTTACTTGAGCAAGTATACTTTGAAACAAAGTACTTCCTAAAAGAAAAAGAAAAAGAAAATATAGCCTTATGTGGTAATATTGCGGTAAATTCATAGTTAAAAGTCGTACTTTATTTGCTGTCTACCTTGTAAATATAATAAAAGCATAATGTGACGTGAATTTTTTTGTGAATAATTTTGTAATCAATCTTACTTAATCAATAAAATGTTCTTTTATCTCTCTAAAATCTTCTATTATTTCATTGTTCCTATCAACTGGATCAGTTTATTCTTTTTGCTTTACTTCATATTTAGGAAAAAGAAAGCTAGTAAAAGATTATTATATATTGCTATTTCTTTGCTTTTCATATTCACAAATCCATTCATTTTCAATGTAATTGTAAAATCATGGGAAGGACCTCCTCAACCTATTACTATTTTAGATAAATCTTACAATTATATCATATTATTAGGAGGGTTTTCTGATTATAAGAAGAAAATTGATCCTCAATATTTGGTAAGTGAACGAGGTAATAGATTAGTAGCAACTTTACAATTGTACCATAATGGAAATGCACCAAAGATTTTAGTTAGTGGAGGTTCAAGTAATATCTGGGAAAATATACCCAGTGAAGCTGAAAGAGTTAAAGATTTTCTGGTTCTTTTAGGTATTTCACCAGAAGATATCATTACAGAAACAAGCTCTAGAAATACATATGAAAATGCATTATTTACCAAACGTATTCTTGAACAAAAGAATAACAAAGCCAAATGCATTTTAGTGACATCTGCATTTCACATGAAGAGAGCTCAAGGATTATTTGAAAATTTAGGGATAGATGTTACTCCATATCCTACAGATTATTTTGCTGAAGGATTAAATAATCCCAATCATATTATTATTCCCAATGCTAAAGTATTGTGGAAGTGGGAAACGCTAATAAAAGAATGGTTTGGTATTCTCGTTTATAAAATAAAAGGAGATTTGTAAAAAATTAATGTTTCATAATTTCATTTCTTAGGTTTTCATCTAATCCTGCATACAGGATTAATTTAAATTCTTTAGGTGTAATATTTATATCATTTGAAAAACCAGTTCTTAAATCAGTTAAAGTCGCTTTGAGATCATATAATCGAATCACTTTCATGACTTCTTTAGCACTTTTTTTCCCAAGAGTCTCTATTTCAACTCTTATGGGTAAAGGAGTTTGATGCGACCTATAAAATAAATGAATTCCTCTTTCTCCTTTGATTATTTCATGTAAAGAATGTGCTTCAGCTGTTATCGTTTTATGAGAATGATTTACTTCAAATTGTACTTCAGCATCTTTAAAATAATCCAAAACTATTTGCATTAAAAACTTGATTTCTTTTTCTCCAGTACCTTCGATACAAGAAGAAAATCTCATGGTGACTATATCTGATTGTTCATCTAAGAAACCTTTAGCAAATAGTCCAATAAATGCCACATCTAAATAATTGTCTAAAAATTCTGAATTTAAACTATCAAATTGATCAGATGCTAATCTATAAAATTCATTTAATTCTGTTAAAGCTTGTTCTTGAAAAAGCTTATCTTTTAATAATTGCCTATAGCCTTTGGTTGAAGCAGCACTCTTTTGCATATAGCTTCCTAATCCACCACCTTTTAAACGTAAAGGAATAGCAGGACCACCTTTGAAATAATTATCCCTGAAACCCAACATCGTATCTTTTACTTTATCTTTTATGTTGAGTAATTTATCTTTAAAATCATAATATTGCCAATCTAAATCACTTTCGTTACTAGAAATAACAATCATTTCTTCTTTATCTTTTTGTCGATCTTCGAAAGACAGTATTTTCCGTTCTATTCGTTCTATTGTCCGTAATAAATTCCCATAGAATTTTTTACCTTTTTTCTCTTCAGGCAAATGGGGTATCCATTCTTTTTGACCTGTTGGAATAAAGTCTAATGGTGTTATTCTGGGAATCAATTTATTATTTTCAAGGAAAATATCCATGATTACAGGCGTCTCAGAATCTGCTTGAAGCAATTGTTCTGCTGATAAAGCTGTTAGGTCTTTTTCTATTTGACGTTTAAGCGCTCTACCGCCCATTTTCTCATCAAAACCTCTTCCTGAAACCCAGGCTAAAGCTTCTTTAGAAATATTGAGGATTGTTGTTCTACGAACGAATCCATCTCTTTTTAATAGTTCATTGATTTGCAGACGAGCAATACCTAGAATATGCTTTTGAGTCAAAGGCTGGAAAATGACAATTTTATCAATTCTATTGATAAATTCAGGACGGAATCTATTTTCCATCGCTTTTCGATAAACTGCATCAATTTCTTTTTGATCTGGCTCAAAACCTATTCTTGAAGAAACTTGATCTGCTCCGATATTAGATGTCATTATTATCACGGTATTAGAAAAATCTACCGTTCTTCCTAGGCTATCTGTTAATCGTCCATCATCCAAAACTTGTAAAAGTAAATCATGTACTTTGGGATGTGCTTTTTCTATTTCATCTAACAATACTATTCCGAAAGGATTATATCTTACTTTTCCAGTTAATTGACCTTCCGGATTGCTGGCATCACCAATTAATCTAGCAACTGCAGTATGATCTATAAATTCATTCATATCAAAGCGCATCAAATGATCTGCACTACCCACCATGAAATCTGAAAGAACTTTAGCTGCTTGAGTTTTACCTACTCCAGTTGGTCCAATAAACATGAAAGATCCTTTCGGTTTATTGGCATTAATTAAACGAGATTTAATTCCATGAATGACTTCTGTTAAGGCTTTTACTGCATCTTCTTGCCCAACTAATTGCCTATTTAATTCTCGTTCAACATCATTTTCATTAAACGTGATATTTTCATCAGTAATCAAAGAAGTTAAGCCAGAATAATCTTCAAATTCTTGCTCTACTTCAGCAATATCAATGGTATTAAATTTATACTTAATTGCCATTTGATTTAATAACTGCATCACTCCTCCAGGCAAAGCTCTTCTTTTAAAATAGTTTCTATGTATCGAAAACAATTTATAAATAGCATGTGAAGAAATTTTACATCCATATTCTACTTCTAATAATTTTCTCCTTTGTAAAACCATTTTAACAGCATCTTCCATTTCGGGTTCTGCAATTCGAATAACTCTAAATAAATCTGCAAATTTTCTATCTTTTTCTTGTATGATTTTCCATTCTTCAGGAGAAGCAACAAGAATGGTTTGAATGATTCTTTTTTCCAAATACGGCTTTAAAACATCGCTTAAAGTCATGTCATTTTGTGAAGATTTGCCAATCCTCAATAATGCAACTGCATTATCAAAAAATAAAATATCTGAGGATCGATCTTTGTTTTTCTTCAGTCCTTTTCTTCTGTTTTTTACATGTTTAAGAATGGCTTCGAAACGCTTTTGCCACATACCTACAATACTCATTCCAGCGATGATTCTTGTTGGGTCTACAAACCAAACTTTTTTGAGTTTCTCTGGCTCGATCCTCTCTTTATCCCTTAAATACCTGTAAAGTGATTCATGTAAAATACTTTTTTTACCAACTCCTTCTTTTCCGACTAAAACGAATGGTGTATTTTCTGATGAAAAAATAGCTCCTCCTATTTTATCAACTAATTCTTCTCTATACCAAGCTGTCAATAATTCAGAAGGATATTTTTCATTAAGATCCTGTCCGACTTTAGCAATTTCTACACCGCCATCAAAATCAGATTGAGATCCAAAACCAGCAAAGAAAATTGATGACAAATCTTGTTCAAATGGATATTTTTGTTCCCCTAATTTAATGGTTGTTTTAATCGATGACTTGAATTCTGTCTTATTGGCATAATAGTGATCCATGTCTAATTGATTACCTCCATCCCATTTTTTATAATTAGATAAGGTCTTTTCAATAACTCTACTGGCTTCTTTTTCAATATTATATTTTCCATTTTCATTTTTTTGAACCTGGAACATGTAATTATTAAAATTGGGTAAGAAAATGTATTTCTTATTTTTTAATTCAAAAACGACATAAGAAAACAAACCTTTTACATATTGTTTACCAATATTAAATTCAAATTGTTTTAAGACATATTTTAATTCAGGATGAAATCTAAACCATAAATAATTGGGTAGATTGGGCCTTGTTAAGGTAAAGTTTTGAAAATAATATTTGAGTTCTTGTTTAAAAGTAGATTCCGCTTTTTCAAATCTTCGGTGTGTAACAATAGGAAATGAGAAAAATAGTGGTCGAATCTGATAATGTAGTTTCCCTTCTATTTTTACTTGCTGTACAATGACAGGCACATCCATTGTTATTTGGCTCATCTAGTCTTTTATTTAAAAAAAGAGGGGAAATTAATAAAAAACAATAATGAATTAAACTAATTCAACGTTTCTCTTTTTATAAGATTGGACTAACTTTAGACATTCATTTGAATTTTATCGTTTATTCTACTTTTTAATTGTAATTATAAAGACTCCTATTAACAGCGTACATAACTATATTTTATGAGAAATTTTTTGTTCTTCCTGCTTTTAATTCTTCCCTGTATTCTCATTGCTCAAGAAGAAAAAGAAGCCCCTAAATATCAAAGTTTATTTTGGAAAATAGAAGGTAAAGGTATGTCTGCCCCATCCTATTTATATGGCACTATGCATGTGAGTCATAAAATTGCTTATCATTTGAATGATGAATTCTATGAAGCAATACAAAAAGTGGATCAAATTGCATTAGAAACAAATCCTGACGATTGGATGGATCAGATGATTGAAAATAATAAAGGAGGTTATAGACAGAATGAACCGTTATATGATTTTTTTGTACCCTCTTTTATAGAAAAAGAAAATTTCAAATACATCTTAAAACAAAATAATGATATTGTAAATGGTATCCTTTATAGAAATAGTGATGCACAGCAGAATTATCAGGAAGAAACGTATTTAGATATGTTCATTTATCAAGCTGGGGGCAAATTAGGAAAACCAGTCCTTGCGTTAGAAGATTTAGAAGAAGCAGATGAGTTAGTTCAAAAAGCAAGTTTAAATTCTTATGATCCTAAAAGAGAATATTCTTCTTGGCTTAAAAAGAAGTTACAAGAAAAAGGGATTGTACAATTAATAGAAGAAGCATATCGAGATAAAAATTTAGATTTAATTGATTCTTTGAATTTTAGTTATTATCCAGAAAAATATAATCAATATATGCTGTATCAAAGAAACAGAAATATTGTTAATGCAATGGATACTGTCATGAAAAAAGGGACAGTATTTGTTGGAATTGGGGCAGCACATTTACCAGGAGAAAATGGAGTAATCGAGTATCTAAGAAACGAAGGATATACGGTTTCAGCTATCGAAGGAGATTTAACAAAAAAAGGAATTCAAATAAAAGAAAAATTAGAGAATAATTTTAAAAACAGAACTCACCTACCCTACACCACGAATGATAATTTTATTTCTCTGGAATTACCTGATCAACTTTATGAGTTTAATTATAATGGAAATTCAGTAGGGCTGAGTATGGATATTACAAATGGCGCATATTTTTTAATTTTTAGAACGAGTAAATATTCTAATATATCTAAAGAAAAATTCGGTCTTGAAGAAATTGATGAAATGCTTTATGAAAATATTCCTGGAAAAATTGAACAGCAAAACAATATTACTTTTCAAGGATATCCTGCATTAGAAATAATTAATAAAACTAAGAGTGGAGAATATCAAAAATATTTAATTGTTGAAACACCATTAGAGATTATTACTTTTAAATTAGGAGGCAAAAAAGAATATGCTAAAACTTACGATAGTAAATTTTTTAAGCCTTTAAAGTTAAATCGTCAAAATAAAGCACTACAAAAAGTACAACCATTTTATGGTTCTTTTTCAGTTGAAATGCCTGGCAGTCCGATATTATCTGGGAATAACGAATCTTCTTCGTTAGGGAATATGGTCGAAATTCAATCTATGGATAAAAATAATGGTTATTATTTTGCAAAAGAATTGGTATATAATGATTTCAGATATATTGAAGAAGATGAATTTGAAGTTGAATATATTCATAGAATTTGGTATGAAAATATAGATACCAGTTTTCAAAAAATTGAAACTTTTCCTTATTCGAATGAAATATCTGCTCCTCATTCTTTTTCTAATTCTTCAACTCCTGATGGAAAAGATATTCGACTTTTTAGTATCAAAAAAGGTCCTCGATATTATTTATTAGGCACCGTCAATGTTGATAGTCTTTCTTCTGAAAAATATTTTTCTTCTTTAGAATTTATTCCTTATGTACATGAAGATGAATCTTATGAAATAAAAAATGATACCAGTTTATTTTATTCAGTTGTTTCTTCTGTAGAAGCACCTCCTTATGTAGATTATTATGGTGCTCGTAAAGATGAAGATACAATATTAGCTAAATATCAAAATGCGACGTATAAAACGCCTTATAAAGAATTAATAAATGTTTCTTATAACAAGTATCATAGTTATTATGAAATAGAACATGTTGACTCTATTTGGAATAGAATTCAACGTAGATGGACTTCGTATGATTATATACTTAGTGATCAAAAAGAAGGAATAAATGAAGAAGGGCAACCTTATTTTTCTATGAATATATCAAGAGAAAATTCTCAAAAAATTATTCATAATTATTATTGTCTAAATTACGGTGTCATGTATTTAATACAATATGATTCGTATAAAGATGCTCCTCCTTCTGCTTTTATAGATACTTTTTTTAATACATTCCAGTTAGTAGATACTCTAATTGGGAGAAGTCCTTTACATACTAAATCTCAATTGTTTTTTGACAATATATACAGTACAGATAGTTTAACTCGAGATCAAGCTTTAAAATCTTATAAATATATAGATTTTAAAGCTGAGCATGTTTCTTCATTAATGAAAGTGATTCAAGATTTTGATTTTGAAGAAAAAGAGTTAAATATAAAAATTGGTATATTAGAAAAACTCGGGCAAATAGAAGACAAAAGAGTTTTTCCTTTTTTAAAGAATTTATATTCGCAATCTGAAGATAATAGTTTGATACAATTAGAGGTAATTTATGCCTTGATTAAAAATCCGAATACGCAGAATTATAAATCAATTTTAGATTTATTAAAAACGGATATTCCATTATCATCTGAACGAACGATATATAATACTTTTTCCCCTTTAATGGATTCATTGGCTATTCCACATGCAAGTGTCATGTTTCCTGATTTACTTGAATATTCATCTATAAGTGAATATAAAACATGGATATATCAATTAGCTACTAAATTAAAAAACAAAGGATATTTAAAAACTAAAATTTTAAAAAAATACAAGCAATTTTTAATTAATGAATTAACTATAGAATACAAACGTCAAAAAACTAAAGACATTAATAAAAAGGCGAATAATAGTTATAATTATTATTCAAGTAATAATCAATCTTCTTTATTAGATGAATACATTTCATTATTAGCTCCCTTTCATTCTGATCCAGAAATTAAAAAATTATTTAACAAAATAAAGACCTTAGAGAATGCTAGAGTTAAATCTATTTTAATTGCTCAATTAGCAAAGCACAATGGTGATTTAGATGAAACGTTGGTTCAATCTTTAGCAAGTAATCCTAAGACGAGATATGATTTTTATTCCAGCTTAAAGAAATTGAATCAAATTCAAAAGTTCCCAGAAGCATTTAAAAATCAACAAGCCATAGCCGAAGGATATTTAATAAAGGATTCTGGTTATCCTAAAATAGATAGCACTCAATTTTATAAAAAGATAATCATTCCTGAAAAGAAAAATGATTATGTCATTTATTTCTTTAAAACATTAAAGAAAGAGGATAATATTTCCGATAGCAAGAAAGAAATTAATGAAGATGATTGGGGAATCCAATATATCGCTTATAAAGTTAAAGATCAGGAAATCATTACAAAAGATTATTATGATAAGTCGTCTTATGAAGAAATGGATTTTGAAGATAAAAAAGAATTAAAAAAATACTTTAAAGAAATAAAGGATAAAATAAAATATAAGAAAAGGAAAAGGATTGGTTATTCTTACCCTTCTTATTAATGAAATGATTTAAGAGATTAATTCTGGTTTTCTTTATAAAAGTCATCCTATTTCAAGGATGGCTTTTATGTTTTATTAAAGACTTAAAGAAAAAAATTATGAAATTTTATGGAATCTAGATTCTTTTTTCGTCTATGTACTAAAATAGAAGATGAAAAAGTCATATCAAAAATTGAATACAGGGATCAAATTTTGGGCTGAAGAAGATCGTCCTAGAGAAAAATTACTTTTAAAAGGGAAGTTAAGCTTAAGTGATGCTGAATTACTTGCTATTTTAATTGGCTCAGGATCTAGAGAAGAAACTGCCGTGAGTCTATCTCAAAAGATATTGCAATCACAAGAGAATAGTCTTCACCAATTAGGCAAAAGCTCCGTTAGTGATTTACAACAATTTAAAGGAATTGGTGAAGCAAAAGCTATATCAATTGTAGCAGCAATGGAATTGGGAAGGAGACGGCAATTATCTCCTATAAAAGATAAACCTCAAATCCGATCTAGTAAAGATGCTTATCAGGTTTTAGCTCCAATAATTTCAGATTTACCACATGAAGAATTTTGGATATTATTATTAAATCGGGCAAACAAAGTAATCGGAAGAGAACGTGTAAGTATAGGTGGTGTAGCAGGAACTGTGGTGGACGCTAAAATAATTTTTAGAAAAGCACTATCTTCTCTGGCCTGCGGAATAATACTTTGCCACAATCATCCATCAGGAAGTTTACATCCAAGTCAAGCTGATTTAGATATCACACAAAAATTAAAAAAAGCTGGTCAAAACTTGGAAATCAATGTTTTAGATCATTTAATTATTTCAGAAATGGGATATTTTAGTTTTGCAGACGAAGGGAAGTTATAAACTAGAGAAAAGAAGTATCTTTGTTGCTCGAACATTCCGATAGAATTGTATGTTTGAACAAGGTATGGATAAAACAGAAAACAGTACAAAATTCGATATTGTCTTGTTGAAGAGAGTAATTCAACTCGCTAAACCGTATCGTTTTATTTTTATCACTACTGCCCTATTGGCAATATTCCTTGCACCTGTTTCTGTCTTAAGACCTTACCTTATACAATACACTGTTGATCATCATGTATTAGATTTTAATTATAATGGTTTAGTTAAAATGATTTTTATTTTAATAGGCGTTTTGTTTTTACAAGCGTTTATGAGATACTCTTTTATTTTTTCTGCGAATCTTTTAGGACAATCTGTAATCAAGGATTTAAGAGTTAAAGTTTTTCAACACATTTCTCGTTTTAATTTAAAATATTTTGATCACACTCCTGTGGGACGATCAACAACAAGAACCATTAGTGATATTGAAACCATTAATAATATATTTAGCAATGGTGTGATTACGATTATTGCTGATGTTTTGACTTTGATTGTTATACTTTTTGTGATGTTTACAACGAGCTGGAAATTAACGGCTATTTGTTTGACCACTATTCCCTTACTCATAATTGCGACATATATTTTCAAGGAAAAAGTAAAATCTGCATTCGAAATTGTAAGAACACAGATCTCGAATATGAATGCCTTTCTGCAAGAAAGGATTACTGGAATGCGAATTGTTCAAATTTTTAATGCGGAAGAAAAAGAGCTTAAAAATTTCAATGAGATTAATCAAGAATATACTAATGCCAATATAAATACCATTTTATATTATTCCATCTTTTTTCCCGTTGTCGAAATTTTATCTGCTTCATCTTTAGGATTAATGGTTTGGTGGGGAGCAAAAGGTGTTTTAAGTAACGAAGTATCTTTGGGAGTCTTAATTGCTTTTCCGATTTATCTGGGAATGTTATTTCGGCCAATCAGAATGTTAGCGGATAAATTTAATACTCTTCAAATGGGGCTTGTCGCTTCTAATCGAGTTTTTAATGTTTTAGACAACCAATCTTTCATTAAGAATGAAGGAAAAATTCAACCATCATCCCTAGAAGGACATATTAAATTTGAAGATGTAGATTTTGCTTATGATGATGAGAATTACGTTTTAAAGAATATTAATTTTGAATTAAAAGCTGGAGAAACTATGGCAATTGTGGGTAGTACTGGCTCTGGAAAAACCACGATTATTAATATTTTAAATCGTTTTTATGAAATTAATAATGGAATTATAAAAATAGATAGTACTCCCATTCAAGAATACGAACTCTTTGCTATGAGAAAACGATTAGCAATGGTTTTACAAGATGTATTTCTCTTTTCTGGCTCTGTTTTAGAAAATATAACATTAAGAGATCATTCTATTACTAAAAAACAAGTCATTGCCTCAGCTAAATTAATTGGTGCTCATGAATTTATAGAAAAATTACCGAATGGTTATGAATACCAAGTCATGGAAAGAGGTGCTACTTTATCTATGGGGCAACGACAATTAATCTCATTCGTTAGAGCCTTAGTTTTGATCCAGACATCTTAATTCTTGATGAAGCTACTTCATCTATAGATCCTGAAACTGAAGCTATTATTCAATATGCTATAGAGCGTTTAATTGAGAAAAGGACTTCTATTATTATTGCCCATCGCTTATCTACGATTCGACATGCAGACACCATAATGGTTCTAGATAAAGGCCAAATTAAAGAAATGGGTAATCATGAATCACTTCTTCAAATTAACGATGGTCATTATAGAGAACTCTATGAAATGCAATTTGATAAGGTTAACCCATAATTAATGACAATTAATGTCACAAAGTGTAAGAATTAAACAATTTTGGCTACAATTAAATATATAGATTATATATATTTGTCTCCCTCCAAAAAATTAAGATTCATTCATATACAAGTATTTTAAGATTCAGCAAATCTTTGATGCTTTATTTATCACAAAATAATTTTTCATGAGATTGATTCATACAATCCTTATTTTATTCTCTAGCACAATTACCATATTAGCCAATACAATTATTCATACTGAAGATTTTAATAATTGTTCAAGTTTTACATGGTCGAGTATTAGAGGTAGTTCTGATACTGAATCTTTTGATGAATGGTCTTGTTCTACTTTTAACGGCAGAACATATATGGAAATATATGATAATGATGGCAATAATGATGAGGATTGGTTGGTTTCACCTGCATTTAATTTAGACAATTACACTCAAGAATATTTTTCATTTGAATATAATAATAATACCAGTTTAGATGGTCTAACTTTAATGTATTCTAATGATTATAATGGAAATGGAACTGCGGCTGCCTTAGCATCAGCTACTTGGAATACTATATCACTTGATTTATATGATATTGACAATGATTCCTATGTTTCTAATTTTTTATTTCAAAGATCTATTGATTTAAGTGCTATTACAGGGTCTTCCGTTTATTTAGCATTTAGATATATCAGTCCAGGCAATAGTACCACTCAAGGATGGAGCATTGACAATGTAAGATTGACAGCTGATTATTATGAAAACATAACAAACGGAATTAACTCTGGAGACAAATGTTATGATCTAAAACAAGAATTACATGATTTAATAAAAGGTCAAAATACGATAGAATATACGAGTTCTGATTTTGATGTTTGGGATTCACATTATGTAACAGATAGAAGATTGAATGATGCAGGTACAAAATACATTGTTTATGACATGTATTCGGATAATCCAAGTGGTACTGATCCTTATGAATTTACATTAGGAGAAGATCGAGATGGTGGTTCTCCTGCGGGATCTGAAGGTGTTTTTTATAACAGAGAGCATATCTATCCGAAATCATGGTGGGGAGGTGGCACTACAAGTTTAGATACACAATATACAGATATTCACTATGTTGTCCCGTCAGATAAGATCGTAAATTCTGAAAAACTAAATTTCCCATTAGGAGATAATGATGCAATGGGCATGGATGCATTTACTTCCATGAACGGTTCCAAAGTTGGTGATTGTACACATCCTAGTTATTCGGGTTCTGTATTCGAACCTATTGATGAATACAAAGGTGATTTTGCAAGAATGTATCTTTATTTTTCTACTCGTTATAATAATAATATAGATGATTGGGAAAGTAATTATTCTGATGCTATGGATGGTATTTCCTATACAGCTTATGATCCTTGGTTATTGCAAAGTATGATTTGTTGGCATGAAAATGATCCTGTAAGTCAAAAAGAAATTGATCGAAATAATGCCGTTTATTCTATTCAACAAAATAGAAATCCATTTATTGATCATCCTGAATATGTCTTTTTTATCTGGGGAACTTGTGCTACTGTAGGCTGCCCTACAGTTTTACCTGTTGAGTTAACTTCATTTAATGGCCATGTTATTTCTCCGTTACAAAGTCAATTAAAATGGATTACAGAAAGTGAGATTAATAGTTCTCATTTTATTATTGAACACAGTAAAAATGGTTCTGATTTCACACGAATAGGAGAAGTATTTGCACAAGGAGAATCATTACATAAATTCCAATATACCTTCATTCATAAAGAAGCGAATGTTGGAAAAAATTATTATAGATTGCAAATGGTCGATTTAGATGGTTCGTTTGAGTTTTCAGAAATAATTTTGGTCAAACATGAAGATCAGTATTGGGTCCATGCATATCCGAATTACACTAGAGATCAAGTTAAGTTAGAATGGAAAGAGACAAACGATCATATGACGATTTTCTTACTAAATACACAGGGAAAATTATTAAAATCTTGGTCGATTCCACAAGAAAATCAATTGATAATATCCTTATCTGAATTTCCAGTTGGCACTTATTTGATACAATGTAATTCTGGACAAAATTTAATGACTAAAAAGGTTATTAAATTTTAGATTCTTATATTGGAGAAAAGCTAAATTCGTCGATGTTCAATAGATATTCGTCAATAGATTAGGAGTTTGACTCAACCTTTTCTTACTTTAGATGGTAATATTATTGTACTATCATATAAAATATGCTTAATAATAGAAATTCATTTCAATTTAGTCCTTTAATGGGATTTATCATGTTAGTGATTACACTAGTTATGATTTATTTCTTAGTAAAAGGTTTATTTTTTATCGCTTCTTGGGTGATGCCCATTTTAGCCATCGCTACTTTATTTATTGATTATAAAGTATATCTTGATTATGGCAAATTTGTAGTTGATTTATTCAAAAATAATTGGGTAATGGGAATTGGAGTCGGTATCCTTTCTGTTGCTTTAATGCCATTTTTAATTCTTTATCTATTCGCTAAAGCTTTGTTGCTTCGTAAATTTAAAAATGGACGTGCGGATCAAATGTGGGAAGAAAAAAAAGTTTCTGATGAATATATTGAATTCGAAGAAGTACAGGATGATGATATTCCCATAATAGAATTACCCAAATTAAAGCCTAAAATAAAAGAGGCTCCTAAAAAGGATAATTCTTATGATGAATATTTTGAATAATTCATTTACAATCTTTCTGTGTATATTTTTCTAACATTTTCTCTCCTTTGCGTATTTGCATATATTGCAATTATTCAATTTACTATTAAAGGTTGGGATAACATTCCTACTTGGAATATTCCAAATAATTTTATTCCCGAAACGAAGGTGAGTATTATTATTGTTGCTAGAAATGAAGCAAAAAATATAGTTCATCTTTTAGATCAATTATCCAAACAAGATTACCCCAAAGAATTAATACAATTGATTTTTGTTGATGATCATTCGGATGATCAAACTCCTGATCTTATTCGAAATCATTCTTATTTAAATAAAAAATTAATTCTACTTTCAGATCTAGTAAAAGATAATTCCGTTTATTCTTTTAAAAAGTTAGGTATTGAATCTGCTATACAACAAGCTACTGGAGATTTAATTATTACCACAGATGCAGATTGTAGTATGAAAGAAGAATGGTTATCTCAAGTCATTTCTTTTTATCAAGAGAATACATATAAATTAATTGCAGCTCCCGTAAATTTTTATCATGAAAAAAGCAATTTTGAAAAATTCCAATCTATTGATTTTATTGGCATGATGGGCGTTACTGGCGCGGGTATTCAACATCAATTTATGCGTATGTGTAATGGCGCTAATTTAGCCTACGAAAAAAGTATTTTTAATGAAGTCGATGGTTTTAATGGTAATGAAGATAAAGCTTCTGGAGACGATATGTTTTTATTGCACAAAATTGCAGAAAAATATCCAGATCAAATTGGTTTTTTAAAAAATATAAATGCTACAGTTTATACTGAAGCCAAGCCAAATGTATCTTCTTTTTATCATCAACGTTTGAGGTGGGCCACTAAAAATGCAGATTATGATGATCCTAGAGTTTTAGTAGTCAATGCAATTGTATTTTTTACTTGTTTTAATTTTTTCACAAGTTTAATTTTCCTTTATTTTTATCATTATTTATTAGGAATTAATTTATTAATTATTTTTTTAGGAAAAGGAATTGCCGATTATATTTTCTTGAAAAAAATGAGTTCTTTTTTTAATCGAAAAGATTTAATGAAGACTTTTCTTTCTTCTCAAATTATGTATACTACTTATATTTTCACGATTGGTATGGCTGCTAATTTTATAAAAAAATATAAATGGAAAGGTAGAACGGTAAAATAAAGTTTATCATTAACCCTAATTGATTTCTCCATTTCACATAAAAAAATCCCCAATTTTCAAATATAAAAATTGGGGATAATTCTAATTTAATTACAGAGAATTAATATTAAATATATTTAAAACTCTGACCATTTTTTACAGCCTTTAATATTTCATACATCCATTTAATGGTATTTTCGATATCGTCAATGTGTGCCATTTCTACAGTAGTGTGCATATATTTCAAAGGCAAAGAAATTAACACAGAAGGAACTCCTCCTTTAGAAAATGCAAAAGCATCTGTATCTGTTCCAGTTGCTCTACTCGAAGCTTCTCTTTGAAATGGAATTTCATGATTCTCTGCAACATCTTCTGCCAATTTAATGACATTATTATGGCAAGCAGGTGCATAATTAATTGAAGGACCTGATCCGCATTTTACATCCCCATATTTTTTCTTATTAATCATGGGTGTTGTAGTATCATGTGTTACATCTGTAACAATGGCTAAATCTGGAGATAAGGTATGAGCAATCATTCCAGCTCCTCTTAAGCCTACTTCTTCTTGAACAGAATTTACAATATATAAAGTATAAGGTAATTTGACTTTGTTTTCTTTTAATAAACGAGCGACCTCTGCAATACAAACGCCTCCCATTCTATTATCTAAAGCTCTACCACAGAAATATTTCTTATTTAATTCTATAATGGGATCTGGATAAGTGATTACACATCCAACATGAACACCCATATCTAAAACTTCTTGCTTATTAGAAGCACCAACATCTATAAAAATATTTTCTAAGCTTGGTGCTAGTTTTGCATTTTCTCCTTTTCGAGTATGAATAGCGGGCCATCCAAAAACACCTGTTACAATACCATTTTTTCTGGTATGAATATTCACTCTTTTGGAAGGAGCGATCATGTGGTCAGAACCACCATTTCTGCAAACAGTCAACATCCCGTCATCTGAAATGTAAGATACAAACCAAGAGATTTCATCCGCATGCGCTTCTATGACCACTTTATATTCTTGACCAGGATTAATAATTCCATAAACGGTTCCATAATTATCAGAACCCCAATCATCAATATAAGGCTTCAGATATTCTAACCATATTTTTTGTCCAGATGCTTCAAATCCTACAGGAGATGCATTATTTAAATATTTTTCAATAAAATTTTTAGACTCTTTATTTAAAACTGACATAAATTGGGTTTAATTAAATTCTTTTTACTTATTCGGAGAATTGTTTTCCCCAAGCTTGAGGATCTTTTCTCCATTCTATTAACAATTCTTTTTCTTCTTTCTTTAAATATCCATTTTCATAAGCAACTTCAAGTAATGCATGATAATTGCTTAATGTTTCAAAAGGACAATCTGCTTTTTTAAAGGCATCATCTGCTAATTGAAAACCATAAGAAAATAATGCCAAAACACCGACGACATCCCCACCAGAAGAACGAACTCCTTCTACAGCTTTCAAACTACTACCTCCAGTTGAAATTAGATCTTCGACCATTAGCACTTTAGCATGGGGTTCTAGATATCCTTCAATTAGATTTTGTCTACCATGTCCTTTCTTTTTATCCCTTACATAAATAAAAGGTTTACCCAATGCATCGGCCAAAAGCGCTCCATGTGGGATTCCTGCAGTTGCCACACCTGCAATGACATCAAAATCATATTTTTTAGACAATTCAACTAACCCAGTTTTGACGTGATTTCTTGCTTCAGGGTACGATAAAACAATTCTATTATCACAATAAATAGGAGAAAGAATACCAGACGCCCATTGAAAAGGGGTTTGTGGATTCAATCTAATTGCTTTAATTTGTAGAAGTTTTTTAGCTAAAGACTTTTCCAATTGTATTACTTTAAGGTTTACTTACTAATATTTCGAACAAATGTACAAAATATACATCAACAACATACCTCTTTATTTACAAGCATTTGATGATTATCATTCTGGAGATGATAAAAATTTAACGGCGGTCTATATAAATAAACCTGTAACGCTTTTACAATATATCGATACATTAGAAAAAACAAACAGCTTGTCCTCTATTCAAATTTTTTCTAGAGATGTAGAAAAATTAAAAAGAGATTTCTTTAATTTATTCGAAATCATAGATGCAGGTGGAGGCCTAGTCGTAAATGAAAAAGATGAAATTCTTGTTATTTTTAGAAGAGGACACTGGGATTTAGCCAAAGGCAAAGTAGATAAAGGTGAGACAATTGAAGATGCAGCGGTACGGGAAGTAATGGAAGAAACAGGCATTAAAGACATACAAAGAGAAGAGTTGCTTTCTGAATCGTATCATGCGTTTAAACGAAAAGACGGAAAACGGATTCTAAAACGTTCTTTTTGGTATTTGATGCGGACGCATTGGCAAGAGACTCATCCTCAAATTGAGGAAGATATTGAACAAGTTTTATGGGTAAATCCTAAAGAATTTTCTACTGATTATCATCCTATATTCAGAAATATAAATGAAGTAGTTTTAGAATATTTAAAAAGGATTGAATAGTATATTATTTTAAATTTCTAACAAAATCTTTAGGCGTAACTCCTTCAAATTCTTTAAAGACTTTGTAAAAAGTTGATTTATTTCTAAATCCACAATGTTGGGCAATTCCGAAGGTGGTAAGATGTCTATAACCAGGATCTATTATTTTCTTTTTAGCTTCTTTAATTCTAAATTCATTAATAAAATGAATCAAATTACAACCCGTTTCTTTATTTACGACTTGAGATAAATAACGCGTATTGGTTCCTAATCTTTCCGCTAATTCTTTTAATTTTAATTCGGAATTGAGATAAACTTTTTCATTTTCAAATAAGGTATTCAATCGAATAAAAATGTCTAAAGCCTTAGTATTGGATAAACTACTTTTTGAATATCTAGGATTGAGTTGTAAAATGCCAATTTCTTTGTCATTTTTAATTTTATCTCCATCAATTTCAAAAGCTAAAAAATTAGTTAGTTCTTGATTTTCATCAAAAAGAGGATAAATTACTAATTTACATAAATATTCTTCATCGTTTTTACGATAATTGGTAATTTCTGTTTTAATCGGCTGTAAATTAGATAAAGCATTTTTGATAGATTCTACAACCTCAGGTTCAGTATTTTTTCCTTGTAAAATACTCGGTTTTTTTCCTTTTACCTCTTTGAGATCATAGCCTGTAATCTTTGTAAAATCTTCATTGACCCATTTGATAGAACCCTTTCTATCTGTAAGAATTACAGCTATTTCTAGTTTAGGATTTAAAGTATGTTTGGTTGCAGCATTCATCTTGTCGATAAATATAAGAATTATTTTTCGCTATCGCTTGCTTCTTTTTCTTTTCTTAACTTTTCAACTTCTTCTAATAAATCCCTAAGAACAGAGTTTGCTTCTTCTAATTCTAGGTTAACTTCATCTAATTTTTCTTTTTGCTCTGCAACTTTCATTGCTGTATCTTCTTTTACTTTTTTCATTTCTTCCACTGCAGCTTGTTTAGCGGCATATACTTCATCTGAAGATTCTTTTTTAGCTTTCGTTATTTCTTCTTGTGAAGCTTTTCTTGCTTCTTCAGCTTCTTTATTATATTGTGCTTTTTTCGTATTCACTTCTTCTCTAGATTTCGCAATTTCATCTGCTGATGTTTTTTGAGTGAGTTTTATTTCTTCCAAAGATTTAGCCTTTGATTCAGCAACGTCTTGTGCATATTGAGCCTTCATGGTTTCAGCATCAACTTTCGTTTTTTGAATTTCTTGGGCAGCCGCTTGTTTGGTGGCAGAAACTTCTTTAGCAGATTTTTCTTTCGCAGCAGCAATTTCTTCAGCTGCAGTTTGTTTTGCTTCTAATTCAGCTAATTTAGCTTCTTGCTTTGCTTTCGCTGCAGATTCTTTAACTAATTTTACTTCTTCAGATGCTTGTTTTTTAGTTTCATTAATCTCAAGCATTGCTTTTTCTTTTGAAGCAGCAACTTCTTCTGCTAATTTTTGTTTTTCAGTAGCTGCATTTTCCTTTGCAGCACGTACTAATTCTGCTTCTTCTTCTCTAGTTTTAGAAATATTTTCAGCTGCAGCTTTCTGAGCTTCAGCTACACTTTTCGCTGCTTCTTGTTTCGCTTTAGCTGTTTCTTCTTTTGCTTTTGCAATTTCTTGGGCAGCTAACTCTCTTGATTTTGCAATTTCAGAACCTGCCTTTTCTTTAGCGGCTTGTACATCCTCAACAGACATATTCTTAGACTCTGATTCTTTTTGCTTGATCTCCTTCATTTTAGCAGCCATTTCAGACTGTATTTCCTGAATTTTAGATTGAGATGTTTGCTGCGCTGTTTGCACATCAGACGCATATTTGGTTTTCGCTTCTTCCGAATTTGATTTCGCTTCAGTTACTTTTACTTTTGCTTCCTCATTTGCTTTTTGAATTTCTTCTGCAGCCCTTGTTCTCGCATCAGCTACTTCTTTTGCAGATACTTCTTTGACTTCTGTCTCTTTCTTTCGAGCTAGTTCAGCAGATTCAGCTACTTCTGCTTGGATTTTTTGAATTTCTTCTGCAGCTCTAGATCGAGCTTCTGCCACTTCTTCTGCTATTTTAGCTTTTTCTTCTGTTGCTTTATCTTTGGCTTCTTTCACTCGCTCTACTTCTTCAGCATTGATTTCTTGAATCGTTGTTGCTGCTTTTTTCTTAGCTTCTACCACTTCTTCTGCGACATTTGCTTTTTCTTCTGCCCCTTCTTTTTTAGCTTCCACTACTTCCATCGTCACTTCTTGCTTCGTAGAATCTATTAAAGATTTTGCCAATTGTTTTTCTTCAGCTACTTGTTTTTTTGCAGAGTTAATTTCCTCAGCGGCTCTTTGTTTAGATTCTGCAACTTCTTTAGCATTCGTTTCTTTTTCTAGGGCTACTTTTTCTTTAATATCTGCAATTTCTGATGCACTCGCTTCTTTTACTAAGGCTTTTTCTTCTGCTGCATTTCTTTTAGATTCTGCTACAGAAAATGCCACTTTTTCTTTTTCTAAAACTGCATTTTCTTTAATTCTTGCTATTTCTTCAGCTGTACTTTCTCTAACTTCTAGTATCTGTTCTGCAGCCGTTTTTTTAGAATTCACGACATCTTCAGCAGTTTTGTTCTTTTCTTCTTTTGCTTTTAAACGAGCATCAGCTATAATAGCAGCTGTTTCTTCTCTAATTTTTAATAATTCTTGTGATGAATTTTCCCGGGCAGTTGCTACTTCATCTGCGTATTCTTGTTTTGCTACTTCCAAATTTTCTTTAACCACTAAGATTTCATCAGCTGCTTTTTGACGAGCGGCAGCCACTTCTTCAGCAGATTTCATTTTAGCTTTTTGTACTTCTTCTGCCGCTTTTTGCTTAGAATCTTGTACAGACAAAGCAATCTTCTCTATTTCTCCACCAGCTTTTTCTTTAGCAATTTTAATGGCATTCGCTTCATCTTCTAATGCTTTTTGAATTTCTTCATCTGCTCGTTTTCTCGAAGCCAATACTTCTTGAGCAAACTCATTTTTCTTAGCTGTAGCTGCTTCTCTAGAGGCTGCTACCTCTTCTTGTAATTGTTTCTTAATGGCATCACCTCTTTCTTTTTCTTTAATGATTTCTTCTTGTAACCGAGCTTTTAACTCCATTAATTCTTCTTGTAAATTTCTGACTTCTTTTTCGTCTTCAGGATTTACCTTACCTCCTCCAGCATTAGATTTTCCTCCTGCAGTTTTAGAACCACCTGATTTAGAAATACCACTATTTACAGAATTGTCTCTTTTGGCATTCGGAGATACTTTAGAAGGGTCTAATGTTTTATTAACACAACTAAAAACATTTCTTATGTCATTTTGCTTTGTAGGAGGAAAGGTTAATTGCAACCCTTTACCCGACATATTATCCAATAATAAAACTCTGTTAATTTTTGCACCTGACAACCATTTCAAAAAGCCTATATCAATTGTTAAGCTATTAGTGTAAGTTGGTACACCAGAAGAATTTTTATTTAAATCAGACATACTATTAAACTGATATACTTTCTTCTTTTTATTCACATCTTCGAAAACAACTCGATCTTCTTGATTTAACCGAGCTCCTCCTTTAGAATAAATGACCATATACAAACCACTATTCTTGTTTTCAATAATGAAATCATAAGAAGATCCAGATCGAATAGCCAGTTGTTTCTTTTCAGATTTAATGATTTGAATATTTCCAGGTGTTTTATTGTCTGCAATTATACCACTACAGTTTTGTGCTTCCATTTGATGGATAAAGAAAACTAAAATAAAAAGAAGCCCAGAAAGTTTGATTGAAAATTTTTTCATAATGAAGTGGATTATTTGTGACCTTAAATTACCTAGTACACAAGATAATAAAAATTAATATCATACAAAACGATTATATAAAAAGGTAACGAATCACCATATAAAATTGTGATTGTTATTTGTAAAATTTTATATAATTTTGCGAAATGTTAATTCCGAAGTGAAGAAAGTAAATAGAGCACTGCCATACGAATAGCAACACCATTTTCTACTTGATCTAAAATAATGGACTGATCAGAATCAGCTGCATCACTTGTTAGTTCTACACCTCTATTAATAGGACCTGGATGCATCACGATTACTTCAGAATCTAGGCTATCGAGAAGAGACTTAGAGATTCCAAATGTCTGATGGTACTCTCTCAATGTTGGAAAATATTTGATGTCCTGCCGTTCCAATTGAATTCTCAAAACATTAGCTACCTGACACCATTCTAAAGTTTCTCTGACATCATACGAAACTTCAACTCCCAATTGTTGAATATGCTTTGGAATTAGGGTTGGCGGTCCACAAAGACGAACATTCGCTCCTAATTTCTTTAAGCAAAAAATGTTACTCATTGCCACTCTAGAATGCAAAATGTCTCCAAAAATAGCTATGTTTTTCCCTTTTAATTCATCATTTAAAGCCAATTTCATAGAGAAGGCATCAAGAAGTGCTTGAGTAGGATGTTCATGAGTACCATCACCTGCATTAATAATATTAGCTGGTATTCTTTTTGACAAATACAAGGGAGCGCCAGGCGCAGGATGCCGCATGACCACCATATCTACTTTCATTGAAAGAATATTATTAACGGTATCTAATAATGTTTCTCCTTTCTTAACAGAAGATGATGATGCAGAAAAATTAACCACATCAGCAGAAAGTCTTTTCTCTGCCAATTCAAATGAAATTCTTGTTCTGGTAGAGTTTTCAAAAAATAAATTTGCGACAGTAATATCTCTTAAAGATGGGACTTTTTTAATGGGTCGATTAATGACTTCTTTGAATTCTAATGCTGTATTAAAAATGAGATGTAAATCTTCTGGTTGAAGATATTTAATGCCTAAAACATGTTTTGTACTTAATCGGTTTTGTGACACTCGTTTTTAATTTTAATGTTTTTTTGGAAACAACAATATTTTATCCTTCCCTTGTATTTCATCCCATTCTACACTCACATATGCTTCATCTAAAGCATCTACTTTTATTCCTGTATAATCTGATGTTATTGGTAAATGTCTATTATAATGTCGATCTACCATGGTAACTAATTCAATTTTATCTGCTCTACCATAATGTTCTAAAGCGGTCAAAGCAGCACGTACCGTTCTACCAGAATAAAGTACATCATCGACAAGGATGACTTTTTTATTTTCTACAAGAAAATCCATTTCCGTTTTATTGGCAATTAAAGGCTTATCCCGAGTTCTAAAATCATCTCGATAAAAAGTTACATCTAATAAACCTAAAGCGATTGATTTTGAATTTGTTATGGATAATAATCTGGAGTGAATTCTCTGGGCTAAATAAGTACCTTTGGGTTGTATTCCGATAATACAAGATTGGCTAAAATCATCATGAGTTTCAATCAATTGATGACAAAGTCGATCAATGGTAAGTTTGAACTGTAAATCCTTTAATATGGTTCTCCCTTTTTCCATTGGTACAAAGGTAATTGTAATATTTAAACTTTAATTGAAAAAACGAATCAATATGCGAATTTAATTCACATTTTGATTCTATTAATTACATTCTTTCAGGTATTTCGATTCCTAATAAATCCATTCCACTGATTAAAGTATTTAAAGTTGTTGCTGTTAAAGCCGCTCTAAAAGATTTAGCTGCTTCTGTTTCTGCTTTTAATACATATAAACCACTATTAAAGAATTTATGGAAATTCTTAGCTAATGCATAACAGTAATTCGCAATGTGAGATGGATCGTAATCTTTTGCTGCATCTTGAATCACTTCAGGATAAGAATGAATTAATTGTAATAACTCTTTTTCAGGTGCTTGAATTTCAGTATAATCCAACAAGTTGGAAGAATCATACTCCCCTAATTTTCTTAAGATAGATCTGCATCTTACACCCGCATTTTGAACATATGGTCCTGTTTGTCCTTGCATATCTACTGATTCTGTAGGATCAAAAATCATTGATTTTTTGGGATTCACTTTAATGATAAAGAATTTCAAAGCAGCCATTCCGATTTGTCTGAAAATTTCTTTTTGATCTTCTTCTGGCAGTCCAGCTAAAGCACCTATTTCATTTGCAGCTTTAGCAGCTTCTGTAATGACTTCTTTCATAAGGTCATCCGCATCAACTACTGTTCCTTCTCTAGACTTCATTCTACCTGAAGGAAGATTGACCATTCCATAGGATAAGTGATGACATCCTTTTGCATAGGGTTCACCTAATTTTTCTAAAATGGCGAATAATGCTTTAAAATGGTGGTTTTGTTCATCAGCTACAACATAAATCATATTTTCGGTACCATGTTTTTCATATCTTAAATGAGCAGTACCTATGTCCTGCGTTGTATAGACTGAAGTACCATCACTTCTTAGCACCAATTTAGGATCCATTTTATAATCCTCTAAATCCATCCAAATTGAACCATCATCTTTTTGAAAAAATTGCTCTTTTTCCAATCCTTTTTGAATTAAAGATTTCCCTAATAAATAGGTATCTGATTCATAATATAAAAGATCAAATTCTACGCCTAAATCTTTGTAAGTTACTTCAAATCCATCATAGACCCAGCCATTCATTTTATTCCATAAAGCTCTTACTTCTTCATCTTGATCTTCCCATTTCAATAACATTTGTTTGGCTTCTTTACCAAGAAGACTGAATGAATTGAAATATTCATTTTTATATTTTTTAAAGAATTCAACAACATTCTCTGGTTTCACTTCTTTATCAGAAAGGACATTTTTCGCTTCATCAGTTTGTTGCCAATTGCTGTACTCTTCTTTAAAATGTGTCTCAAAATTCACATACCAATGACCAACAAAATGATCACTTTTCATTCCTTCAGATTCAGGTGTTTTTCCTTCACCAAATTTCTGCCAAGCCAACATGGATTTACAAATAGCTATGCCTCTATCATTAACGATTTGAGTTCTTACTACATCAAAACCTGCCGCTTTCAAAATTTTAGCTGTTGACCAGCCTAGTAGTATATTTCTAATATGACCGAGGTGTAAAGGTTTATTGGTATTCGGAGAAGAGAATTCAACCAAAGCTTTTTTACCATTAGCTCCTTGTTTACCAAAGTCTTTTTTATTCAAAATATCACTTAAAAAGTGCTTCCAATAGGAATCTGAAATAGAAAGATTAAGGAATCCTTTTATGACATTAAAATCAGTGAATTCTTCAACTTTATCTACCAAAAAAATACCTAATTCTTCAGCGATTTGATCGGGGCGTTTTTTTGCTTGTTTTGTGAATGGAAATGTTACGATGGTATAATCACCATCAAATTCTTTCTTGGTAACATTAATGACCAATTTTTGAGCTGGAATGTCAATCTGATATAACGCTTTTAATGCGTCAGAAACTTTGGTTTGTATGATGTTGAGTATGTTCATCGATCACTGATATTTTTCATAATTTACAAGCAGGTGCAAAGGTATTATATTTATCCTATTCCTCTCTTATTATTTAAATGAGTATTACAAAAGGAACTGAATTTTTAATAGAATCGTTCCAAACGGATTATATACTTATTTGATATATCCAGTTTTTAAAGTACCTTAGAATAGAAACATACGATGAATACTAAATAAATTAATGGTTAATCAATTATCAAAATGGATGGCAACTATTTCTTCAAGGCTTTGGTCTGGAGTGATAATGGCCTTTCTTTTGGGACAAGTATTAGCGATTCAAGAATTAGGTTTTGCTGATATTACTCTATTTTGTTTGGGACTTTGTTTTGTGATTTCTTTTACATTATCTAGTATTTTTTTCAATCATTTAGCTGATCAAAAATCAGATTTACTGAAACAAGAAATGAATGAGAATTGCATAAGATATTCATTATTCCCTTCTCCAAAATTATTAAAAACATCAGGTATATTTTTTGGATCTATTTCTTTTTCATTTCTCTCAATCATTGGAATCATTAGTGAAAATTATTGGATCTTAATCTTTGGTTTTTTAGGGTACTTTCTTCTAGCATTATATTCTTTTAAACCTTTCAGATTTAATTATAAAGGAGGAGGTGAATTTTTAGAATTATTGGGTATTAGTATTTTAATTCCTATTTTTTCATATTTCCTCAACACACAATCTCTACATTTTCCAAAATTATTTACATATGCTCTACCTTTTACCCTTTTAATACTAGGAAATACAATTGCACATTCTTTGCTTCATGCCAAAAGCGATAAATACGCAGGCAAAACAACATTTGTCACTGTTAGTGGATTTAAAGGATCACGATTATTAATTGAATATTCTTTATTTACTTTTTTATTGGTAATCATTGGTTTAAAGTGGCTGGGAGCTGTTCATGAATTATCATGGATATTTGTAGTTTGTTCAGCAATATCTATTTTGTATTTTTTCATGGCTATGAAAAAATTACCTGGTATAGTTTCCATAAATCAAGATTCATTGAATTTATTCGAATTTTATACGAACACTGCCATTCTTTTTGGAATGGGAATCATCAATTTTGGTTTATTCTATGAATATTTAATTCGTCCTTAGAGAGATTTAACGGTATCCACAAAACATTTTACACCATCAAGCGGTGTATCTGGATATACACCGTGTCCCAAATTTACGATTTGATTTCCTCCAAAACCTTTAATCATTTCTTTCGTTTTAGTTTTAATATTCTCAAAAGGAGAATATAAAACACAGGGATCTAAATTCCCTTGGACTACTCTATTGGCACCTAATTTTTCTCTTGCGAATTCAGGTCTTGTATTCCAATCTAATCCTACAACATCACAAGGTAAATCACCAATTTTATCAAGGACGAACCAAGCGCCTTTAGCAAAAACAGTAACTGGAGCTTCGTCTATTGCCGCACAGATTCTTTTGATATAAGGCAATGAGAATTCCTCATATTGTTCAGGAGATAAAATACCTCCCCAAGAATCAAAAATTTGCACTAAATCAGCACCCGCATTTATTTTATTCTTTAAGTAAACAATAATCGTTTCTGTTAATTTATCTAAAAGGGCATGTGCTGCTTTAGGTTGGGTATATAAAAACTTCTTCGCTTTAGAAAAAGTCTTTGAACCAGAACCTTCTATCATATAAGACAACAAAGTCCATGGCGCACCAGAGAAACCAATTAACGGGACTCTACCCTTTAATTCTTTTTTTGTAATTCTTAATGCTTCGTAAACATATTCTAATTCTGCTGCAGCTTCCGCTCCCATTCGAAGTTGTTGGACATCTTCCATCGATTTAATCGTTTCAGGAAACCAGGGTCCTTTTTTCTCAACCATTTGGTATTCTAATCCCATGACTTCAGGAATCACCAAAATATCTGAAAAGATGATTGCAGCATCTACACCGAGTTCATCAATAGGTTGAATGGTAACTTCTGCAGCAAGATGAGGTGTTTCTACTAATTCCTTAAATCCAGATAATTTACCTCTTAATGCTCGATATTGCGGTAATATTCTACCCGCTTGTCTCATCAACCAAACAGGTGGTCTTTCTGTAGTTTCTCCTTTGGCTGCTCTTAAAAATAAATCGTTTTGTAATTCCATGCTGCAATATTAAAGAAAAAGAAAAATCTAATGTTCATATTATGGTCAAATTTCATTATGTTCGTAAAAACTAAACAAACATTTGAATACTTATAGACCCATACCTTTTGTTCGATTTATTATTCCCTTAATCTTAGGGATAATTTGCTACGAAATTTGGTCTATTCCTAATCTTACTTATATTTTATTATTTCTAATACCACTTTACTTAGTATCTCATTTCAAAATCATTCCTTTCATTGAAAAAGGGCATCGTTATATTGCTTTTTTTTTATTATTTTTTATAGGATATAGTAGTATTAGTTTTAAAGATGAACGAAATAAAAACGACTATTTTGGTCATTATCTCAAAGAGAATAAAAATATTCTTAAAGGCAAGATTAATAATATGCCTAGTCCTAATGAACTTGTATCTTTTAGGATAAATGTTGAGGCTATTTTGCATGAAGAAAAATGGAAAAATGTTTCAGGCTATCTTGAAGTAAAATTAAATCGAGATACTTTATCTACTCATTTGGAATATGGAGATGAAATATTATTTTCTACTTGGATTAACCCAGCTCCTCCTCCTGCAAATCCAAAAGCTTTCGATTACTCGAAATATCTACATTTTCAAAATATTCATTATACTTCATTTATTCAAGAAGGAGACTGGAAATTAGTAGCTAAAAATAAAGGAAGTCCTTTTTATCATTATAGTTATAACATTAGAAAAAAAGCAATTTCTTCTTTAAAAAAACATTTAACTGGTGCAAATGAGTTTGCAGTAGGTTCTGCATTATTGCTCGGATATAAAGATGAGATTACTGAGGATGTTAAATTAGCTTATGCTGGTACTGGTGCCATGCATGTTTTAGCTGTTTCTGGTTTACATGTTGGAATTTTAGCTTCAGTTGTTCAATTTTTGTTAGGCTTCATTCGTAGGAGAGAATTGCATTACAAAATTTTAAAAGTTAGTATAGCTATAATCGTTATTTGGGGTTTTGCATTTATTACGGGTGCATCTCCTTCAGTTTTAAGAGCAGCTACCATGTTTTCTTTTCTAACGGTAGGAAATATAATTAATCGATCCAATAACATTTACAATACTTTAGCTTCTTCTGCATTTTTATTATTACTCCTTAATCCCTATTTAATTTTTAGTCCAGGTTTTCAATTATCCTATTTAGCTGTAATTGGAATTGTATTTTTTTATCCTTGGATTAATAAAAGCTGGTATGTAAAAAATAAAATAGGGAAATACTTTTGGAGTTTAATATCTGTTTCTTTAGCAGCACAAATTACAACTTTGCCTATTAGTTTATATTACTTTGATCAATTTCCTACATATTTTATATTTTCTGGAATTGTTGTTATTCCTGCAGCAGCATTTGTGATGTACACTGGAATGTTACTTTTATTTTTTGAAATGATTCTTCCTTTTTTAGCTGATATATTTGGGATATTTTTACATTCTATTATTTGGTGTATGAACGCTTTTATATTTATTCTTGAAAAATTCCCATTAAGTTTAATTGAGTATATACATTTCAATGGGTTTCAAGTATTTTTATCATATATATCTATTGCAATTCTCATGTTCTTTTTAACTAAAAAGAATAAAAGATCGCTTTGGTTTTTCTTTGGATTTTTAATATTAATATTAATGATACAAAACATTAGAAAGATAGCAATATCCCAAAAAGATGAAATTGTTTTTTATCATTCTAAACAACCTTTAATTGATTATTTTCATAAAGGGAAAAGAATCACCATTGCTTCAGAAGAACTGACTGAAAAATCAGAGCGGTTTGCATCTAAAGGCTATCGTACATTCATGAACAAATCGAATATTCATCCTGAAAAATATAACGAATCTTTATTTTTTAAAAATGGTTCTTTCTTATACATTGCTGATCAAACTTATTATATTTTAAATAAAGATTATTTTGATATAAGATCTATGAATAAAATAAAAGTAGATGGAATTATTATCCGAAACAATGTATTTGTAAATTTAGAAGCTTTAGCTGAAGAGTTTGATTTTTCTTTCATTTTGTTTGATGGCACAAATAAAAAACATAAGACTACATTTTTAGAAAAGAAATGTAAAGAAAAAAATATTCCTGTTCATCATACTCCTTTTATTAAAAATTTGAATTAGGATCATGCTCTTAGAAATAGATTTTCTTTCTTATGTGGATCATTTAAAAATTAAGAAAGAAGAAAATAAAAAATATGTTTGGGATGATTTACGAAAGAAATGGTATGTTTTATTACCTGAAGAAATGGTTCGTCAATTAGTCATTCAACATTTAATCCAGGAATTAGGTTATAATAAAAATAGAATTAAAGTTGAAAAACAATTAAAAGTGAATACTTTAGAAAGGCGTTGTGATATTCTTACTTATAAAAAAAATATGGAACCTTTTTTGTTAGTAGAATGTAAACGTCCCGAAGTAGAAATTAACCAAAAAGTTTTCGATCAGATCGCTTTATACAACATTGAATTAAAAGTTCCTTATCTTATGGTCACTAATGGCATTCAAACTTATTGTTGTTCTATTGATTTTGAAGAAAAAAAATATAATTTCATCAATAAAATTCCAAGCATTTAATTTTTTATGAATATTAATGATTTAATACAACGTAACAATGAGTTAAGTATTTTAAATACAATTGCTAAGTATTTAAATCAAGAAACAATTCTAACGAATGCTTTGGATTATACCTTAAAGGAAGTTGTAAAATTATTCGAACTAGAAACAGGTTGGATATGGTTAATGGATCAAAAGAATCAAACATATTTAGCCAGTTCTTATAATTTACCACCTGTTTTTATTGATAATGAAAATTTATTGGCTGGAAGTTGTTGGTGTATTAAACAATATTTAAACAATGATTTAAATGCTCCTTCTAATATTAACGAAATTGAATGTACTCGATTACAAAATCTTAATAGTGGAACTGCTGGTTTAAAATTTCATGCAAGTGTACCTTTATTTACATCTGGAAAAAAAATAGGTATTTTAAATGTTGTAAGTCAAGATAGCCAACAACTTTCAAAACAAAAGTTAGAATTACTTTATACCATCGGTGATATGCTCAGTGTTGCTATTGAAAGAAATCGATATCTAGCTGAAAGTAAAAAATTAGGAATCGTTGAGGAAAGAAATAGACTTGCTCGAGAAATACATGATACCATTGCTCAAAGTCTAAGTGGTATTATTTTAAAAATTCAATCAGCGCAGTTATTATTAGATCAAAATAAAAAAGAAAAAATACAAAGCACTTTAAATGATGTTATTGATCTGAGTCAAAAAAGTTTAGAAGATGTTAGACGATCTGTTTTAGATTTAAAACCTAGTGAATTAATTGATGAATCTATTGTTAAAGTTTTTAGGCAACAATTAATTTCGATAAAAAAAGAACAAGGAATTAATTATACTTTATCCGTAAAAGGTTTATTACCTCAATTATCTAAAAGAATAGAATCAAGTATTTATAGAATCGGTACTGAAGCTCTATATAATATTTCTGCTCATTCTAATGCTAAAGAAATTTCGTTTACGATTATTTGTGAAAAAAGAAAAATAATTCTTACTATTGAAGATGATGGCATCGGTTTTAATCCTGATGAAATTATTGATAAAAGATTTGGAATTATTGGAATGAATGAGCAAGTAAAATTATTAAATGGTATATTTGAAATTCAAAGCGAACCCAACAAAGGAACAATAATTCATATTTCTATTCCTACTTATGAATCAAAAGATTAAAATATTTATTACAGACGACCATCCTATTGTAAGAGATGGTTTAATTTCAATTTTAGAAACTCAAGAAGATTTCGTAATTGTAGGTCAAGCATCAAATGGTAATGAAGCACTGTCCAAATTAAAAAATATTGAATCAGATATCCTTATCTGTGATTTAGAAATGCCTGAAAAAGATGGTCTTTCTTTAATTCAAGAATTACAAAAAATAAAACCTTCTATTCGTATAATTGTATTCACTGTTTTCGATACGGATAAAAGAATAATAACTGCTATTAAATCGGGATCTAAAGGTTATTTATTAAAAGGCGCTAGTCATCAGGAAATATTTAATGCGATTCGCGTTGCTTATAAAGGTGAATCCATTTTACAACCAGTAATTGCTTCCAAATTAATTCAACATTTAAACAGTGATAAAGATGAATTAAGCCCAAGAGAATTTGAAGTTTTACAAGAAATGGCAAAAGGAAACAAAAATAAAGAAATTGCATCAACCCTTTTTATTTCTGAACGAACTGTAAAATTTCATATCTCTTCTATATTTAGTAAACTCGCTGTAAAAAATAGAACGGAGGCTGTTTTAATTGCTACAAAAAAAGGAATTATTTAAGACACCATATCTATTAGCTATGGACTAAAGTCCATAGCTAATAGGTCCGCAAATAATAGGTCCATATGTTGTCCTGTACTTTGGTACAGGGAATACCCTGTACTTCTTTCCATTTATTTCTATCCTTAAGCATGTAATATTATTTTATTACCTCACCGATATTTGTATTGTATTTAATAACTAAAAATATAATACAATGGAAAATAAAACTGCAATTATTACAGGAGCGTCAAGAGGCTTAGGATTTGCACTTGCTACAGCTTTTGCGAAAAAGAATTGGAATTTAATTATTAATGGAAGAAATGCAGAAGCATTATTAAAAGCCAAAAATAAATTAGAACAATGGACTACTGTTGAGGCCATTTCAGGAGATATTATTGATGAAATTCATTTATTACAATTTAAAGAAAGAATTAAAAAATTTAATGGCGTTGATTTAATTATTAATAATGCGAGTACTATAGGTATTTCTCCTCAACCCAATTTATTAGAATATCCAATTGAAGTTATTCATACTATTTTTCATACCAATGTTATTGCTCCCCTTTCTTTGATTCAAAAATTAAAAGATGATTTTAATTCTGGAGCAACCATAATAAATATTTCTAGTGATGCAGCAGTAAATGCGTATAAAAAATGGGGCGGTTATAGTGCAAGTAAGGCAGCTTTAGATCATATGACTTTAATTTTGGCTAAAGAAAATCCAACTTTAAATATTTACACCGTAGATCCAGGCGATATGAGAACACAAATGCATCAAGAAGCTTTTCCTGGAGAAGATATTTCAGACAGACCTTTACCTGAAGAATCAGTCCCTGGATTTTTATCATTAATATTTGGACAATACAAAAGTGGAAGATATGAAGCAAAAAAGATAGAAAATATTCATTCAATTTAAATTAATTATGATGACAGCGATATATAATAATATTCCATTCCATTATCATTTACCTAAAAATTTGGAATGTAGTATACCGACAGAAATTAGAGGGATCAATAGAGATGAAGTTCGTTTGATGATTTCTAACATTTCTACCGATAACGTACAACACGATACTTTTAAAAATATTGTAGACTATTTAAATGAAGATGATGTTTTGGTTGTGAATACTTCTGGCACGATTAAAGCAGCAATTCCAGCGAAAAATAAAAACAATACTTTTTTACAAATTCATTTATCGACTCAATTAAAAAATAAAAAATGGGTTGCAGAATTAAGAGAAATATCTGAAAATAATACTCAAAGATATTTTGGCGGTCAACCGAATGAAATAATTGAATTAATTCATGGAGGTAGCATACGATTAATTCAACCTTATTATTCCAATTCTAATCAAGAAGATCATTTACAATTATGGACTATTGAATTAATAATAGAAGAAGAAGTAAGTCATTATTTAGAAAAATTTGCTCAGAATATTCAATATTTTAATATTAAAAAGAATTATCCAAATTCATTTTATCAAACTATTTTCGCTAAAGAATTTGGTAGCGCAGAAATGCCTTCTGCAGGTAGAGCCTTTACACAGAATGTCCTTGATCAATTAGAAAAAAAAGGAGTAGAAATCATTCCTATCTTATTGCATACAGGTGTAGCCAGTTTAGAAATGAATGAAAAACCTTATGAAGAATATTTCGAAATTTCTAAGAAAAGTGCAACGGCTATAAACAATGCAAGAAAAAAAGGAAAAAATATTATTGCTGTAGGCACAACCGTAATAAGAGCTATCGAAACATTAACTTCCAGTCAGAAAATTACAAGTTCAGGAAAAGGCTGGACTAATATTTTTATTACACCTGAAAGAGGAGTCAATGGAATAGATGGATTAATCACAGGATTTCATGAGCCAAAGGCCTCTCATTTATTTATGCTAGAAGCCATTACAAAAAGAAAGCATTTAGAAATCACATACCATGAAGCTGTCCATCATAAATATTTGTGGCATGAGTTTGGAGATTTGCATTTAATATTGCCGTAATTTATATTTATTTAACGCCAGAGTTAGTTCTGGCGTTTTTATTTTTTATAAGTTTTTTAAAATATTTTCTGCTTGAAGAATATGCCGATCATTATGAAAAATTACAACTCTAAACGTATCCCCTAATTTTAATTTAATTAATTTAGAAATACTAATTGATGTTTTAGTTTTATTTAAATTTACTTTTCTAGACTGATCTAATAAAGACAGCATTTTTTGCTGTTGTTCCAAAAATCGATCTAAAACATTTTTAGACAACGATGAACCTACAGGATTTTTATCTGCAAAGGTTTTCATTTTATTCAACTTCTCTTTGGGCAGCATAGATTTTGCAAAATAATTCCCTAATAAACCTGATTTAAAAACATCCTTAGAACTCGTTGTATTCTTTTTTAATCTATTTTGAATTTCGGGAATATAAAAATCACCATATAGATTTAAATGTTCAATACATTCTAATACACTCCAAGATTCTTTTGAAGATTTATAATTCAGTTTTTCATCAGAAATAGAACGATAATTTTCTACAACTTTTATATTATTATGCGTTCTTCTTTCTAAGTCTTGTATTAATTGATTCGTATTAATTTTCATTGTTATAATTTTATACAAAGATCAGCCATTCTTTAATCTAAAACATTGATTGAAATCAACGTTTTTTGATTCTAGATAAAGTTTCTGGTGTCATTCGTAAATACGAAGCAATATATTTATTTGGTATTTCTTGAAAAAGCTGTGGAGATCGTTTTAAAACGCGTTCATATCTTTTGATGGGTGAAGATGTCAGAATATCTCTTTCTCGTTCCATTTGTTGATAAATCAGCATGCCTAAAATCTGATTCCACAATTGAATATTCTCTGAAGTAGAATGAATAAAATCCATATATCTCTTTTTTGAGATGGATTTTACATTTGTTTTCTTAAGTGCTTGAATATTTAGATCTGATGCTTGTTCTGAAATAAAAGAATCTAAAGCCACTATTATATCATTTTGATAACCAAAACGAATCGTTTGCTCTTCCCATTCATCTAGAACAAAAATTCGTATACTACCATCATTGACAAAATAGATATTGGTGTCAATACTCCCCTCTTTTTTTAGAAATTCATTCCTTTTGATCGTCCATTCTTTTTCCCATAAATCAGCTTGATTTATTTTGTCTAAAAGAATGTCTTGATAATTCATGATGCAAAAAGCTGTTTATAATGGTAAATTACCATGTTTCTTTTTTGGTAATTTTGCCACTTTATTTTCAAGCATTGCAAATGCTTTTATTAATTTCCTACGTGAATCTCTCGGTTCAATAACTTCATCAATGAAACCTCTAGAAGCTGCTCGATAAGGATGTGCAAATTTATCGGCATACTCTGCTTCTTTTTCTTTTAATTTTTCAGCAGGATCATCCGCAGCTTTAATTTCTTTTCTGAATATGATTTCACTGGCTCCTTTTGCTCCCATTACTGCAATTTCAGCAGAAGGCCAAGCAAAATTCATGTCTGCTCCAATGTGTTTAGAATTCATAACATCATATGCACCACCATATGCTTTTCGGGTAATTAAAGTAATTCGAGGAACTGTTGCTTCACTAAATGCATATAATAATTTTGCGCCATTTGTTATGATACCATTCCATTCTTGATCGGTACCAGGTAAGAAACCAGGAACATCAACCAAGACTAAAAGTGGGATATTAAAACAATCACAGAACCGAACAAATCTTGCTCCTTTTTTAGATGAATTCACATCTAAAACACCAGCCATGTTCATAGGTTGGTTGGCAACAATTCCTACACTTTTACCAGCAATCCTAGCAAAACCCACTACAATATTTTCTGCGTAATCTTTATGTATTTCATAAAAAGAATCTTGATCAACTATTCCTTCAATCACCTCTTTCATTTCATAAGGTTGGTTAGCACTATCGGGAATAATCGTTGATAATTCTTCTCTATATTCATCTCCTATTTCGTACGGAATTGCCTTTGGCTTTTCCTCACAGTTCTGAGGCATATAACTCAATAATGCTTTCAATTTATTGATACAATCAATATCATTTACGGCAGTAATATGTGTAACTCCTGATTTAGTAGAATGGGCAGATGCTCCACCTAATTCTTCAGAAGTCACTTCCTCATTCGTTACTGTTTTCACGACATTCGGTCCTGTAACAAACATATATGATGTATCTTGAACCATCATAATAAAATCAGTAATTGCAGGAGAATAAACAGCTCCACCCGCACAAGGACCCATGATTGCAGATAATTGTGGAATCACACCAGATGCTAATGTATTTCTATAAAAGATGTCAGCATATCCTCCTAAAGATCGAACACCTTCTTGAATCCTTGCTCCACCAGAATCATTTAATCCTATAACAGGCGCACCATTCTGAATGGCTAGATCCATGATTTTACAAATTTTCTCTGCATGCGTTTCTGAAAGAGAACCACCGAAAACGGTAAAATCTTGCGCAAAAACATATACTATTCTGCCTTGTACAGTTCCATATCCTGTTATGACGCCATCCCCCAAAAAGATTTGTTTCTCCATACCAAAATCAGTACTACGGTGTGTAACCAACATTCCAATTTCTTCAAAAGAACCTTCATCCATCAAAAAGTGAACTCTTTCTCTTGCGGTAAGCTTTCCTTTTTCGTGCTGCTTTGCAATCCGATTTTCTCCACCGCCTAATAAAGCTTTATCCTTTTTTTCTTGAAGTATTTCTAAATTTTTCTTTAGCATCTTTTTGTATTTCAATTCTGTACAAAAGTAAAACTACTTTTCAATATTTGTATCTTTTACGATGTATAATGGTCTTCTTTTTACTTGGGTATTGATTCGACTAATATATTCTCCAATTATTCCAATAGATACCAATTGTATTCCTCCTAAAAATAAAATACTGATAATAATAGATGTCCAACCTGGTTCATAATTGCTTGTAAAATAACGAGCATATAAGGCAAACAATAAAGTAACAAAAGCAACAATAGAAACAATGAAGCCTAGAAAGGTAGCTAGCTTCAACGGAAAATCAGAAAAAGATGTTATTCCATCTAAAGCGAATTTAAACATCTTACTATATGAATAACCTGTTACCCCAGAATTACGCTCATCTCTTTCGTATTCTACATAGGTTTGATTGTATCCAATCCAAGAAATCTGTCCACGAATGTATCGATGATATTCAGGCATTTCTCGTAATACTTCAACAATCTTACGATCTATAATTCTAAAATCTCCTGTATCAACAGGTATGTCTATTGATGTAATATTTTTCAAGATCCTATAAAAAACCCTCGCTGTGAATTTCTTAAGCCAGCTCTCCCCTTTCCTCTTTTTCCGCCTAGCATAAACTACTTCAAATCCCTCTTTCTTTTTTTGATATAAATCTTCGATTAATTCAGGTGGATCTTGTAAATCTCCGTCTATGATGACGATGGATTCTCCTTTGCTTAATTCCAAACCTGCAGTAACTGCAATTTGATGTCCAAAATTTCGACTGAAATCAATATACTTTACAAAAGGATTTTCTTGAGCTTTTATTTTTAATTTATCAATGGATTTATCTTTCGATCCATCATTCACAAATATCAATTCATAGGATTCTCCGATCTTTTCTATCACCGAAATTAATCGTTGATATAAAAGTTCAATGTTATCTTCTTCATTGTAAATCGGAACAACTATGGAAAGCGCTATCATTGATTTAATTTAATTGAGGTTTGGGTTTTAATTGAAAAACGACGTAATGAGCTAAACGACTATTTACATAATATCTTCTTTCTTTTTCAATTTCGAAGTATTGGCTTAATATCATTCTTTCGTGCTCTACTGTTCTAACAAATTTTCCTCGATCTAAATGACAAACTAAATTATTTATTAAATGCCATTTAGAATAAAAATTATCCATAACAACGAGACGCTCCGTTAATATTTCGCTTGATTTTTTTAATAATTTCAAAGCGTCTTCTTCGGGTAAATGATGAATTAATCCTAACATCATTCCTTTGTTAAAACTATTTTTTGGATATTTTTGATCAATGGTTAGTACATCTTGAACAACAAAATTCCTTTTATCTGTTTTCCATTCTTTATTTGCCGTTTCTATATATTCTTCATTTAAATCAATTCCTAAATATTTCGCATCATCTACGATTTTCGTATAAGTACCTACACCACAAGCAATATCTAAAACCGAATCTTCGGGTTTTGGATCTAAAAATGTTTTAATCGGTTCATATCGAATCCCCAAGGTAAATAACCAACGAGCGTAATGGTAAAAAAAAGGAATTCCAAAAAATTTATCAATGAATTTACTCAGCACTATTCTTAATTTTAGATTCGATGATTACTTTTCTGCATGGCAATAATACTGTGCACCAATGGGTAAAAAAGTTAAGTATTTTTCAATGGGTTGTAGAAAGCTCACAAAGTTAGGAATGAATAAAATGAAATTGCACTTAATATTAGCAAATTTTAAATGGTTAAATGTTTTTTTGCTATATCTAGGTGATAATAAAACAGCATCTTCATCAAATTCA